>PWOA01000057.1 GCA_003564155.1 Candidatus Cloacimonadota bacterium
CAGTCAATTGAAAAGGCCATCCCGCTTTTTGAAGACTAAGTTCAACTTCAAAATCAATTGATGTTTGATATGGATAATCACCGTCTTGATTAGAAGTAATATGAAGTGTAAAAGGTATTACCAAATCATTTAAATCAGGATTCGTTTCAAATAAAAAATTATCATCGTTATTAAATGCAATAGAGCCTCCATCTACACTAGGGTATAAAACAGTATCTACTAATATATTGACTTCCGAATATTCAGTAGTAAGTTTGGCAGAAATATCAACAGCTCTGTTCCAACCGAGGTCATTAAGTAAACTGATATTTATTGCTGTGGTTTCTCCCGGATTAGGAACTCCATCTCCATCACCGTACTGTTCTTGTATATCAAAGTTGAATACGCTTAGACTTGGTATTTTATCAGACATGACCGCTTTAAAAGTATTAACGCGACCTGAACCCAATAAACCTTCAAAATCAGGATTTAGATGATCTATGAAATCAGCAGTATCAACTAATCTTGACATTAATTGAGCTGGAGTCATATTAGGATTCAGTGTTTTTACTAATGCCGCAACACCAGCCACAACCGGAGAAGCCATAGAGGTGCCACTAGTTGAGTGATAATCGTCATTGCGCCATGTTGACAGTATATTAACTCCTGGTGCTGATATCCCTATAGGCTCACCATAGTCCGAAAAATTTGCCTTGTGATCGTTGATATCCGTAGCGGCAACTGAAAGGGAATTTGTTGCATCTGATGGATATGCTTGTAGATTTGAAGTATGCTCACGGTTAAGATTACCTGCTCCCGCTATAACCAAAGACCCTAAAGCTGTTGCATAGTTAACCACATTATTAGCATAAGTACCTTGATTATTATAAGATATCCAGCTGCAGTTAATAATGTCTGCCCCGCTATCAGCAGCATATATTATCTGTTCATAAGCATGGCTTACCCCATCACTCGATTCATCGGATGGAGCACCCTTGCAAATCATCAAAGAAACATTCATGGCAACACCGGTAACACCGATTTTGTTATCCCCAACTGCTCCGACTATTCCAGCTACATGAGTACCATGAGAATTACCGGGATAATTCTGATAGGGATTATTATTATCATCATAAAAATCCCAACCGATTACGTCATCGACTTTACCGTTACCGGAATCATCTTTGCCATTTCCTCCTTTAATCTCTCCTGTCGCCCAATTTATAGTCACATTTTCGATTTCTGCTTCGTTAATCCAAATATTATCAGCTAGATCAGGGTGGTTCCACTTACCACCCGTATCCGTAATTGCTACTACAACTTCTTCACTGCCTTTAACATAGTCCCACGCTTGAGGTGTATTAATAATTGGAAGATGCCATTGTCTATCATAAAGAGCATCATTTGGCTCATAAAGCGAAAAGTGTTTAGCTTCGAATTCAGCATATATAATATTTTTATCGTTGGCAAGAGCCAGCCTTGCAGCGTTAATATCATCGTTGCTCTCTAAATATATACGATAAATGTTTTGTAAATAAACACCATCTTCATTCCACTGAGGACGAGATACAAACGGATGCATCTGCTTGATATTATTTATTTTATGCTTTTGAGCTATTGTGTTAAAACTCTCAAATTCTGTCATAACAATACTATCTTCTATAATAAAATCTATCTTGTTGCTTCTTTGCCCAAAATCATCCTTTTTAAAACAAACAATAAGCACTTTCGGATTATGATATGCTCTATGAAAGGCTATTTCATTAACCTCTATATCTGCTGCTAATAATGGCCACTCAATAATAATACTACTCAATAATATTACAACTGCCAATAATTTATACACTAAATTTTCTCCTTTATGTTTATTAAATCCTGACAAACGGTCATTGTCTCATACTAAACGATTTTTTTAATTTTCCTCATCATTATTTGATTTATTTTTGTGCTGGATACCTGAATTACTTCTAATGTCCAATTACCCACATCAATTTTTTGACCTTTAATCGGAATTTTCATTAATCTTTCAATTACTAGTCCGGCAATAGTTTCATAATCTCCTTCCGGTAGTTCAGTATTATATTTATCGTTTAAATAATCAATTTCAATATCTCCTTTGACCATTATAGTATTATCATTGATATATTTGACTTTTATATCATCACTATTAGGAAAGTCATATTCGTCTTCGATTTCTCCCACTAATTCCTCCAATATATCCTCAGTGGTTATTAGGCCTGATGTCCCCCCAAAGTTATCTACAACTATTGCCATACTCTTCCTGTGTAGTTGCATCTCTTTGAGTAACGTATTTATGTCGATTGTTTCGGGAACAAAAAGAGTTTCTCTGATTAAATCTTTAGCTGTTAAGTTATTTATTTCATGAGGCTTAAGAAGATCATATATTATAAGAATCCCGATAATATTATCCACATTTCCTTCGTAAACAGGATATCTCGTATAACCTTCCTCTTGAGCCAAATCGACTAACTGATCCAGGGGAGTATCACTTTTGATAGCAACGATGTCCAGTCGTGGTGTCATAACATTTTTAGCTGCTAACTCATTAAAATCCATCACATCTTCCAACATTTCACGCTGAGGTTGTTCGATACTCTCATCAAATGATGACTCAGCAAATATTATTGATAATTCTTCTCGAGTAAGAAAGCTATAGCGACTCTCACTATCTAAACGAAATACCTTGGCGATGAATGAACTAATCAAATTAATAATTCCCACGAAAGGTTTCAGTACAATATAGAATGTATATATTAGTGGGAAATATTTATAAACTAGCTTATCAGCATTCTCACGATAGTACGATTTTGGAATTATTTCTGCAAATATAAGCAATATAGCGGCTAAGCTGAGCGTAGATAATGAACGGCTTAAAGGAAGCTTGTCAGAAAAATAAATTGCAAATATTGAAGAAACTACTACTATGGCTACATTATTGCCGATCAAAGTTATTCCCAAGAATTTGTTAGGATCCTCTAAAAACTTAAGCAATTTCTTTTTCTGTCTATCTGATTTAGCATCTTGTTCAAGGCGAAACCGGTCTATTGACACCATCCCAGTTTCCATACCGGAAAAAAACATAGATAACCAGAAAAAAAATATAAGTACAATTAATGCTACGATTTCCATTTTCTAATAGTAGCCTTCAAACATTTTTTTTATCTCCCCTCCAAAATATACAGACCAAAAAACTAAGTAATCAAACCGAATTTGCAATAGATTAGACTTATGATATTTATCTCTAGCCTCTTATCGATCCTCAATCATTTCATTTTTATGTATAAGTTTTAAGGCTTCGGTAAACTCATCAAAATCACCGTTTAAAATCTGCTCTAAACGGAAAGATGTCAAATTAATTCGATGGTCGGTAACTCTATTTTGTGCATAATTATAAGTTCTAATCTTTGAACTTCTATCACCTGTCCCTACTTGACTTTTTCTGGCAGAGGCTGTTTCTGCTTCTTTTTTGGCAATTTCCATATCTAAAAGCTTTGCCCTGAGAACCGACATAGCCTTATTCTTATTCTTAATCTGAGACTTCTCATCCTGACAAGTAACTACCAGACCTGAAGGAACATGGGTAATCCTTACAGCTGAATCTGTGGTATTAACACTTTGACCTCCACATCCTGAAGAGCGGTAAACGTCAATTCTTAAATCATTTAAATCGATATCTATATCAATTTCTTCTGCTTCCGGCAAAACTGCAACTGTTATCGCAGAAGTATGAATTCGTCCGCTGGACTCGGTGTCCGGAACTCTCTGAACTCTATGAACACCACTTTCATATCTCATATCTCCATATACATTTTTACCCTGTAAATTAAACACGATCTCCTTATAACCGCCTAAACCGGTTGGATTAGAACTAATTACAGTCAGTTTCCACTGCTTTCTTTCTGCATAGTAACTATACATTCTAAATAAATCTGCAGCAAATAAAGCAGCTTCTTCACCACCGGTACCAGCTCTAATCTCAATTATAGAGTTTTTCTCCTGATTAGGATCTTTGGGGAGTAATAAAGAAATCAATGTCTTTTCTTTCTTTGCTAAATCATCGTTTAAAGATTGCAATTCATCTGCAATCAGTTCCAACATTTCTTCATCTTTTTCACTATTTTCTAATGAACGATTATCATCAATATCGTGCTGTATAATCTTAATCTCGTTATTTAGAGAAATAATTCCGTCCAACTCATTAAATCTTTTAGAGACAAGTCGGTATTTATCTTGATCCTTAATAATGCTTATATCACTAAGTTGATCTTTAAGGGTTTCATATTCTTCTGCTAATTCTTTTAATTTACTGTCTAATATTTTCATAACTCAATCTCTCTGATGTTTAACTTATCAGCTTCCGGGTAAGGAATATCTAGAGCTGTACATAAGGCTATAATTGCAACTTCAAGTTGATCTTTGCTCGGCGTTTGGGTTGTTATTCTTTGTAGTAACATACCCGGAAAAGTCAGTATTTTCACAATTGGATTTTGCATATACTTTTCAGATTTCTTTAACAACTCATAAGAAACCCCTGATATCAAAGGCAATAATAATAGATGATAGCCGATTCTTACAAATATATTTGGAACGCCATAATATATCCCTACGAAATAATCTACTATCGAGAAAAACATTATCGATACCAGTAATACCAAAAAAACAAAGCTTGTACCACAACGTGGATGGATAGTCGTATACTTCTCAACTAATTCAGGTAACATCTCCTCCTTATTTTCAAAAGCATGGACAGCTTTATGTTCAGCACCGTGATACTCAAAAACTCGGTGAATATCTTTTAAAAAACTGATGCACTTCACATAAGTTATGAAGAATATTATTCGAACTATTCCAGTAAATATGTTAAAGGAAAGGGATCCTTCTGAAAGTCGTATTAAATAAGCTACCTGATATGGCAGATAAGTAAATATTCCGAAAGCTAATACAAAAGCAACCAAAAATGAAATAAATAACTCCATCTGTTCTCTTTTCTTACTTTTTATCTTTTCTTGTGCGGAGATCATATCTAACTCAGCACGTGATGCTGATAGATTAAGAGTTTTTACTCCAATAATGAGTACCTCAATAAGAGATACAAACCCTCTAATTACCGGAAGCTTAAAAAAAAGTGTTTTTTGAGTTATACTCGTAAAACTCTCTCTCTTTATCTCAATAGTATTATCTTTTCGACGTAATGCAGTCGCTATTGTATTTTTGCTTCTCATCACTACGCCTTCTATAACGGCTTGGCCACCGATAGAAATTTTATCTGATTTAGTCATTTGCAATTCCTGAAAGGTTATTTACTGTAAAAAGAGTCTATAATTACGGATTTATGTCTTGGAGCAGGAAATTAATCTCAATAAAATATAATATGTCGAGAATAGCATTCATTTAAACAACTGTTTCGGTTTATGAATAGTTACTGATAAGTAAAGTGTTTGAATTATTGTACTTAAACTAGCATCTACCCAAATTACAGGTTGACAGTATCCACCCCGAATGACCCATTATTAGAAATCTTAACCCTGAAGATGAACAGTTATATGATATACTTAATGCTCCATTGATAAATATCTATTCACCTTGCTTTTTACCGTATCGACGATTAAACTTTTCAACCCTTCCTGCAGTATCAAGAATTTTTTGCTTACCTGTATAAAAAGGGTGACAGGCTGAACATATTTCTACGTTTATCTTTCCTCTTGTTGAACTAGTTTCAAACGTATTACCACATGCACAGGTTACCGTTAATTTCTCATACTTTGGATGAATCTTATCTTTCATCTATATCTCCTTTATTAAGTATCCTATATTGTTATTATGCCATAAAAAAAACGATGAGGATAATGTCAAGCAATTATTGAGCACTAAACAAGCGATTTGAATCAATATAAATACACAATTAATGATTGTTTTTTGAACAAATCGCTGCGGATTAATACATTATTCTACAAATACCCTTCGGGAAAGTGACTTAACAGACGGGCAAGATCTCGGTTAGTGGGGCAAAAATGTTCAATCTCCTGAGGAAATAATCGAGTCATATGCGACTTACTATCTAATGAATTTGACGAATCTTTAATACTATTCTTTTTCCCCCATAGACTAACAATTCATTAACTTGGATAAAAACAACAATTCTTTACTGGGTAAAAATTACTCACTATACTTTTATGTTTTTTATAGACAAAAAAACACTCCCCAATCTTTTTTGTACGATAATGAAAAAAAGAAAGGAGCGGATATGAAGAATCGATTAAAAATCGAAGAACTAATCGCTAAAAATGGAGCAGGTAAAGGTAAACTCATTCCTTTACTTCAAGAAATTCAAGAAATTGAAGGTTATCTTTCTAAAGAAACAATTAGATTCCTTTCCCAAGAAATTGGCATTGGTATAGCCGATATTTATGGAGTAGCCACTTTTTATACGATGTTCCGTCTAAAGCCTCAAGGCAAACACACCATTAGAGTCTGCAAAGGCACAGCCTGTCATGTTTCCAACGCAAATATGATAATGAATAGTCTTAGAAATGAGCTTCAGTTAGTTGGTGAAGAAGATACTACAGCCGACAATAAGTTCACCGTCTTTGAAGTTGCTTGTCTTGGGTGTTGTAGTCTAGCTCCGGTTATCATGATAGATAAAGCAACGTACGGGAAATTGGATGTCAACAAAATCACCGATATTTTAGCAAAGTACTAATAAATTTCTAAAATCATTACAAATAAATCCTAATTAGGAGGTAAGTTTGAGTAAAATAACAATCTCAGTTGGTTTAGGTAGTTGTGGTATAGCTGCCGGTGCAGATATAGTTTATGACAAATTAAAAGATATTATCAATTCATCCGCTAAATCTCAATCGAACGGCTGGCAAGAAGACATAGATTTAAAAAAAACCGGTTGTATAGGATACTGTTCTCAAGAACCGCTGGTAGAATTTTCTGATGAAAGTGGTAATAGTTGTCTCTACGGTTTCGTCGAACCGGATATGCTCAATGATTTATACCAATCATTTGTCAGCGATAAGGCTATACCTGAGAAGACAATTCTCAAAAGTGACGGCACAGGAATAGAAAACACTAACTTCAGCAAGCAAAAGAGGATTGTGCTCCGAAATGCAGGGAAAATAGACCCTATATCGTTGAATGACTATTTGCATAGAGATGGTTATTTAGCAATTGAGAAAGTTCTCGATTCAATGAGTCCGGAAACAGTTATAAATAACATTAAAGATTCAGGGTTACGCGGTCGCGGAGGGGCTGGTTTTTCAACAGGTTTGAAGTGGCAATTTGCTCGTGAATCGTTAAGTAACAAAAAATATATTGTCTGTAACGCTGATGAAGGAGACCCTGGTGCTTTTATGGATAGAAGTATTCTGGAAGGAGATCCTCATAGTATCATAGAGGGGATGATGATAGCGGCTTACGCTATAGGTGCCGATGAAGGCTATATATATGTCAGGGCAGAATACCCATTGGCTATTAAACATCTAAAAATTGCTTTAGCTGATTTAGAAAAACAAGGCATGTTGGGAAACAATATCATGGGGAAAGGATTTAATTTCAAATTACATATTAAGGAAGGTGCCGGAGCTTTCGTTTGTGGTGAAGAAACTGCATTAATGGCATCTGTTGAAGGTAAGCGAGGAATGCCGAATATTAGACCTCCTTTCCCAGCCCAATCAGGACTATGGGGTAAACCAACTAATATTAATAATGTGGAAACTTATGCTAATGTACCTTGGATTATACTGAACGGTCCAGGTAGTTACGCCATTTTAGGAACCGAAAAAAGCAAAGGAACAAAAGTTTTTGCTTTAGCCGGTAAAATAAAAAACAGTGGTTTGATAGAAGTACCAATGGGTATGCCGTTACGAGAAGTTATTTACGAGGTAGGTGGAGGAATGAAAACCGACAAGCCTTTTAAAGCAGTTCAATTAGGAGGTCCTTCCGGTGGCTGTGTTCCTGCTCAGTTACTTGATACCTTAGTTGACTATGATTCAATCACTGAAACCGGTGCCATCATGGGATCCGGCGGTATGGTAGTAATGGATGAAACAACTTGCATGGTCGATGTAGCAAAATTCTTTTTGAATTTTACTCAAAATGAGTCGTGTGGTAAATGTACATTCTGCAGAATAGGAACTAAAAGAATGTTAGAATTATTAGATAAGATTTGCCAAGGGAAAGGAGAAATTAAAGATCTGGACACTTTGGAAAATCTTTCCGAAAATATAATAAAAAGTTCTCTTTGCGGTCTCGGACAAACAGCTCCAAATCCGGTTCTTACAACTATTAAATATTTCAGAGATGAGTATTTAGCTCATATTAATGAGCATAAATGTCCAGCTGGAGTATGTCTTGATTTAATTGAATACCGGATCTTAAAAGATCAATGTATCGGTTGTACTTTATGTGCAAAAAAATGTCCTGTAGACGCGATTGCAGGTAAGGTAAAAGAAATTCATACAATCAATACGGATATTTGTATTAAATGTGGTGTTTGTATCGATACTTGTAAGTTTTCAGCAATCGTTAAAGGTTAATAGTATTAATAACAAAACTGAACGTAATAAGGAGAAGCAAATAATGATAAATATTATCCTGAACGGAGAAAAAATACAAACAAAACGAGGTAGAACAATTTTAGAAATAGCCGATAAGCGAGGCTTAAAGATACCAACACTTTGCCATGATAAAGATTTAAAACCCTTTGGTTCTTGCTGGGTTTGCGCTGTACAAATAAAAGGGAAAAAGGGTTTTGTTACAGCATGCGGCACTGAAGTATATGATGGTATGGAGATCATTACCGATTCAGAAGAGATTTATAAAGCTAGAAAGATGGCTTTAGAATTATTACTTTCCGATCACTATGCGGACTGTGAAGCTCCATGCAAATTAGCCTGTCCTGATAATGTTGATGTTCAATCGTATGTAGCGTTGATTGCCAATAATCAACCTCACGAAGCAGTCCGGGTTATTAAAGATACGTTACCGATGCCGCTTTCAATAGGCAGAGTATGTCCCGCTTTTTGTGAAAAAGAGTGTCGACGTGCTCTAGTTGATGATCCCATCTCCATCAGACAAATAAAACGTTATGCAGCTGATGAAGACTTGGATGATTACTGGTCTTATGTACATCCTAAAGAAGAACCTAAAAACAAAAAGGTTGCAATTGTAGGGGCTGGACCATCCGGTTTAACCTGTGGGTATTATCTATCTAATAAAGGATATGATGTCATAGTTTATGAAGCAGCTCCTGAACCCGGAGGTTGGCTTAGATATGGAATTCCCGAATACCGTCTTCCTAAAAATATCTTAAGAAAAGAAATAGAGTTAATGTGTTCAAACGGAATGAAAATTATAATGGAGAAAAAACTGGGTCAAGATTTCACACTTTCACAGCTTTCAGAAAATTTCGATGCGGTTTATTTAGCTCTTGGAGCTCAAAATGCCGTACCTATGAGAGTTAAAGGGAGTAACTTGCCCGGATCTTTTCTAGGAGTAGATTTTTTAAGATCCCATATGTTAGGAGAAAAAATCCGTATAGGAGAAAAAGTGGCAGTTGTCGGTGGTGGTAACACTGCGATAGATTGTGCTCGTACTGCTAAAAGATTAGGCGCAGAAGTGACAATAGTTTATCGCAGAACTAGAAAAGAAATGCCTGCTGAGGAGTTTGAAGTTGATGCTGCAGAAGAAGAAGGTATCAAATTTCATCTGTTAACCAATCCGGTTGAATATAAAGGAGATGATAATGGAATTAATGAAATTGTCTTCGAAAAGATGAAGTTAGGTAAGCCAGATAGCAGTGGAAGACAACGTCCTGAACCAACAGGTGAGTTTTTCAACGAGAACTTTGACACAGTAATCGCTGCAATCTCTCAAATCCCTGAAGTGGCTCTTTTTGCCGACGAGGAAAATAAAATCGATGATAAAGTGCTCCCTTTAAGCCGGTGGTCAACTGTTGATGTCGATGAAAAACAACTCTTTACAGGTTTAAAAAATATTTTTGCCGGTGGAGATTTTCGATTAGGCCCGGCAACGGCTATCGAAGCTATAGCGGATGGTAGAAAAGCTGCAGAAAACATCGACAAATTCCTTGAAAATGGTTTTTTTGATGTTTCTTTGATAGAAAAAGATCTCTTCTGCTCACAAAAAGCCGCCAAATTAAACGAACTTGATGAACTATTATATAACATTTATCCGAAAAAAGAAAAAATAAATATGCCTGAACTTGACCATAAGCAACGCATTAATAGTTTCGCAGAAGTAGAAATGGGATATACATCCGAACATGCAGAATCCGAAGCAAAAAGATGTTTAGAATGTGGTTGTATGGTAAATTACTGCTGTGAATTGAGAGACCAAGCAACTGACTATAATGTTGACACCACACTTTTCTTCGGCGAAAAAAATAAACACCCTATTGATGATTCACACCCCTTCATCTTCAGGGATGTTAACAAATGTATTAAATGTGGAAGATGCGTCAGAACTTGTGCTGAGATTCAAGGTGCCGGAGTCTTAGGATATATCTATAGGGGATTTACAACCATAGTCGCTCCTGAGTTTGGTGAAAGTTTAACCGAAACCGCTTGTGAATCATGTGGCAAATGTATTACGGTATGCCCGGTTGGTGCTTTAGTGGAAAAGAATAGTACCCTGAAAAGATATCCTTTAGAAGACTTTAAAGTTTCCCAAAACTGCGCTATTTGTGGAACAGGATGTAAAATCGATATTCACATTTCATCGGGTAAAATATCTTTAATCACACCTCCGAAAAATGAAGATTTTAATCAGAGAAATCTCTGCTTCTATGGAAAATTTGCCTGGCAGGTCTTTACCAATGAAAATGTAGTTAAGCAACCGATGCTGAAAACTAATCGGGGCTGGGAAGCAATTGAATGGGTCGACGCAACCAAGATAATTAAACAAAAAAAATCCATCCTTAAGAATATCAATTTCACGGTTAGTCCCAACATTACCAATGAAGAACTTGCTTTGATGCATGAGATTGCAAATAAACAAAATACAACACTAAAAAATAATTCCACAATTAAATTATTTACCGATACCCTTTTCAATAGATTCTCTAATAACTGTGATTATTCGGATTTGGAAGAAACTGAAACGATAGTTATTATCGGGCCTATCAGCCATACTTTGAGAACTATGTGTCGTCAACATCAACTACAAGGTAAAAAATTGGCAATATTCACTACTGAAGATAATAAATTTAACCAATTTGCCGATTGCTTATGCCAAAAAGAAGACTTGATAGATTCATTGAAGATGATGAAAGATGATCATATTTTCCCCAATAGCCTTAATCTACAGAATGATAAAATTGAACCACTAACTCTAACCGGAAAAACCATTTTTATATATAACAGAAATGAATTAAGTGAAGAACAAATTTATCATCTATGGGACTTAGCTGCGATGATATGTTCATTTACCAAAGGTTCAGGAGTTTTAGAGACCTCCTACGAAAGTAATATTAACAGTTTTAGAAAACTGGTCTCTTATGATCCACTCCCGGAAGAAGGTTTATTTATCATGTATGGTGAGCAAATTAATAAACACAGTATCGATAATTTCACAGAAAATAAATTTGTCGTTGCTGTCGATACACATTTCGACATTAATTCTTGCGCTGACATGTTGTTACCTAAACCTACCTACTTAGAGATAGATGGAACTTCATTTTCAGATGATGGTAGTTTAAGAATATATAGTAATCCACTTAAATCTAACAAATTTGATCTGATTCTCAAGCTATTTAAAGAATTAGATTTGATCTCAGATGTACAATCTGAACCTTCAATATGGCTAAATATCGCCAAGCAAATGTTGCTAGACAAGCATAAGCAAGTAACATTCACCCGAAAAGAAATTATTCAGTTTTTAGAAACGATATTGCCCGTAAAAAAGAAAGCAATTAAACCTTCTGTTTCATATTGGCAACATATGCAACCGTTACACAATAGTTGCTATAATAACTAGATTTTTCGACACAAAAAAACGTAATCCCCGAAAAGCAAACATACTTTTCGGGGACTTTTCTAATAGAATGTCCCTATATAGTTCGACACCAAAACCATGCTCAGCTTGAAACAGATATTTTTTACTTGACTACATAACCAAATCGTAAATAATACAGTTAGAGAAGAAATTAAAACTGAGGAGGTACGATGAAAGCCTTATTCACAATTTTACAAACTGCAGAATATCAAGATACAATCCAAAGATCACGTTTTATAGGTCACATCTACCCTGTAAATTCACTTGAAGAAGCAAGAGAAAAAATCAGTTCTATTTCATCAAAATATCGTGATGCTTCTCACAATTGTTGGGCTTATGCTGTCGGCTTAAAAGATATTGTATATCATTCTTCAGATGCCGGTGAACCTTCCGGAACAGCCGGTCGACCTATTCAAGGAGTACTCCAAAAGTATAACCTTACCAACGTTGTTCTTATTATAACTCGTTATTTTGGGGGTACCAAATTAGGAATTAGAGGTTTGATCGATGCTTATACTTATGTTAGCGAGATGACTGTTAAGCAAGCGCAGCTTAAAGAGTCAGTAATGAAAGATTTTTATAGTATTGAGCTTTTATATCAACGCTTACAGAAACTAAAAAACTTCATCAGAGATAAAAAAGCAGAGATAATAGATATCAAATACGGAAAGGAAATAACCTTGACTCTTTGTATAAATGCAAACCACAATATTAAAGAGTATCTAGATGCAGAAAGTAGCAGTGGAGAATTACATTACGATTTCATTAAAAGTGATATAGTTATATAATATGTAATGCAAATATTGATTATTTTTTATCGTATAGACTGCATAAACTATATTCTTAAAGGAGTTAATCCATAATATCACTATAATACAATCAGTTATATCATCTCGGAACAAGATGACTTTTAACAACAATTGTTCCCACTACTTAGTTTTTTTTCTAATTGATACAATATTCAAGTTTTGATTAATTCTTAGAGCATAACACTATTTTCAACAACGGCAAAGAATCTTTTTTTTATGTTCTAACGTCACTTATTAAGGCAATTTACAAGTCTTTCAAATCGCAACCCTCAGTCTGACAGAAAGATATTCCTTGACAGATCAACACAAATATTTTTTGGTTATTTTTAAGATGTTAATGAGACTGTCGTCATATATTTATTTTTAATTCTTTCTAAAATATTGCTGGCACTTATATTGTAAAACAATCATTTACGCGACGCTAAATTCTAAACAATAAGGAGTTTAAAGATGTTAAATATCGAGGTTTATCGAACAGAAGAAGAATTAACAAAAAAATTGACCAGAGAACGTTATATCGATTTTCTCCATACTCATTTAGATAGATTCAGGGACAGCAAGGAAGCAATTAATAATGCTATCAACTATGCTTTTTCACAGGAAAAGGGTAAAGGCGGCTTTTTGTTAGCAGCCTTTTATGAAGAAAAATTGGTAGGTGAGCTTTTAATGATAGATACTGGTATGAAAGAATTTATACCGGATCACATTTTAGTTTATATTGCTGTAGACGCTAGTTATCGTGGTAAGGGTTTCGGTAAGGAGATCATTTTAGAGTCCGTGAAGCATTGTGATGGTGATATAAAGCTTCATGTTGAGTATGATAATCCGGCTAAACGGCTATATGAAAGAGTTGGTTTTATCTCTAAATATGCAGAAATGCGTTATCAAAAGAAGTAAATTATGGCTTGCTTAACAGTTAATACTGATGTTATTATAGACAACATTAGAAAGTTGAATGAACTATTGAACAAATATAATGTTAAATGGTCTATTATAATGAAAGTTTTAGGGGGGAATGAGACCGTCCTTAAGAAAATACTTGAAAGTGAAGAATTAGCTCATATACATTCCATAGGGGACTCTCATCTTTCCTGTTTACAAAAGATAAAAAAAATAAAACCCGAAGCTCAGACTATTTATATCAAACCCCCAGCAATGGATCAAATAAAAAATGTCATATCATACGCAGATATATCTTTGAATTCAAGCATAAGAACAATCAAAGCATTAAATAGAGAAGCATTACGTCAAAACAAAAGACATAAAGTCATTGTCATGATAGAACTTGGTGAACTTAGAGAAGGAGTTGTACGCGACAATCTTTTGGATTTCTACAGGCAAGCATTTCAACTATCAAACATCGAAATTATCGGCATTGGTACTAACTTAGGTTGTATGTATGGTGTCGAACCTACTTTCGACAAGCTTATACAGCTATGTCTTTATAAAAAAATTGTTGAGCTTACTTTTGATTATAAATTTGAGATTGTTTCCGGTGGCTCATCTATTACACTGCCTCTGGTAGGCAAGGGGAAAAGACCTAAGGAAGTAAATCATTTTCGTGTAGGCGAAGCAGTGTTTTTCGGAACCTCACCTTTCGACAACAAAAAATTCAAGAATCTCAGCACCAAAGCTTTTGAGTTTAAAGCCAACATCATCGAATTTGCCCGTAAAGACAGTGTTCCTGACGGGATTATCGGAGAAGGTAATATCGGTAATGTTGCCAACAATAATGATAGCAATAAACAGAGTCAATCTTATAGGGCAATAATGGATTTTGGGATTCTTGATGTGGATGTTGAGGATATCGTACCGGTTGAAAAAAATATATCCTTCGCCGGCACAACTTCAGACATGACTGTATATACTATTGATGGTAAAGATGCTAAGGATAAATATCGCGTTGGAAGCCAGATAACGTTTCAGCCAAATTATATGGCAGTTGCCAGACTCATGAATACAAGTTTTATCACAAAGGAATTGATTACATAATAAACATCCATATTGAGCTACATTATCATGCTTTATTAATAGTTGTGCCCGACTAATTTTATCGTTAGGTTGGGAAAACTTAAAGACAATTCTGTGTAAGAGTTAAGTAATAAGCTGTTGCAACAGTTTCCGGCACATCCTCTCGGTTGATTTCATTTGACATAAAGACAGTTTTTAGAACATGTTTGCGAATATTTCTTGTCAGGAGATACTTTATGGACGCAACTTTTACAGATACGATAATGTTTAATTTTATCATAATACCTTTACTGATTTTCCTCTCTCGTATAGCAGATCAAACGATAGGCACTATTAGAATTATTTTTGTGTCGAAGGGTATGAAATATTTAGCACCACTATTAGGATTCTTTGAAGTCTTATTATGGCTAATTATCATGCGTCAGATATTTCAAAATCTTGACAATACACTCTACTACATTGCCTATGCAGCCGGATTTGGAATGGGGAATTATGTTGGAATTTTAATTGAAGAAAAAATGGCTATGGGTTTAACTCTAATTAGAGTTATTCCGTTTAAAGACAGTAAAAATTTATTGAAATATCTAAAAAAATCGAATTTCAGATTCACCAGTATTGTAGGTCATGGAAGTGAAGGTCCGGTAGATATTATTTTCTCGATCATCAAAAGAAAGCATATAAATGAATTTACATCTTTAATTAATAAATTCAACCCCAAGGCCTTCTACACAATTGAGGAGGTTAAGTTTGTCAGCCAAACTGAACCAATCATTCAATCTTATCAACACGATTTTTTAGATATGAAAAAACTCTATAAACAGCTGAGAAAATCCAAATAATCATCGAATTAAATACTGTAATATATAAACGAAAAAGTCGTCAGAAAAGCAGCGAAACATTCAAAACTTATAATGAATTTATCAATACAAGTTAAGTTCAACCTCTTGACAAACCTTATCAGATCACCGGCGTTAAGTTTGGTTTTCCCGAAACATATATTGTTGATTCGGAAGACTTTAATAAACGCAAGTTACAAACACTTTTGTGGTCAAAGAACCTTAACCGATAATCATCAATATAAATCTGATTTTCCCATTTCATTCAGTGTTCCCTGAAAAAATAATCTGATACTTATTATCTTACCGTAAACATACTTAAGATAATTAAATAATCCCATTTAAACCCTGAAATATATTGACCGATTAACGTTAGTCTAAAAAATACAACTAAAATAGAAAATGGAGGTATAAATATGGATTACAGAGTTCTGGCAATAAACCCCGGGTCAACTTCAACCAAAATAGCAGTTTTTGACGATGATAAAGAGTTATTTAGCAAAACATTAAGGCATAATCCGGAAGAACTGGACAAATTGGGGAGTTTATTAGATCAATATGATTTCCGGAAAAATCTAGTAATCGAGGCTTTGAAAGAACATAATGTGGAACTTGAAACACTTAAGGCTGTCGTAGGAAGAGGAGGTTTAGTTAGACCTCTGCACGGCGGGACATATAAGGTCAACGATAAAATGTTAGCAGACCTGAAGAATCCGGAAATATGGGGTAGGATACATGCTTCTAATTTGGGTGCATTTATTTCAAATTCAATAGCAACAACTTTAGGGATCCCTGCTTTCATTGTCGATCCGGTTACTGTTGATGAATTTGAAGATATTGCACGAATATCAGGTATTCCTGAAATTGAGCGTAAATCTCTGTTTCACGCTCTTAATATACGTTACACTGCAAGAAAGTTAATGAAACAGCTTAAAATGAATTTCGAAGAGTCCAATTTGATCGCCGCCCATATGGGTGGAGGTGTATCGATTGCTGCTATAAAAAAAGGAAAAGTAGTGGATGTCAATAATGCACTTTTAGGTATGGGACCTTTCTCACCACAAAGAGCTGGAGCTTTACCTATTGGTGATTTGCTTGATATGGCTTACTCAGGTAAATATACAAAAAAAGAGCTTACTACTTACCTCAGTAAAGGAGCTGGTTGGATGGCATATTTAAAGACTGATGACGGTATCAAGATCAACGAAATGATCGAAGAAGGCAACGATTATGCAAAACTGATCAGGAATGCTCTATGCTATCAAATTGCAAAAGAAATCTCTGCTTGTGCTGCTGTCTTAGAAGGAAATGTAAACGCTATTTTCTTAACCGGTGGCTTGGCTTACGGTAAACCACTTACTGATGAAATAAGTCGCAGAATAAAGTTCATAGCTCCTATTCACATATTACCTGGCGAAAACGAAATGGAAGCATTAAGCGCCGGTGCAGTCAGTGTTCTTAAAGGGAATGAGGAAGCAAAATACTATTAAATAATATAGCTTCATCACTTATCAATATAGATGAATTGCAAAAAATCGTATCAATCATTCTTATTTAACGGTTATGCCCCAAAAGGTTCTCAACATAATTAGCAAGTTGATATGGAGTACAATTTAGTGCCTGATTTACATAAAAAATATCATAAACTGAAACTAACGATAAAAGTATTGATGATCAATGCAGTTGTATTATTATCATTGATTAGTTCATCTTGTTCTACTGAAAAAAAAGATCACTGGACGATAATGATATACATGGCTGCGGACAATAATCTTTCTGATCAAGCCATACAGGATATCATCGAAATGGAACAAGCAGTGTTACCTTCTGGAGTGAATGTTATTATACAACTTGATCCCAATGATGAACAGCCTGATCCACAAGCCAGAAGATATAAACTTAAACACAATAACCTTGATTATATCGCATCCCCGGTAATAGAGTATATGGGAAATATAGATAGTGGAAATTATCGAAATCTGGCAGATTTTGTAAATTTCTCAGTCAAAGAGTATCCGGCAAATAAATATGCACTTATCATCTGGTCACATGGTTCAGGCTGGACTAGAAGTGACGATTATGTTAATCGCGGTATATGCCCCGATCAGACTCATTTTAACCAGATTAGTGTAGCTAAAGGTCAACTCCGTAGAGCTTTTGAGATGTTCTCCCAAAAATTAAATGTACTAATTTTTGATGCTTGTTTGATGTTTACTCTTGAAGTCTTAACCGAAGTCTACCAGTACACAGAATTTGTCGTCGGGTCTGAAAATCTCATGCCTTATGAAGGATTACCGTATAAGGAAATCTTAAACAATTGGCAAAAGAGTATAACAGCATCAACCATAAGTAATAATGTTGTGGAGCTATTTATTCAATCACATCTTCCCGGTGGTAGTCAAAATCCAAACGATTTAGATAGAGAAGTTAGTATGTCCGCAATGAATTCGGCAAAACTACCACTACTTCTGAACTCATTGGCGACTTTCGTATCAGCTTCGGTAGATAATAATTATGCTCTTGAGTTAGTGCAAAAGGCTAGAAAAAATAGTTTTGGCTTTCATGTTTCAAGAACTGAAACTGATATAAAAGAGTTCATGATTAACCTTAAATCTTTAGTTGATCAAGAAGAAGAGTTAACTAATGAATTACAATCCATTATCAATATTATTGATCGTGTTTTTGTAAGTCAAGCTTCCCTTAATCTACCTGAAAATATTGGCACTGCAACTGTTTGGTTACCTACTCACTTAGATTATTTAAAAGGCAGTGGAGAATTATATTCCAACTTGAAATTTGCGCAACTAACGACTTGGATTTCTTTCTTAGAATGGTTTTTAGAAAAAGGATAACCGGCATATTTAGTTATCCACAAGATTTAACAATTCAATTCAGATTGATGGTTAAATACAAAGAGTTTTCTGCTCTAATTAACAACAATAGTTATACTTAGAATACCCACATCCTTTGTGGATATTGTGTGGATAGAAAATGGATTCTCAGCCCTGTAATTATGTATTTACTGTGCTACAGCAATATAGTGAATTAGCAATTACCGGCAAAAATGTGAATAACTTGTTGTTACACACTGCAGGCCCTTTCGAAGAATATGGTCGGGATGGCAGGATTTGAACCTGCGACCACACGACCCCCAGTCGTGTACGCTAACCGAACTGCGCTACATCCCGACAACTAGTTCTAAAATAAATTTGACAGCATATTTGGCAAGTATTTTTGATGTTTAGCTTAAATCAACAGAAGTTAGGGATAAAGCAAAATTAAGTAACTGAGAAGGATCAGACTCTATTAAAGGTTAAATAGTTAATAATATACATAAGGAGATAGATTGGCAGTAGTCGGATTAACAAATATAAATCATTTATATGGTGATAATTGTGTATTAAAAGATGTTTCTTTATCCATCGAGAATCATCATCGTTGTGGATTGATCGGCAAAAACGGTACCGGTAAAACTACACTACTTGATATCATTAGCGGACAAATAAAGCCTAGTGAAGGCCAGGTTTTTATCGGCAAAAAAACTAATATTGCCTATCTGAAACAATCTTTTAAAATTATAAGTAATTGCGATTTACTTACTTATGTTTTACTCAGTCACAAAAGAGTAACTGAATTAACCGATTTGATGAAAAAGACCGAGAGTTGTTTACAGCAAATTTCTTGCGACAATAACGATGCCCATGATCAAAGTCTTCAATTAAACATGAAATTATTGGATCAATACCAAGCTGAATATGCAGCTTTAGAAGGATATTCATTAGAACATCGAGCAAAAAATATCCTTGATAGACTCTCATTTACTGAAAATGATTGGTATCGTCAAGTAACTTCTTTCAGTGGTGGAGAACAGACCAGGATTCAATTAGCAGGTGTCTTATTAGCCCCTGCAGATTTAATTTTAATGGACGAACCAACCAACCATCTCGATATTATTATGAGAGATTGGTTAGAAAAATATCTTGCTGAATTGAAAATTCCTTATATAATTGTCTCTCATGATCGCTATTTTTTAGAGAAAACAACCAACATAATACTCTCCTTAGAAAACAAAAATATTGTTTCCTACCGAGGCAATTACTCATTTTATGAAAAAGAATACAGACTTAAACAAAAACAACTGAAAGCTCAATATCAAGCCCAACAAGAACATATTGGGAAAACAAAATATTTCATTCGGAAAAATATCGCCGGCCAGAAAACGAAACAAGCTAAATCAAGGCTTAAAGCACTTAACAAACTCGACTTAATCGAAGAGCCTGAAACTGAAAAAATAATTGATCTATCAATCGATTCATATAAACGATCCGGAAATATTGTTTTTACCATTGATAATTTAATCTGTGGATTCCCCAAAAAAGTCTTGGTACAAGATTTTTCAACTAATGTAATTTATAAGGATAGAATAGCTGTATTAGGTAAAAATGGCTGTGGTAAAACTACTTTCTTGCAAACATTAGCTGGCGAAAAAAAACCTTTAGACGGCAGTATAAGCAAAGGTGCAAATATTAGTATAGGTTACTATGATCAATTACATATCTCACTAAACCCGACTATAGGAGTTGGAGAAACCATCAAGAATGTTCATCAAGACTGGACAATTAATCAATTACTTAGTTATTTAGCACGTTTTGGTTTTTATGAAGGAGATATCGATAAAAGAGTAGCACTTTTGAGTGGTGGTGAAAAGGCAAGGTTATACTTAGCACTTCTTATCTCAAAAAAACCGAATGTATTGATTATGGATGAACCTACTAATCATCTGGATATTTTTATGATAAAATCACTAGAATATGCCCTCAAAAAATATGATGGAACAATTATTTTCGTTTCTCACGATAAATACTTCATAAATAATATTGCTGACCGTTCCTGGCTGTTCCAAGATGGACACATTAAAGAAACTCATAGGTGGGAACAGTTATTATTAGAAGATGCCACTCAAAACAGCAAAGAACAAAAACACGAAAGGCAAACTAAGTCATACCAAAAGAAAGATAACAACAAGAAAAGCAATCCCCTAGTCTTAGATCTAAAACTAAAGAAAATCGAGCGATTGGAGAACGAAATAAAACATCAAAATGATCTCTTGAACAACCTTCAAAACCAATTCCTAAAAAAAGATACCTTTCTGAACGGTAATAGAGTAAAAATACTTAATCTGGAGATTGAAAAGATAAAAACTGAAATCGTTGCGTTAGAAAAAGATTTGACAGAGAAAGAAATCGACTATTTAGAGTATTTGGAGCTTTAATATTACACTTTTAAACACATGGATAAAGAATGAAAATAGGATTCACTACTAGTTTCCCTGTAGAAATAATTTTTGCAGCAGGACATACCCCTGTTGATATAAATAATCTATTTATTACTGCAAAACCGAACCTTAGCGTTAGAGAAGCTGAAAGCTATGGAATGCCACGAAACATTTGCTCATGGATAAAAGGAATTTACCGAACTGTCATTAACCACAACATAAATACAATAATTGGAGTTGTACAAGGAGATTGCTCCAATACCCATTCACTAATGTCACTTCTCGAAGATGACGACATTGAAGTAATAAGCTTTTCTTTCCCTTACGATCACAATAGAGAAAAATTAAAAACAGAGATCAATCAATTAAAAGAAAAATTCGGGGTAACATATGAACAAATTTACGAGGTAAAAAAAGAATTAGATGATATCAGAAGACTGTTAGTCAAACTCGATAAATTGACCTATTCAGACAAGAAAGTTAGTGGTAAAGAAAATCATTATTGGTTAGTTAACTCCTCTGATTTTTTCGGAAATCCAATCGGTTTTAAAAAAGATCTCCAAGAATTTATATATCAAGCCGAATACAGAAAAGTTCGACAACAAAAAATCCAATTAGGTTATATTGGAGTTCCTCCGATATTCTCAGATTTTTATGACTTTTTTGATGAATTAGATGCAAATATTATTTTTAATGAAGTTCAACGACAATTCTCAATGCCTCATTTAAAAAATGATATCCTTGATCAGTATCTTTCTTTTACCTATCCATATTCAGTTTTCAAAAGAATAGAGGATATCTCAGAACAGATATCAAAAAGAAATATCGATGGAATAATAAGCTATTCTCAGGCTTTTTGCCATCGTCAAATCGATAATATTTTACTTAAGAAATATCTGCCATACCCTTATTTAGCAATTGAAGGAGATACACCCGATATTATGGAAGAAAGAACAAAGCTCAGACTTGAAAGCTTCTTAGATGTTATCCGTTACACTGATTGTTTCTGAATATCTGAATCAAAAATTGTTTAACTTACCCATATCCTGACTCAAATAAGTAAACGCCAAAAGGGATAAATATCTTCCAGCCATTAGGTGTAGATCAAGTTGTTCATAATCACCATCACATAATGAAAATATAAAACAATGATAAGAACTATGATTTCAGGAATCGCAGAAAACTCATTACTAAACTTAAAAATAACTTGACCTATTAACGCAGGGTATTATCGGTTTTTACTATGTTAGCTATTATCATTAGTAAAATTAGATAAAGTAGATAAGCAATTATATATACAAAATAAAGGAAGTTTAAATAAATTAACATGGCTAAAATTGATTTACATCTTCATACTAACTATTCCGATGGTAGACTGTCCCCTATTGAATTGATGACTTTATGCCGACAGAAAAGATATAACATTATATCTATCACTGACCATGACACGATAGATGGCTACTTAGCAGTCAAAGACATTGCGCGAGATTATGACATAACTTTAGTTCCCGGTCTAGAAATCAGCAGTACCCATAAAGGAGCTGAAATTCATATTCTTGTTTACTATTTTGATGAGGAAGACGAATCTTTATTAACACTGCTGAACTATATTAATACTTCCAGAATTAACAGAGCAAAAAAAATTATAAGCAATCTTAATTCCATCGGTATAAATCTTAACTTTGATACTATCTTCAATAAAATCGGGAAAGCAAGGATTATTGGCAGAGCCCATATCGCTAGAGAAATAATGAATATTTATCCGACATTATCCGTTAACAGAATTTTTGATAAATATTTGAATGAAAACAGTTCGCTCTATGAACCAAAAATTACCGTTAATGCTAAAGAAATCATTCCCATAATTAATAAAGCAGGGGGGGTTACTGTTTTGGCCCATCCTCACCGTCTTAAAAATATTTCAACAGTTTATGATATTATCGACTTTGGTATCGATGGTATCGAAGCTTATTGTCCCAACTCATCTTATTATCACCAATCTCTTTTCCTGAAACTTGCCGACGATAAGGGTCTGCTAACTACCGGCGGTTCTGATTTTCATTGTGAACCATATGAGGAAGAAGATTTTGGCAATTATTCCGTTCCTGAAAAATGTTTTGATAACTTAGTCAAACACTACAAAGCTGCCCAAAATCAATGAAATATCTGGTTACCAAAGGAGGCTAATCTTGAAAAAATTTAACTCAATTGATTTAGTTGATATAAATAAAAAAAAGGGATTCCCCCGTACATATAAATTTAATCCGTTTGCCCGTTGGTTTACTATCATTTTAGCTTTATCAGCAATAGCTTACGCTGTTTGGTATATTATATCGGGTGTTGATGCCGACACTACCACAATAAAAAAAATAATCCCTTTCGTAATAATATTCTTAGCTGCCAATTCGCTGTTTCGTAACTTATTCTCTCTGAATTCTATTACTTTTAACGAAGATTATCTGAAATTCGGTTACATACTATCCAATGATAAAACTATTAAATGGGATCAAATAGTCAAAATATCACTCTATAGCGGAAAATCAAAAGCTATCGTGCTAAAATATAACTCTCAAGGAGATCAGAGGCAGATAATATTCACAATGATATTCCCAAATATGATCGAAATAATCAATAGTATCGCCGAGATTTGTCCACAAACCGAATTTGACACTTTTATGGAAAACATAATAATCTCAAAGACCAGCAAAAATCGATATCATAATAGTTCATGATACTTCCGGTAAACGTTTTCTAAGACGTAGTCTTTTTTCAGGGTACTGGAGAATGTTTTCGCATCTATCATCACTTATAATTTAAATCATATTTCATGAAAGTAGTTATTGTAGGGCCATTTTATCCATTCCGTGGTGGTATCGCTCATTTTGGGGGTTGTTTATCAAATGAGTTACGGCAACAAGGACACCAAACAACACTAATAAACTTCCTTAATCAATATCCTCAACTAATATTTCCAGGTTCAAGTCAATATGAAAAAGATAGTTATTTCTCAGGCCTATCTTCCATTCGCACACTCACTCCGTACAATCCACTATCATATTACCCTACCCTATTGAAAATCCAAGATTCTCATCCGGATTTAGTAATATTTAACTATTTTATTCCATTCCTAGCTCCTGCCTATATCTATTTAATAAAAAAACTCCGTAATAAAGGGATTAAATCTGTTGTCATAGTTCACAATGTCGCTTCACATGAAAAATGGTTATTGGGGAATACTTTAACCCGGCAAATGCTTAAGTCTGTCGACTTAGTTTTTACTTTATCCGAATCGGTATTTCAAGATGCGAAATCTCTATTAAATTGTCGTACAGCTAATCTTAAAAAACTGTACCATCCACTCTACGATTTTTTCAATCGCGGTAAATACACAAAAGAAGAAGCTAAGGCAAAACTAAACTTAGAGAATAAGAAAGTCATGCTTTTTTTTGGATATATAAAGCCTTACAAAGGATTAGATATATTACTGAAGAGCTTTCCTTTTATCAAGAAAAAGATCTCCAACTTATCTTTGCTAATAGTAGGCGAAATATATGGTGATAAAAAATATTATCAGGAATTAATTGAAAAATCCGGTTATAAAAATGATATTATCATGAATAATGAGTATATTGCCAATGATGATGTCGAGATATATTTTAAAGCTACGGATTTACTTGTATTACCTTACATTAACGCTACTCAAAGCGGAGTTATTCAAATTGCTTATTCATGCTTATGTGGTGTTGTAGTGACTCCGGTAGGAGGTTTGCCGGAAATGGTCATTCCCCAAAAGACCGGTATTATTTCCCGTTCTATAAATGAAATAGATATCGCTAATGCTATTTATGAATATTTTTCTCTTAACTCACCACAAATAGTCAATCATATTAAGAGCTATAAAGAACAGTATTCTTGGGAAAGATTTGTGAAGATATTTATTAGCGAATACAAAAAGCACTTTCGCCTCGACTGATTTCTTCGAAAATACAGCTGTTTACGTTGTTAATAATGAAAAAAATATTACTTATTACTTATTACTTTCCACCTTGTGGTGGCGCTAGTGTACAAAGGTGGATCAGGCTAATACCCTACTTAATAAAAAATGGTTGGTTACCAACTGTTATAACTACCTCTAATGGTGATTATCCCGTTCACGATTATACTTTAGCAAAAAAAATTCCTCCGCAAGTTAGAGTTATTAGAACTCGAACTCCGTTAATCTCAAAAAAGTTTCTGAAAATTAGTAAGCAACAACTGCCTCAGAACAGTTTACAAGTGGGTAATAATGTTCCTTTTTTTATCAAACTAGCTTTTTGGTTGAGGATAAACTTAGTCTTTCCAGATATAAGAAGGATATGGAATAAATACGCTTATAAATCTGCTTTGGAAGAAATTCAAACGAATAAATATGATATTATTTTGACTACAGGTCCCCCCCATTCTACTCATTTAGTCGGCTTAAAACTAACCCAAAAAATTCCGGTTAAATGGATTACTGATTTTAGAGATCCATGGACGAAAATACATTACCTCCAAATGGTAAAACAAAACTTATTAGTTAGGTACCTTAATGAAAGATTAGAAAATAAAGTTGTTAATAATGCTGACATGAACTTAATAATATCAAAAACCATATCCGACACTCTTCCCGGTGGTAATAAAAAAATCCTTTATAATGGATACGATCCTGCTGACTTCAATAATCTCTCTTTCCAAAATATTGACAAAAATAATCTTTTCCGTGTAAAATATGTTGGCAGGATTATAAAAGGATATCCTGTTGAACAAGTCTTAGGTTGGCTGAATGAAATGATTTCCGAAAAAATGATAAAGTCTATGGAGATCAGTTTTATAGGAAGCTGTGCAGAGGGCAGCTATAATTATCCATTGCTGAATATTAGATATACGGAATTTCTTACTCATCAACAAGCCTTACAAGAAATGATCGATTCCGAGATTTTATTATTGTTCATTGGTGATTGGCCTGATAATAAAGGAGTACTTACAACCAAGATTTTTGAGTATTTAGCTACAGGTAATTTCATTATAGGTGTCGGTCCTGTTGATGGAGAAGCAGCCCAAATTTTAAAAGACTCAAATAATGGAATTATGATCGATTACACTGATAAAATGGGGTTTATCAAAACAGTTGAAAATATACACTCACAATTTAAAATAAGGAAACTATCAAAGAATTCTGAAGAAAATATCTCCCGGTTTTCAACTCCTGAACAGGCGAGTAAACTTTGTTATTATTTCGAGGAATTAGTTAAAAATAATATTAATTGAATCTATTGATCCGGACCTGCAGATTCCCAATGATTCTGTTTATAAACCCGGATAATTTGCAGCGTTATACTCCTTAATCCATCATGTTACTGCATTATTTTGTATTTATGACCCTTAACATCGGATTATGATCAGTCATTAACCCATTACACTTTATCTGCAAAGCTGTAACCTAATTATATTATAGTAAATTAACACTAATTAGATTTTTTTTCTTCATGGAACAGAAAAGATAGAACATGATCTAACTCTTTGAATGAATACGGCTTACCAAGTACAGCTTTAAATCCATAATGTTTATAGTCCGCCATGATAGGAGCAGAAGAATACCCACTAGAAACAATACAGCAAGCTTGAGGGTCTAATTCTAATATTTTTTCTACTGTTTCCTTGCCGCCAATACCGCCGGGAACTGTCAGATCGAGAATGACAGCATCATACTTCGTATTATTCCTTAATTCTCTCAGGTAATAATCTATCGCTTCTTTACCATCTCGAGAAGTTACTGCAACATATCCTAAACTTTCAACCATCTCCTTAACAATTTCCAGTAAACCTATATCATCGTCCATTATTAATACCTTTCTTTTCCTGGTATCATGTTCATATTCGATTTGCCGCTCTTCAAATATTTGTTTGTCGGTCGCAGGTAAATATATTCTAAATGTTGTTCCTTTACCCAAAGAAGAATCAACTGTAATATATCCGCCGTGCTTTTTGATTATGTTATTGCTAGTAGTTAAACCGAGACCTGTACCATTGGTCTTTGTAGTGAAAAAGGGATCGAATATTTTTTTTAACTGATCGGTAGTCATACCGCATCCTGTGTCGGAAAAACTTATAACCACGTAATTACCCGGTTTAATACTTTTGTAAATCAATTCTTTTACTTTTTTATTTTTTGCTCCTATACTTAATTCCCCTCCTTCCGGCATAGCTTGAACTGCATTTATGGTCAGATTATTAATGACTTGGCTTATCTGGCCCGTATCGGATTCAACATTCCACAGACCTTTTTGAATATTAAATGTTTTATGTATATTAGATCCATGCGTCGCAAAAGTTGCTGTATCCTGAATGATTTCTTTCACGGAAGCGGTTTTTTTTACGGGTTCACCGCCGGTGGAAAAAGTTAATAGTTGTTGTGTTAATCTTTTCGCGCGGAAAGAAGCTTTTTCAGCTTCTTTAAGTCTTTGATCAATTTTGATATCTGAAGATTTTTCACTAATCTTACGTGCTAAAGAAAGATTTCCTATTATTGAAGTCAAAATATTATTAAAATCGTGGGCTATACCTCCAGCTAGAATCCCTATAGATTCTAACTTAGCGTTTTTCTGCAGCTCATACTCAAGTTTTCTTTTTTCGGTTACATCACGAAAAACCAAAATAACTCCGACTAAATACCCATCTCTATCTTTAATAGGTGCTGCACTATCTTCAATAATATATTCAATACCATCTTTTGACTGCAAAACCGTATGATTACTGAGAAATACCACCGTTTCCGTTTCGATTACCTTTCTAACAATACTATCTACAGATTCTCTAGTAGTTTCATTCATTATTTTAAAAACTTGGTCGATTTGCGTATCTATCGCTTCACTTTCCTTCCAACCGGTTAGTTCACAAGCAACACCATTTACAAGAATTACATTACCTGTATTATCAGTGGCAATTACACCGTCTCCTATCGAAGATAACATAACACTTAGCTTTTCCTTCTCCGCAGCAAGAGATGCTTGAGCTTGGTGTAATTCTGTGGTGTCAAAATAAATACCATATATATCTTCAATATCACCTTCCATATGAACAGGAACACCAAAAAGACTTACATTGATTAACTTATCCGCTTTTGTTCGTCTTAAAGTTTCTATACGGACGATCTCACCCTGCTGAGTCTTTTTTGATAAGCTCTCTGCTTCTGATGTCAAACTTCCGGGAGCTATCAAGAGATTTATATTAGATCCGATTACCTCATGGTAATCATATCCAAACATTTCGATAAATTTACTGTTAACATCCCTGACATTATTATTGTTATCCACTAATACCACTCCTGCTGGAATATGATCGAAAAGCTTTTTATAATAAGTTGTTTGCCGGGCACATATTTCTTGAAATTGTTTTCTATAGATAGCAGCAGCTATCTGTTCAGACACAAATGTCAAGATCTGTTTATCAGTGTTATCATAGGTATTTTCATCTTCATAATCTTGAACTACAAGCACTCCAACAACTTTATTATTAATCTTTAAAGGAACCCCTAACCAGATTGCTGCCGGTTTACCAAGAATCTCCGCCTTCCCTTCGTTACTTAACTTTTCTAACATGTCACGATTTACGAGTAATGCTTCACCATTCTTTAGCACATATTCCGTCATTCCCTTACCTAATTTTTTAGGTTGAGGCCGCTCATCTTTTTCAGCTTCAAAAAAAGGAAATGATAACATTTCACTTGTTTCGTCATACAAAGCAATATACATGTTTTGCACCGGCATTAAAGATCCTATTATAGCATGGATCTTACTGAATAGTTGACCGGTATCTTCTGTTGATTGGGTTGCTTCGGATATATCATAAAGTGCTTTTTGTATAGATTCATGATGGTGCTGTGCGGTTACATCAACTATTATTCCCGTTATGCGAGATTCTCCAACTTCATTAGAATCTATCTGATCAGACAACGAGTAGTTGTAAAGATTTGGATTGGCTTGATCGGAACGACCAATAATCACATTATTAGCGAATATTTTTATATATACATTCCGCCCATCACGATTTAATCCGACAAGCTTTACAGCT
Organism: Candidatus Cloacimonadota bacterium; assembly: GCA_003564155.1. Classification (GTDB taxonomy): domain Bacteria; phylum Cloacimonadota; class Cloacimonadia; order Cloacimonadales; family PWNZ01; genus PWOA01. The sequence goes on from PWOA01000057.1 coordinate 29,004, forward strand.
AATCCCTTCTCTTGTTTGAGAGCAGAAAAATATTGTTCTAACTTGTCATGATCTTCCAGAATTATTAAGTCATATAATTTGCATTTATCTATCAATTCCTCAGATTTATAACCTAACATATTTATTACATTTTTAGTTATAAAAAGAATCGTCCCGGTATCGTCAGCCTCAAAAACTACTTCGGATAAGTTTTCAAGTAAATACTGATATCGATTTCGGTTTTTGGTAAGTTCCAGAGAAGTTGCTTCATGAGCTTTTAGTTCGTTGAAAAGATCTTTAGTACGTAACTTAACTTTTGCTCTTAATGAAATAGTCCATATGAGAATAATGAAAAATATTATAGTTGCTATTATTAAAACAATTAATGCATATTGGAAAACATCTTCCCATTGCAATGGATCATCCTCATAGTCAGAAAACCACCTATCATAAATAATTTCATATTTCCCCGATTCGCGAATAGCTAATAATCCTTGATTAAGTCGATTAATTAAACCACCATTTTCAGGTAGTGATGCAAAACAATATTCTAAAACAAACAATACATCCGGAATAACTTTCAGATTCTTAACATCTTCTTTTTGTGCATAATATAGGAATAATGTTTTAGGCATTAATAACGCATCATAACTGCCTGAGGACAACAATTGCACCGCTTCAATCTGATTGTCAACTGTAATAAGCTGATCAGTAAGGTTATGTCTTAAGGCATATTCATGCATGACATCATCTTGTTGGACTATTATTTCTTTACCTGATAATTCTTCAATCGAATAGAGGGAATTATTATCATCTCGCACAACAAGCGCTATGTCTAAATGATTATGAGGTCTGGAAAAACTATAACGACGAGCTCGTTCCATCGAATAAACCATACCGGTTATAGCATCTACTTCTCCGGTTTCAAGCTGCTCAAGTATCTGGTGCCAAGAATCTAATCTAACATCTATTCTCGCTCCAATTTGATCTGCTATAGCTTCAATTATTTCGATATTAAAACCGTTAGCATTACCTTGATCATCGATAAATTCATAAGGTGGATAATTGTGATCTCCACCTATAGTGATTATGTTATCAAGTTGTTTCCCCACCATACGATTAGTTGCAGTTATAACAAATAAAAAAATAACCATGTGAAATATTTTTTTCATTTCCTAATCATCGACTCCTTGCTTTTTTAACCCATTTATCTCAGCTTTAAAATTATGTTACAAAACTGGATAAGCAACATATCTTGTAAAGGAATAATATTGTTATGCTAAGATAAGGTGTTAACATTTCAGTCTTAAGGGATAAAAGTATCGTTATTATAACGGAGTTATCCTACATTTATTCTCCGAAGGAGTTAAAGAAGGTTAATCAAATATATGAAGGGAATGGTATTATTGTGAATCAGAAAAGGGCGAAGAATCATCTTCGCCCTTTATATTTCTTATTTTATTACTTCTAACTCTTTACCAATTTTGATAAAGGCATCAATAGCTTTATCCAAATGTTCTTTTTCATGGGCAGCAGATAATTGAACTCTTATTCTGGCTTTTCCCTTAGGAACAACCGGATAGGCAAAACCGATGACATATATTCCTTCATTAAGAAGCATGTCGGCCATCTTTAATGCTAATGGCTCGTTGTAAAGCATAACCGGAACAATTGCCGTATCTCCCGGAGTTATATCAAATCCGGCTTTTTCCATTTTAGCTCTGAAATATTTAGCATTATCACGAACTTTATCTTGAAGATGGGTAGATTCGGATAACATCTCTAAGACTTGTAAAGTACCGCCAACAATAGCTGGAGCTAATGAGTTTGAAAAAAGATAAGGCCTGGATTTTTGTCTCAGCATCTCGATTATCTCTTTTTTGCCTGAGGTACATCCACCCATTGCACCACCAAGTGCTTTACCAAAGGTTGTTGTTATAATATCAATTCTTCCTTCTAAGCCGAAATGTTCCCATGTCCCTCTTCCTGACTTTCCTACATAACCGGTAGCATGGCAATCATCAACCATAACTAAAGCATCATATTTGTCTGCTAAATCACAAATCTGATCCATTTTGGCAATATCTCCATCCATAGAAAATACTCCATCAGTGACAATTATCCGATATTTTGCTAACTGTGCTTCTTCTAAACATCTTTCCAAATCTTTCATATCCGAATGTTTGTATCTAAACCGCTGAGCCTTGCACAGTCGTACTCCATCAATAATCGATGCATGGTTTAATTCGTCCGAGATGATGGCACTATCCTTTTCTAATAAAGGCTCGAAAACTCCTCCATTCGCGTCAAAGCAGGCAGCATAGAGAATCGTATCTTCAGTATGTAGAAATTCCGATACTTTCTTCTCCAACTCTTTGTGAACATCCAAAGTTCCACAAATAAATCTAACAGAAGATAAACCGTAACCTCTATTATCCATCATTTTTTTTGCTGCTTCAACAATTTTGGGATGATTAGATAAACCCAAATAATTATTGGCACAAAAATTCAATACGGTTTCTCCTGTAGATACTGAGATCTCCGCACCTTGGGGTGTTGTTATAACTCTTTCTTTCTTAAACAATCCTTGTTCTTGTAAATCTGTAAAAAGATTCTGTAAATCTGTCTTCATTCTTCCAAACATAATTCCTCCATTTTGGCATATTCAATAAAATAATTATCTGTTAGACGACAAGTAACCTCTATAAGCCGCTTATTGGTTTACAGGTTTGACGAATTGCTAATCACCGGTCTCCAAAATAACAATTGCTGAGGCGAAATCATTTATATGAGTAAGCGATATATTCATTCTATTGATCTCAAGTTGATTGACCAACTCTAAGGCTTTACCCGATAAAGACAATACCGGTTTGCCTAATTGATCATTGATTATTTCAACTTCAGACCATTTGATTCCTTCCGACCAACCGGAACCGAGCGCTTTCATAAATGCCTCTTTACCGGCAAAACGAGCTGCTAAACATTGATACTTGTTGTTGATATTCTCACATTTATTTAGTTCTTGATTTCCATACACTTTGTTAAGAAACGTATTATTATTTAATACGGCTTTCTTCACTCGTGCAACTTCTATGAGATCAATACCAACACCAAAGACCATATTATATAGCTCTAAATTGATTAAATATATCAAATAAACATTACTTAAGTTTTTCTCTAAGTACTTTCAGCATATCCTCTGTCATCAATGCTAAATCATATTTAGGATTCCAACCCCATTCCTCACGGGCAGCCGAATCATTTAACGAGTTAGGCCAACTATCAGCTATTGCTTGTCTTATAGGATCAACATCATAGTCCATTTCAAAATCAGGAATATGTTTCTTTATTTCAGCATAAATGTCTTCAGGTCCAAAACTCATTCCGGTAACATTAAAAGCATTTCTATGTTTAAGCTTTTGGGGATCGGCTTCCATAAGCTGTACCGCACTTTCAAGAGCATCAGGCATATACATCATATCCATTGAAGTACCTTCAGCTAAAAAACAAGTATACTTTTTATTTTTTATGGCTTCAAAATAGATATGTACAGCATAGTCAGTAGTTCCGCCACCCGGCATAGTTGTATGGGATATTATCCCCGGATACCTTAAGCCTCGTGTATCTACTCCAAATTTTGCAGAATAATAATCACATAGTAATTCTCCGGCTACTTTTGAAACACCGTATATTGAAGTAGGTCTTTGTATTGTATCCTGAGGTGTATTGTTTTTTGGAGTCTCCGGTCCGAATGCTGCTATAGAACTTGGAATAAAAACATCACAACCAAACTCTCTAGCTACTTCCAGAGTATAATATAAACCATTCATATTTACATCCCATAATCTCTGGGGATCACTCTCTCCAACTGCCGATAATACAGCAGCAAGATGATATATTGTATTAATCTTATGTTTTTTCACAACCTCATGAAGACCTTGGGAATCCGTTACATTAACTAACTCAAATATCCCATCTTCCATTAATATATTGCCTTCTTTTCGTCTTCTGCCACTTGCTATAACATTATCTTTACCGTAAAGATCTCTTAAATACAGCACCATTTCGGTCCCGATCTGTCCTAAAGCTCCGGTAACAAGTATTTTCTTCATAATCATAACTCCTGTTTTTTTTGATTTTGTCTAATCATTATGTAAATTAAGAGATATTTGTCAAATAAAAAGCGAACTCCTGTTCGCCGATAAACTGTAAAACCATTTAGAAAAGAGATCATGGAATCCCAAAACTCGCCTAATATTAAGTGCATTATTGCAACCATAGAGTTAGTCAGTGTTAATAATTTGTCTGATTTTTGCGTCTCTAAGGCTAATATCAAAGAGTAAAAGTTCAGGTCGAAGGAAGGTTTAGAGCTAAATTCTGACTAAATTGATAAGCAAGTCGCACAATTAAACCCGATCAATTGTACTACACCCTACAACACCCATTAACAAATCACAATGTCCACAAAAAACATGAATACACCACCAACACAATTCATAGCATCGTATAGACTTTTATTCAACTGTTATTCGTGTATAAATCTTAGTTAGTCATTATCATCTTCTTCGTCTAATTCATCAAGTTCATCTATAACAGGGTCATGTTCAATTCCAATAACCCAGTCAGGACAAAAAATAGAATCCTCTTTCGAATCCCATCCTTCGACATTCTTTAGTCCGAATCTATTTAATACATCTTCTTCCCATAAAGAATAATAAACGGTTTTATCGACTACTTTATAGACTAAAACAGGGCGTGAATATCTTCTCAGTTCATAGTTCTCGTTACCTAAAAGGTCCAAGAACTCAATTATTTTTTTTCTATTGTTTTCAGTGTTCATCATAATTACATTCTCCAATTGTCATATTAATTATTTGCGTTTATTATGATTTAGTCTAAAAGTTCAAAGTGTACTCAAAACCCAAATAAATGCTCTGCTGTGAATAATCTTTATCCTTGGCGACATTTGGATTCTCGGAAGTAGAATCTCTGATGAAATATTCATATTCAATAAACAAGTCAAGATTTTTTGTAACGTAGAACTCACCACCAATATTCATCCTATATCTTCTATCATTACGTGAACTCTGATAATCAAATCTCCCTATAGCTTCAGCAGTTGTATATTCTCTGCTAAAGAATCTGTTTTCAAACCTAAATCCTATATATGGACGGAATTGATAGTTGTTGAATAGTTCAACTCTTTTATTACGAAATTGAAAGTCATATATGTTACTCTCATAAGAAGGATCGTTGTTATCCGAGATATTATCACCTTTGAAATCACGATAGTAATAAAATCCACGTAGATAAAAAGTAGGGAACGATCTTCTCCACCCTATGCCGAATGTAGTAGCGACTCCATCATAATCCGTAAAATAACGGTTATGATAATACTCCTCAATTTGATAGTAAAACAAGGGAGTATCAAGATCAGTAAGATTTATATAACTATATATTCGATAAAGATTTCTGTCATACTCAAAACTCTGATCGTCAATTATATAGTCACCCTCATCCCTGATAAAGTAATCTCGAACATAAGTATCAGCATAGTAGCCATAATAAAGATTCAGGTTAAATTGTTTGTAACTATTGAAAAGGGCACTTAGAATACTAAAGTTTGATTTTTCGGTATTATTTAAATAGTGGTAATAATTGATGTTTACATAGGGTTCCACGGTCAAATCTCCTAAATCAAAAGGATATCTTGCCCGGAAAGATGGATTAGCTATGACATCATCAGCAGTTTCGATAAAATGAAATCTATCGTCTCCTCTGTCAAAGCGATTAGAATCGTGATCCGATAATGAAAAGATGTTGTCGGCATACCTTAATGTAGTACCAAATGTTAATTGTAAACCGGTAAGAGCTGTGGTTATCAAGCTCAACTCGTCAAATGCATTAAGACTATAAACGGTAGCCTCAGTTTCAACTTCTATTATGGGGACATCCATAATAAACCGAAAAATAAACTTATCATCTGTTCTTGGAACTATACGTATCCTATGTTCTCCGGCTGGAACAGCAAACTCAATTCTTCGACCAATTGATAATTCCTGTTCCGGATCTTCTTCCAACTGGTAACTGCCGGTTTTTCGAGGTGGTATAGTTATTGTATCAATAATCCGATTATTCTTTAATATATCAAATTCCCCTATATGTTCTACATCATTAATAAAATAACGTCCAAAACCTAAAACTTCATTCGGACCGATACAAGTAAACTCAATGGGCACAATATTAGTTGCTAAAAAATATGGACTTTCGGAAGTATCCGATACAAGGTTGTATTCTCTTGCAAACCTATCCGGGGTAATAGCTTTTCTCTCTGTGGGAACTGTCCATACTTCTTGCTCTCGAAATACCTTGAAATATGCTAACCTATTGGAAGTAGATATTTTTACATCATGAATACCGGGACCCAAGTTCAGATAAATGTTTTCCATAACTCTAAATTCATCTACTGATTTAACCTTCGAGGCAGTAAAATTACGAAAAGTATTACCTACTCTTATTTGGAAACTCAAATCCTCGACATCTTGGCGTACTACAACTTTTATCTTGATCTTACCTTCCGGTATCTGCAGAGTCAACTCATCATTAACTGCAGGTCGATAAAAGAACCATCTATTATCATCAACTACAACTAGTCTGCGAGTTCCATGATGAATAAAATCAATTATCTCCCATTGACTATCAGTTATAGCTTGCAGCATCTTTAAACTAATAAGTGCAAAAAACACTATTAATATGGGAATCGGTTTAAAACAGAACTTGGTTTTGGATCTTGGGTTCTGAAACTCAATTCTTTTTTTCATAATAACTCCTGATCAGGATCAATTATATTAGTTGTAAAGTGTCTATCGTATCTATCAAAAATAATTACTGCAATAATTAGCACAAGTAATATAATTAAACAAATTGTTGCTGTGGTTACATTATTAACTACCGTGACGAAAACATCACCTTCACCAATCTCCGGGAAAGGAATAGGTTCTTCTACAAGGCCATATCTTTCCGCAAGAGCGCTTGGCCTGAATGTATGAATTACAGGAATGTTACGTCTACCGAAAATCATCATAACTCCTTCGGTAGCAAAAGTTCTTTCCGCTAAATGTCGATAAATACCATCCCTTAGTAAATTGGCATTTACAGTTGCTCCGACATTTGCTAAACCTCCTCCTACATTGATAAATGCACGGTAACGAGTTCTTTCAGGTAAATGTTGGTCAAAAATCTCCATTCTCTGTTGTTTATTGCCTGATAAATCACCTGTATAAATAAGAGTAATCCCCATTCCCTTAACTTTCTGTTCAATATGCTCTCTTCCTTCGATCGGTAACCCTCTTCCTATATCTCCTCCACCACCGATTGAAGCTGCTACTGAACGATGATTGATTAAACCATTGTCATATAGAACTTTTTCCATATCCAACCAGGTGAATTCTTCACGATTAGCCCCAAACATAGCTGAACCAACTGAAGGTATCACCACAAGATTAATATCAAGGATATGTGCTGCGGAGTATAATGCCAAATTCAATCCGGGATTAGCTCCGGTAGTTCCTACAGCTATATAATCTCCTGGCGAAACTCTTATGGATTGAAGCAGATCAACATAAACTGCAGCAAAATTAGGGTTAAGCTGAGTGATTTTATCCTCCAATATACCACGGCTGGTAGTAATTATTGATCCGCTTAAACCTATCAGCCCTGTTTCATTGGGATCATTGGTTGTATCTATGGTATAGTCAAGTCTATCAAACTCTTCCCGGAGAACTTCCATACACTCTTTCATGTGATTTGCTGCTGCAATTTTGTTGTCATAACTTTCAGCTTTGATAGAGCTGTAACTGTTTTGTGCAATATAATACAAAATCAAAGATATAACCGCTAAGGCCGCTAGGGACCAGATTGACTTCAGTGATGGTTTATACATCAAACATCACCTCCCCACCTGATATGATTATCAGGATCAAACGAACCAAGACAGCAGCAATAATCATCGTGAATAGTGTCCTGAAAACACCCTGTCGCTCCATCCAGTTAGCAATCAATCCTGGAATAATATAACCTATTGATTGCATTCTTAAATGATATATGGTAACATTAGCAAATATGATATTTCTGCTTGCCCATCCTAAAATAAATCCAATTAATATTGATAGGACCATACGACGTTTACCGTAGAGAAGAGTAAATCTCGAAATTACTTTTATCAACAATAATGTTGCAAAACTAACGGCAATAGTACCAACAATATAAGTTGGCTGATGCAGATACATCGCAATATAGCCGGGGACAACAATACCTCCGGCTGATGCACCTAATAATTCACTAAAAATAAGGCTTATTATAACCCCTAAACCTACTGCAGCTTCAACCACTTAAAATCCTCCTTTAGCTTTATTATGGAAATAATGTACGATTTGACCCCCATAATTACGGGCACCGGCAATGTTACCGATTCCAATTATATGAGAATCTTTATCAGTCAATTCTAAAACTTTATTGTATATTATTGCAGGATCTACTTCTCCTAACACAACTAACTTATCCGGATGTATTCTATCATCAAGTGCATAGTGTTTAAGATGTTCACATCTTTCACCTGTCAATATGAAATAATCATAGTGTTGGTCGCAGAAAAGATCAATTAATTGATGAGAACGTAACAATCTGTCAGCTCTTGTATTGAGAATTATCATTCTCTGTTGATTTGATAATGACATATTAATTTTCTTCCATATAAAGAGGCTTGATTGAGGGTCATTTGCTGCAAACACATTGTAAAAATTTATTGTCTTATTATCTACATCACTTATATATTTTCGTAATGCTCCGGGATCCGGTTGAGAGTCTTGCATTCCTTTAAGGGCAATTTCCCTGTCAACCCCCAAATGCTCACAAACCGACAATGCTAAAGCTAAATTCTCTTTATGTTCAATATAATGAAATTTAGAAAGATGTTCATCAGTGACATCATCATATTTCACACGTCTTAAATCAGTCCGATTATGCTCTGCTATATATTTTAATACAGGTAACATTTTCTCTTCGGAAGTAAAGCATATTGAATTGTGAGGTATTGTGTTAGCTAATGACAAAGCTACACTTTGGATTGTAGATCCCATTAGATCTTCATGATCCGTTCGCACGTTAGTCATAACACCAACAGTTGATCGCACAAATTTATTCTCAGTTACCCACTGATAAGCCGGATTTACAGCCATACATTCAATAACCATAGCTTGTGGTCGCACAGATGCTGCAAAACGAAATACATATTTTTGCTCAATGATATTGGCTGCAAATAATCTGATGATTGAACATTCTCTTCCATCAGGTAAAATAACTCTGGGTATAGTTCCGGTTGTCTTAGCCATTGTTTTTATACCACCTGCTCTTAAACCTGCAGCAATCAATCTTGTCACACTTGATTTTCCTCTAGTACCATTGACGTGAATACGTATTGGAATCCTATTTACGTTTCTTTGATGTCGTATATACTCAAAAACTAAATTCGTAATCAATAAAGCAGTAGCAATTATTAAAACTGTCATTAATTGAACATCCTTTTATAGTCGATATTAATTTCTCTCTATGTTTACGTCTTGATTAATGCAATAACCATTCCAACTTAGATTATACATTGCAGGAGACCTTTTATCAAAGCTTGTTTTTCGTCAAGAGTATAGTTCATAATCATACCAAAAAGTTAACTATATGACCAATCTTAGGTTAGTGTGAAAATAATCTTGTTAACAGTTTATTCATAAAGAGTAACAATATTTAAAAAGATTTCTTAATCGTTATAACCTCATTACAATATACTCATAAAAAAAATCTTCATTGTCAACTCATTATTATTGATTAAAAAAATACCACCATCTTTTTTATCGTACCGCAAACCTTTTCCAAAGGCTTTCAATTCGTGCTTTCATTATCAACAACCTCACCTTATAATTTTAGTTTTCTTAAAATAATTATCCAATAATTCGTCAAATATCTTTAGCTCTTTCTCAGAAAAAAAACATCCCTGTTATCCCGGCTCCAACAGATAAAAAGATAGGATTAATTCGAGTTTTCATTGCTAATATTAAGACTAAAGTAAACAACCCTGCCGGCAGTAAGTTGATAAAATCCGTACCCATTTTTGTAACATCACTACTTAATATTTGCCCATTAAAAACAGTAATCTCTAAAAAGTATAATGCTGCGGTAAAAATCATCCCAACAGTAACAGGTCTTACTCCCTGAATTATACATGTTACCAATAAACTCCCTTTACATCTGTTCATAATTGATACCAGTAATATTACTAATACCATTGAAGGAGTAAGAACACCCAATGTCGCTACGACAGATCCGATTATACCGTTACTACGAAAACCAATATAAGTAGCTGCATTTATCACGATAGGCCCCGGAGTCATTTGGGATAGAGCTAATATATCCGGAAATTCAGCAGTAGGAATTAATCCGGTGATTTCAATTTGTTGGAATAGTAACGGTAAAATAACATATCCTCCGCCAAATCCGAATAAGCCTAATTTAAAAAATATTAAGTATATATTTACTAATTGTAACATCTTACTTTATTGTCGAATATTTAAACATCAGCTCTGTTTTGTTCTTCAATATTTTCTTTATCTGACTTTCCGGACATATGATAATATCTTAAAACACCTATAATAATCCCGATCAATATAAGCCAAATAATGTCGGCATCGAACAAATATATCGCAAAAAATACAACCATACTTATAATGATATTGTCGATTCGACTCTTTTCAAATACTTTTTTTGATAATCTTATGGCTGACAGACAGATCAAAGCTGCAGACGCTGTTATTATGCCAACGATACCTTTCCTAATTAATGACTCATCTCTGATATTTAAAAAAAATATCAATAAGATAATTATTGCTAAAAAGGCCGGTATAACCATACCTAATACGGCGGCCAATCCACCCCAAAATCCTCTCTTACACAACCCGATATTAAATGCGGCATTAACCGATATTGCTCCCGGGACTGATTGAGAGACAGTCAATATATCTATAAATTCTTCTTCTTCGAACCATTTTCTTTTTACCAATATTTCAGAATAGAAATATGGTATCATGGTATATCCACCGCCGAAAGTAATTAAGCCTATCTTTAAACAAACCCAAAACAATTCACTCAAATAAACCGATTCTTTCATTTTTCTCCTTGATTATGAGTAATCACCATAATTTCAGATATTCATTTACCATTTTCCCGGTGTAAATTTATTTCTGCTTGAGATCTACGTAAATAGTAAGGTTCCAAATCAGCTATAAGTTCAAAATCATATCTCGGATGAATTTTTTCTTTACACACAATAGCAATCAAGGAAGAAGCAGTGATGAAGTTTTGGTGAATTAATCCACAAGTCAGTATATCTTTTTTCTGAGCTATCAATTCCGGATATTTATATACAGCATCTCCAATAATTATTGATTTCTCTTGTATCGACTCTAAAAAAACTTGAGGATTTGTACTTTGGGGTTTAGTTTTCTGTTGCATTTTATTATTATACACTGCAGCATAAACTTCATTCATTTTCGCATCAATAAAAGGGATTATATCCACATCACAGCCATAAACATTGTGCGCTAAAGCATAGAGACTGTTTAACGGGATTAATGGAATTTCCTTAGCCATACAAATACCTTTGATAGTTGCTAAACCTATTCTTAAACCGGTAAAAGAACCGGGACCGTTAGAGTAAACCAACAAATCGATATCGTTTAAAGTCAACCCGCTGCTAACCAAACTTTTGTCTATCTGAAGCATCAAACGCTCTGAATGGGTAACTCTTATATCAAGATAGTTTAAATAACAAATCCGTCCTTCATGGGCTATTGAAACACTGCCCCAACTGGAAGAAGAGTCTATGGCTAATATATTCAATTATTACTCCGTTCATATGGTTAATCTGATATTATACGATAACATTTTTTTAATCTATCTTAAATCGTCAAGAGAAGAAATAAGTTACAGAAATATCCTGAATTATATATGATTGAATAATATATATGATATTCATTGATAAATATGTTACAATTCTACGTTATTATTATTAGGAAGCAACCTGTTAGTCATCTGTAATATCATTACTCCGTATAAGTTAAGGTAAAAAAAGGTTTACAAGAGACAAGCTTGTAAAATATTTGTTAGAGTATAAGAAAAAGGGAGGAAAATAATGCGTAAAACCTTTTTAAACGCAAAAATACATGGAGCTATTGTCACCGAGGTACATTTGAATTATGTCGGTAGTCTTACTATAGATCAGGATTTGATGGATGGAGTAGGGATAAAACCTTATGAAAAAATTGAAGTTTATAACATGAGTAATGGAGAGCGATTTTCGACGTATGCAATTATAGGCAAACGCGGTTCCGGTGTTATTGCGGTTAATGGTGCTGCAGCACGATTAGCTTACCCCGGTGATGAGATCATCATTGCCACTTATGTGTTGTTAGATAGCGATGAAGTCGAAAATCATCAGCCATCAATTATAAGAGTAGAAAAAGACAACAAAATCAGTCCTGCCAAAGTTGTCCCGGGCACTTAATACGAAACCTCAAATAGCATGACAAAATATCACATAACGAATAATTCATAACAGACTACTTAAGCATAATATTGATGAGTATCAGAGCCATGATAATTATTATCTGTCAATCGACAATTAATATTTACAATAGAAAACATTATTGATCAGGATATTGGAGGCATTCGGTTGTAATGATTGAGCTGTACAAAACTAAAAACGAAATCAAAAAGTTTCTAACCTCGGTAAAAAAAAAAGATTTAACGGTTGGTTTCGTCCCTACAATGGGTTACTTACATCAAGGGCATTTAGAATTAATAGCCATCGCTAAACAAAAAACCGATATAGTCGTCGTTAGTATTTATGTCAATCCAACCCAATTTGGTATTAATGAGGATTATCACAAATACCCCCGCAATCAGGAGAGAGATCTTTCTAATTTAGAAAAATATGAGCCTCTTTATGTTTTTTTACCTGCCGATAGCAAGATGTACAATCAAGATCATCGATCTTGGATAACAATAAACGGATTGAGTGACAAGTTCTGCGGTGCAAGCCGTCCGGATCATTTTAAAGGTGTAACTACAATAGTAGCTAAATTACTTAACATCATCTCACCTGATTATTTATTCATGGGTGAAAAAGATTTTCAGCAATTGATAGTTCTAAAAAAAATGATCTCCGATTTAGATTTTAAGACTATCATTGTACCCTGTAAAACCGTTAGAGAAGAAGATGGATTAGCAATGAGCTCCCGGAACAAATACTTATCGCAGAGCGATCGATATAAGGCAACTAATATATATAAATCCTTACAAATGGCTAAGGACATGTATACGAATAACTTAACAGACAGTAAAATCATCAAAGATGAAATCAAAAAAATAATCGAACAAAACGGTGGTAAAATCGATTATATAGAAGTTGTTGATGGCAGAACTTTGGACAGTATGGATATTGTCCAAAAAGGCTGTAGAATAATCATAGCAGTATATTTCGGTGATACCCGTTTAATCGATAATATTGAAATTTAGCTGTAAATAATCAATGTTGCCTTGCTATTGACTGAAAAAATCAACTATACTTATCATTGACACTAACTGCAAGTGATGAAATCGTGTTATCATGAGTAATTTATTGTTAACCAAAAACATCGGATCAATGTCCGCAGCTGTTTTGATAAGCCGTTTTTTCGGATTAGCTCGTGATATAATATTTGCCGGTTTTTTTGGTGCTTCATACGTTGCTGATGCTTTTAATGTAGGTTATCAAATCCCGAATCTGCTCCGCAAGTTATTTGGAGAAGGCGCATTATCAGCTTCATTTATCCCAATCTACAGTGAAGTTACTGCTAAAAAAAACCGTTCGGAACAGATCAGTTTCGCTCTTAATATTCTGTCTCTACTGACTGCTTTTCTACTAATCCTAACTATTATTGGTATATTAGCAGCTCCTGTAATTGTTCGCATTATTGCCCCCGGATTTAGCACTCCAGCCCATCAATTAACCGTACAATTAACCCGGATAATGTTTCCATATCTCTTGTTGATAGGTCTATCCTCAACTCTTATTTCTATCTTAAACTACCATGATTACTTTTTTATCCCGGGTCTTTCTTCGGCATTTTTAAATATGGGGATGATTTTATCCCTTTTATTATCAACATCATTTGGAGCTATAACCGTTGAAGATAAAGTTATTTTCTTAGCTGGAGGTGTATTAATTGGCGGAATATTGCAAACAATGATTAATTTTCCTTTGTTGGCTAAAATCGGTTATCGGGTAAAACTTAGTTTTAGATTGCAAAATAAAGCCTTAAAAGACCTGTGGACCAGATTTTTACCGGGTGTAATCGGCTTAGCTATTAGAGAGGTAAATCTAGTAGCCGATATTATATTGGCTTCTTTTCTTATTCCCGGAAGTATAGCAGCCTTACAATATGGCAATCGTCTTATGCAACTGCCATTAGGTATTATCGGAATTTCTGCCGCTTCAGCCGTTCTGCCTCTTTTTTCTCGATATGTAACGGCTAAAGACTGGAATAAACTTTCTCAAACCTTACGATTTACTATGTTAACTTTAACTTATATAATGGTTCCTGTTACGGTTATTATCATCGGGTTGGGTAAAGATATAATCAGGTTACTCTTTATGCGGGGGGCATTTGATCAATTTGCACTTGAAATGTCATACCGGGCTTTGCTGTTTTATTCTTTAGGCTTACTGTTTTATAGTTTAACTAGAACTATAATACCGGTTTTTTTTGCAAATAAAGACACTAAAACTCCAGTTAAAATATCTGCAATTATTGTTGCAACCAACATCGTATTGAATGTAATTTTAATGCAGTTTTTACAGCATGCAGGATTAGCTTTGGCTTCAGCATTATCAGCGATGATTCATTATTTTGTTTTAATGAGAGTTATGAAGAAAAAAATTCCCTTGATTTCCATCAAATCATTTCATAGAAGTACTTTTATAATCATTTCGGTAAGTCTCGGTATATTAATAATGATCAGATCCACCTCATCCTTGTTTCCTGCACAAGATTTCTTCGGTTTGCTAATCAAGATTATCATCTATCTAACCCTGAGTATTTTTATCTATTATCCACTTACATACTTTCTTAAGGTAGAGTATATCGGCAGAATCAAGGATATTGTTACTAAGAAATTTCTTTCAAATTAAAGTCGTATCTGATAATTACATCGACTATTAATATGTTTCAGCTGCAAGATATTGATGATCAACTAAACGATTAAATTGGACATTAACCATAAAATGCAGGTTGACGGTTATGATTAATAAACAATTAAATAAAACCTTAAAGTATATGCCTGATGCTCCCGGAGTTTATCTGATGAAAAACGGCTTAGGTGATATTATTTATATAGGTAAAGCTTTATCGTTAAATAAAAGAGTGCGTTCTTACTTTATCGGCAAAAGTAATGAAACCGGTAAGACTTCGCTCACGCACACTGACTCAGATTCAACGTCTCTCAGTTCGGACAATTACAAAACTAAGATTGATAATATGCTCAAGAGAGTTGTAAACATTGAATACATAGTAACTTCAACTGAAGAAGAGGCTCTTTTATTAGAAGCAAACCTTATAAAGAGGCATAAACCACGCTATAACATATTATTAAAGGATGATAAACGTTATCCGTTTATTAAGTTGACTTTACAAGAACCTTTCCCTCGGTTATATGTCGTTAGACAGATTAAGAAAGATGGTTCGAAATACTTCGGTCCATATGCTGATGCGACAACTCTTAGAAAAACACTCCGTTATATTGAATGGATACTTCAATTAAGAAATTGTAAACGTACTATAGCTGGAGAATTCACTAAATCAGATACAACCGACAATAAGTGCCTGTCAAACCAACGAAATTCACAAAATAATTCACAACACTCCGGTTCAAGGCAAATTAGAAAACCATATGATAAACCTTGCCTTAACTTTCAAATCTATAAATGCCCTGCACCTTGTATAGGTAATATTAGTATAAAAGATTATCGAAAGGTAGTAAACGATATTATCTTTTTTTTAAACGGTAAAGATCGAGAAATCATTGAACGATTGAAAGAGGAAATGATTAACGCTGGAACTGCTTTACAATTTGAAAAAGCTGCAAAAATCAGAGATCGAATTGCAACTATCGAACGAATTCGCAGATCACAAACTATACATTTTACCGATGATAACAATCGAGATGTCATAGCTATATATAAGGAACAAAATATCGCTGTTGTTTCCGTTTTAAAAATACTATCCGGCAAACTTTTAAATAATTAGAATCATCGGCTTAATAACGTAGAAGACGCTAATACACCAGATATCTTGTCTGCATTTATAAGTCAATATTATGCCAATATAATAGATTCATTACCACATAAAATTATGCTCTCGGAAGTCCCCACAGATTATGACATCTTAAATAACTGGCTAAAAAATAGACTTAATATACCCTCTAAGGGAGATAATAGGTTGTTGATGAATATTGCTAAAAAAAATGCCTTTAATCATATAGAATCTATTAAGTTAAGTCATTTGAGAAAAACTGATAGAACGATATATCCTATACAAGAATTAAAAGAGAAATTGAGGCTTAGCAAACTGCCTCGTAAAATTGTTTGTCTTGATGTCTCTACTATCGGCGGTGTTGATACCGTTTCTTCAATGGTGTATTTTGAAAACGGTAAACCTTTGAAAAAAAGATATCGTCGCTTTTTAATTAAGACAGATGAGGTTCAAAATGATTACGCTGCTATATCAGAAACCCTCTCCCGCTATATCGCTAAAGTTACTCCTGATGATGTGCCCGACTTAATAGTTATAGATGGGGGAAAAGGACACCTCAATATCGCTGTGAAAACAATGAACGAAATTCTGAGTGAAAATTGTGTTATTGATAAAGATATATTGAATCAAATACCAATAATATCTATCGCAAAAAAAGTCGAACAAGTTTTCAAACATAATCATGATTCACCTATACTTCTGCCTCGTTCTTCATCAGCTTTACGGCTTTTAGTAAATATCAGAGATGAAGCACACCGCTTTGCGGTTAATTACCATCGACACAAAAGAAAAAAGAGAACCTTAGCGAGTGAATTGGACAAAATAAAAGGAATAGGTGAAAACACGAAATTTACTCTCCTGAAACAATTTGGATCTGTAGATAACATTAGAAAGGCTACCTCACAAGAGCTTATGTCAGTTAAAGGGATTGGGGGAAAAACAGCTCAATTGATTAAAGATAATCTAAACAGTTCGTAACTGAAAAAACTTGGGTGGACCAAAATTTCTTAGCTGCAAATGAACTTTACTATTTTGCAAGCCTCCCCCTCGGAATGCACTTTAAGTTCTATATACGTCGGAATAAGCTTATTTTCTTGACACAACAAGGCAGTAGACTTTCTTTTTTTTAAAAGTAGTAAATAATACTTGAGGAGAATTATATGGATATTTTAGAATTAGCTGTCGGCAAAGCTCATTCTTTAGGTGCTGATTATGCTGATATCCGTATCCAAAATAATCAAACAGAATTTGTTTTTCTGCGTAATTTAAGTTTGAAAAACACTTCCCACAATGAATTATACGGATATGGAATACGCGTTTTTAAAAACGGTGCCTGGGGCTTTGCACATAGTAATATTTTTAGTGAAGAGGCGGTTCTTAAAACTGTTCAACGTGCTTTCTACTTAGCCGAACAATCAGGACGTTTGCAGTATGGGAAAGGATTAAAACTAGCTACTGAACGAAGCTATATTGACACTTACAGGACACCCTGTATCATTGATCCTTTTTCAATACCTTTAGCTGAAAAAGTGGAACTCATGATCGAAGTTAATAAAACTCTATTAAACTATCAGGGCATAAAACAAGCCATGTTTTTGCTGGAATGTACGAAGATTGATAAGCAGTTTGCCTCGACACTTGGAACTCGCCTTGAGATTAACGCTGTATATACCGAGCCAACTTTTCGAGCAACTGCAGTTATACCTGAAGACAGTCAATCAAGAAGTTTTCGTGAAGGTGGTGTAGCTGCCGGTTGGGAGTACATACAAAACTTGAATTTGATTGAAAAAGCTGAAAAAGTTGCCGAAGAAGCTATCATGAAAGTTAAGGCCGACAGTTTAGGAGATGAGCGAAGGCGTACCTTAGTTTTAGATCCTATACATATGTCATTAACAATGCATGAATCAGTTGGCCATCCTACTGAATTAGACCGCGTTTTAGGGTGGGAAGCTGATTTTGCAGGCAGGAGTTTTGCAACAACAGATAAATTAGGAAACTTTCAGTATGGAAGTGCGGCTGTCAATTTCCTGGCGGACAATACATTAGAAGGCGGATTAGCTACTATGGGCTATGATGATGATGGAGTACCCAGTCAAAAATGGTATCTTATCAAAAAGGGTATCCTTCAAGAATACGGTACAACTCGTGATGTAGCTCCTTTAATCGGATTAGAAATGAGTCGGGGTTGTAGTCGAGCTACTCATTATTTTGATTTTCCTATTAACAGGATCCCAAATCTATACTTAGAACCGGGTAAAAAAGAATTAACTCCAAACGATTTGATAGCCGACTGTGAAGATGCTATTTATATTGAAGGACAAGGTAGTTTTTCAATAGATCAATTACGCTTGAATTTCCAGTTTGGAGGAGACATGTTTTGGGAGATAAAGAACGGGAAAAAGGTTCGACCTCTTAAAAAGATAATCTATAAATCAAACAATCCTGAGTTTTGGAACAGTGTAGATGCCATCTGTGACCGTCGATTCTTTAAGACTTTCGGAGTAACTAATTGTGGGAAAGGCCAACCGGGACAGCGTGGCAGAATGACCCATGGAGGATCTACTGCCCGTTTTCGCAACATTCGAGTAGGAGGTTCACAATGAAAAAAAAGATGAAACAAACCGGTGAGATCATAAAAAAAATCTGCCAAGCAGATGACTTTACTTTAAAAATTTATCGAACAAAAAACCATTTCACTCGTTTCGCTCAAAATGCCATAACTCAACATATAGATGGTGAAAATGTAGAAATCCAGCTTGATGTTGCCTTTGATAATAAAACAGGTTCTGCTTCCGTTAATCAGTATGATGATGAAAACCTCACTATGTTGGTCGAAAAGACAGAGAGTATTGCCAAATTGAATAAAGCGGATCCTGAATTTGTTGCTTCAGAAGGGAAACATAACTTGAGACAACCGGACGATCCTCCTCAACCGACTGTAAACCTTAAAGCTGCTGAGATGGTAGATGATATCCGAAAATGTATCAACAATGCCCAAAAAAAAGAAGCACAGGTCTCGGGTATATCGGAACGTTATATCACTGAAAACTATATGCTTACCCGGAATGGATTCGAAGGATATGATCAAGAAGCACATTTTGCTCACTCAATGACAATGAGAAAAGGAAATGTTGAAACAAAGGTTTCTTCTTCTATCAACGATCATGCCTCTTTTTCTATGGACAATATGATACAGCAGCTTAACAGTCAGTTTGACTCACTTCAAGAACCTCAAAAGATCGATAAAGGAAAAATTCCGGTCATTATGAGGCCTCAAGCCGTTATAGAGTGGGTTAGCTATCTAATTTGGATGTATCAGCTTCGAGAAGCCGATGAAGGAATAAACCCATATACTAACCAGATAGGTAAACAATTCTTTGGTAAAAATTTTACCTTACGTTCCTCAGTAAACAATCCCCTGATACATGCTCCTCTTTTCAATAGACACGGCATCCCTACAACTAATATCGACTGGATAGTAAAGGGTATTATTAATAATATGCAAACTGATCGTTATTACGCTCAAAAAAAAGGTGTTAAACCATGTTCAGTCTTTAATATTGATATTGAAGGTGGTAAGACAAGTGAACAGGAAATGATGAAACAAGTTGATCATGGTATTATTCTCAATAATTTATGGTATATTCGGCCTATTGATGCCAAAAAAGGTGAATGGACAGGTTTAACTCGTGACGGTGTGTTATATTTTGAAAAAGGCAAAGTACGTAATGCAGTCGTTAATTTACGGTGGAACGAGATATTACATGATGCAACTAAACGTATTATATCCCTGGGAGAATCGCTTCCTATAAGATACAATGCGCTTGTGCCTACGATGTTAATCGATGGCTTCAATTTCGTGGATGTAACTACATTCTAATAGACGAATAATTATAATTTTAGTATAGATTTTGAGACAGATGATTAATTATCAAAAAATATTACAATTACTAAATATATTAGCTTTTGTAGCTATGATTACAGTAAATGCTCTAGCCAATATACTGCCGATTGCCGGAAAACAAACAGGTGAATTATCAGCTCAATATCCCAATCTTTTTGTACCTGCGGGATTTACCTTTTCTATATGGGGTTTAATATACTTTCTATTATTATGTTTTACTCTTTATCAAGCACGAGGACTTTTTTGTTCAGATGCTGACAGTTCTAGGATACCGGATAAGATTAGAGAGTTATTCTTCATAACCTGTATCTTAAATATCAGTTGGATATTGGCTTGGCATTATGAATTAGTCTTAATATCGGTAATAATCATGCTTTGCTTGTTATCTTGTCTGATCATCATATATTTACGACTCAAAATAGGAATAGAAAAACCTCTCAAAACCGAAAAAATAATGATGCACATCCCCTTCAGTGTATACCTCGCTTGGATAACAGTGGCTTCTATTGCAAATATTACAGCTTTTTTAGTGTATATAGAATGGAATAGATTCGGCATGAGTGAGTTGTTTTGGTTTATAACTATGATTTCTATATGTACCATAATAGGTCTGATAACTCTTTATCGCCGGCGTGACATCTTTTTCTGTTTAGTCATAATTTGGTCTTTTGTCGGTATATTACTTAGAAGTTAACTTTATTAACTAAGCTTAATTATGTTTTATCATTGAAATACCAGGTATTCATTATGACAATGAAGAACACTATCTATGAAATTGATAACATAAATTTTTCGAAACAGATCTAACCCATTAACCTGTATTCTATTAAAAAGGATTGTTTTATGAAAATATCTTATATTGGTACCTACCCTCCACGGCAATGTGGTATTGGAACTTTTACAAATAACCTGCTCAAGGCTATCGGTTATAACATTGATCCTCATAATGTTAAAGATCATGCAGCAGTTATAGCATTGAACGAAATGGACGTTAGCTATAATTATCCTCCTGAAGTTAAATATACAATTCGTCAAAATCATCAAAGAGATTATGTCAGTGCTGCTAACTTTATAAATATGAGTACTGCCGATGTGTGCATTCTGGAACACGAATTTGGAATTTTTGGAGGAGATATGGGAATATACATTCTCCCTTTAATTCATCGGTTAGAAATACCTTTAATAACAACATTCCACACTGTTCTTCAAAATCCCAACATCATTCAACAAACAATCATCAGGCAAATCGCGGCTAAAGCATCTAAGATCGTCGTCATGAGCAATAAAGCAGTAGCGATGCTTAAAGAGATATATGATATTCCGGATAACAAGATCACTCTTATCCCCCATGGTGTTCCTTCCTTCGATATTCCGTCGCTGGAATCAGTAAAACAAAAATTCAATTTCCGTAACCGTAAAGTTCTTTTTACTTTCGGATTAATTAGCAGAAACAAGGGTATTGAAACTGTCATTAATTCACTGCCACCGGTCGTAGAAAAACACCCTCAACTATTATATTTAGTCTTGGGGAATACCCATCCTAATGTTCTTAAACATTCCGGTGAAGAATATCGCAACTATTTAATTCAACTGGCAAGAAATAATAATGTTGAAGAGAATGTGTTCTTTATGAAGAAATTTGTAGATGAAAGAACGCTCTTTGAATATCTTTCTGCCATCGATATCTACATCACACCTTATCTTAACGAAGAACAAATAACCAGTGGTACCCTTTCTTATGCAGTCGGAGCGGGAGCTGCAGTAGTATCAACACCTTATTGGCATGCCCAAGAACTACTTGCAGAAAAACGTGGATGCATCTTCGATTTTAACGATTCACAACAACTATCTAACATACTTATAGACCTTCTTGATAATCCTGAAAAATTAAAAACTGTCCGTAATAATGCATATGAATATGGGAAACACTTTCGCTGGGCTAATGTAGGAAACCAATATTTAAAGCTAATAGAAGACGTCAGGAACAATTATACCGTCACTAAAGGTGAGAGACCAATAATTAATCCGAATATTTTACCCACTTTCCGGTTGGATCATATTAAAAGGCTTACTGATGACACCGGCATCGTACAGCATGCAGTTTACGGCATCCCTAACCTGAAAGAAGGTTACTGTACCGATGATGTATCCAGAGCATTAATTATGTCTCTGATGGCTTATCGGCAAAACAAAAACCCAATTGCTATCGAACTGTTACCCATCTATTTAAGTTTTATTCACTATATGCAAACCGAGAAAGGTACCTTCAGGAATTTCCTGTCTTTTGATCGTCAGTTTTTAGATGAAAAAGGTTCGGAAGACTCTTTTGGCCGAACTATATGGGCTTTAGGTTACATTATTAAATTCAGTCCTACCCACTCATTTCATCAGTTTGCTAAAGATATCTTTTTTAAAGCTATTGCTAATTTTGACACCTTAACCCACCTGAGAGGTATTGCTAACACTGTCATAGGTATTTCATATTACCTGCGGGCAAATAATAATGATGAAGAATTGCTTGATAAACTCTCTAAACTAACTGCTAAATTAATTGATAGTTATAAACAGCATTGCACAGATAATTGGAAATGGTTTGAAGATATAATTAGCTATGATAACGGTATTCTCCCTTTGGCTTTGTTTCATTCGGGAGAAATAACAGGCGATGCTTCCGCTATTGAAATAGCCAAAGAAGCAACTTCATTCTTAGACTCTTTGACCCTGTCAAAAGGTCATTTATCTCCAATTGGTTCACGAGGATGGTTAAAAAAAGAGGGAAAACCGGCTCAATTTGCTCAACAATCTATAGATGTTATGGCTAAAATACTTCTCTTCTTTGAAGCATATAACGCAACCAAAGAAAAAGATTATATTGGAAAAATGTTTCTTGCCTATAGATGGTATTTAGGTGAAAATGACCTGCGTCTTCCTCTCTATGATTATGAAACTAAAGGTTGCTGTGATGGTCTCGATTCATATGGTGTCAACCATAATCAAGGTGCTGAAAGCACTTTAGCTTACCTTATTTCACATCTAACTGTTCTTCAAGCTTTGGAATTAGAGTATCAATACATCAGAAATACTGAATAGCAGATAAATGCACCGACTAACAAAGTTTTCAGATAAAGACTTTATACTTGATAAACTTATCTGTACGGAAACTTACTCTAATCTCTTGAGCAGTTTATCTAACTCAACCATCACAAACCCGGAAGAACTGTCGGATATACCATAAGGAATTATCAGCATGTTTTCATGTATCATACTTCCACAGCTATATACTACATTGGGTACATAACCTTCACGTTCTTCATCATTTGGTACTAATAGTGGATCTTTTAGGCGGCCTATTATTTTTGTCGGGTCTTCCAGATCCAATAAAACCGCACCCAAACTATACTGCCTTAAAGGTCCGACTCCATGGGTAACAACCAGCCAACCGGCTGCTGTTTCAAGAGGTGAGCCGCAGTTACCTACCTTTACATATTCCCAGGAATATTTGGGACTATATAATAATATCGGATTATCCCAAATATTAATATTCTCCGAATAGTTAAGATAGCTATTTGTTCCATCAATACGTGAGAACATAGCATACTTACCATTAATTTTACGAGGGAATAATGCCAAGTTCTTATTTTGAGCACCTTTTCCGTGCAAAGGCCTTATTCTAAAATGGTAAAAATCTTCTGTTTCTATTAACTTCGGCAATATAGTTGTACCACTAAAGGCTGTATAAGTTGCATAATAGGTTATTTTACCATCATCATCCTTAAATTTTACAAACCGGGCATCTTCTATGCCGTTTCGTTCTGTATACGATACCGGGAAAATAACTCTTTCCGTAGGATGAGTATCTTTAGAAAAAACAATCTCGTAATGTGAGTCCGCCAACCAAACAATCTGTTCTGTAGTTCTTTTCTTATGCTGTGAAGGGATATTGTTCATAGCCAAAGTTTCCTCAACAGCTAAACGTAACTCACCATATACAAAAGTATTATTTAGTCTTGATAATACGGAAGATATTATTTCTTTATCAAGATCCATCTCCTCAAGCTTCTGCTTGAAAACATCTCTATTGTATTCATTGCGTTTTATTCGTTCAGCCGGCTCAATATATCTTCCTACCTTTTCAAATGTAAAATTACCGTTTAAATCAATTACACCTACCCTAAATACAATGGAAGATATATGCCCTTCACCCGTAGCTCTAAAGCTGACAATTATCCGTTTCGATCCTTCATCCAAACCTGCTTGATCAGGATATTCAACAATAGAAGGATTAAAAAAAGCTGCAGACTCTATTGAGTATTCTTGCGAAAAATAAGCACCTATCATTAATTGTTTTGTCTGGCATAAATCGTCTAAATCCCATTCTTGTGAGTCCACTAATTTCTTGACTTTCTGAAAATGATGGTTGAATATTTTAGTAATATTACGATGACGTTGGGAAAACTCTCGCAGAATATTATTTAACAGTAATGTGACTTCGTCTTCCGGTAATGAAATAATCATCTTTAAAATAGCTGTAGTTTGTTGAGGATTGTTTTCTAAAAAACGTATAATAACCCTACGTGGATCAGGGTAAAAACGGTTAGACTTACGTGTTACGGGTAAACGCATATATCAACTTCCTTTCGGTTTTTGTGTCTTTAATAAATAAAACATCAATAATCGGACTCCTTCTCCGTCAAGATCTTTCTCATACAGATTTGTTTCAATATATAATTGTAAGCCTAATTTAAACTATTCAATTACCATTGAAAACTGAGATTATCTTTAATAATGCATTCGACTTTGCAGAATAATTAATCATTCGACACAGTCCCGATTTTAACAATAAAGGTATAACGGCCCTAGGAAACTTGCCTTCCAAAACCCGAAAGATCTAGGTACACTATTTTAAATGTATCCGGGGTATACCTGATCTGATCAAAATCCCCAATGTTTTCGGTTCAGGGAAAAAAGCAATGCAACTTAATTGTCCACTCAACCTTTATGCATTGTGTTCCATTCAGTTTACCGGATTTTAGACACACAAAAGGGGTATAGCCAATTGACTATACCCCTCTAAACTACAGTGGTTATTTAGGTAAGTCTAACCACTTTTGCTAAGATGATGAGTTATTTCTATTCTCTTTCTGATTCTCTTCTTCTTTGTTCTTGGGTTGATTCTCTTTCGTCTGAGACAGGAGTAATTCTTCTATCATCAGCACGTCTTCTGATTTCTTGAGGACTATAGCGTTCATCTTCACCTGTACGGCGTCTATCTCTGACAGCACTTCGACCTTCATCAGGATCTAAACCTGATGCGATGATGAAGTAGAACATTTGTCGATTATCCTCTCCTATCAACTCCAGATATTCGTTATCTGCTGTAATTGCAACCGGATCTCCCCAATTGGAAGCATCTGTTGCCGGATCATGATGAGCAAATATTATATAGGACTCGGCA
>PWOA01000075.1 GCA_003564155.1 Candidatus Cloacimonadota bacterium
ATTAGAAGCAATCGAGACAGTCAGAATGTACCACAATCACTGTCTAAACGTAGCAACCGACACGGAGTTAAGAGACCACAAGCCCGACTTTGAATGGACGCTGGATGAGCTTGAGAGGATAGCAGAGGAGAACAAATGAACGCAGAGGAATCATATAAAATTCTACAAGAAGCAATAGCTGTTAAGAAAAAGCTTGTTCGCAAATATAGCGACATAGGACAGTACCGGAGAGTAACAGAGCTAAAAGCAGAGTTAAAAGAGCTTGAGTTGCAGGAGGAAAGATTTAGAGTTAAGGAGGTGCCATATGCAAACAGTTAATCAGATTACACTAACTAAAAATGACATGAAAGCAGGTATGAATAGGATAGTTGTAAGGGTTAGATGTACTGAGTGTGATAGGATACAGAAGAATAAACGTTATGTCTATATAGTGACTGACCTGTCTATTAAGTATAGATGTCCCTGCTATTATTGCAGCAAGATAGTGGATGTAACTTTGGAGGAAATCAAATGAATGACAGTAAAGAACGGATCGTAAACCATTTTAAAGGTTTCGGACTAACCGATAAAGAGATAGAGGACAAAATAAACGAAGTTGCTGAGATAGTCTTCCAGGAGTCAGTCTCTGCGAAAAACATTGACAGCTCTACAATGCGAAATATCCTCATCAAGGTAGGCAATGTCATGACGGTGCAATGTATGCCCCCGTTAAATAACTTAAGGCTATGTATGATAGAGCATGTCTTAAACAGGTTTAAAGGAGAATGAGATGTTTGGAATAGTTGTGTTAAACATATTAGTCACAATTGTGTGTGTAGCTTTGATAGCTATGCGGTTTCACCGGAACAAAGAAATCGAAGATTTGAAAAGGCAATTGCACCAACTGGAAGCTGAGAATAACAAACTCTATCACGGCCTTAGGAAAAGAGGTTATTGAAAGGAGTAGTCATGGATAAAACCAAGAGACAGCAACTAATAATCGAAAAAGAAGAATACTCGCAAGACTCAAAACCGATGGAGAAATTCATTAATGCAGAGGAAGGTGAATATTCAGTAGAAGATATGCAGATTGCTCTTATGTTTATGGAGTACACTGCAAAAGAAGGAGATGAAGGTTTTAATCCTCAATGGAGGATGTCTTCGGCAGTCTTAGGCGTTCCGGAGAAAGACCTAAAAAAATGGTGGAAAAATAGAGAAAAAATCCATGAGGCAGCCGGTCATTCGTTGGATCTACTACCAACTATACTCTCGACTAAACTTAAGGTACTATCCCTAAGTGCGGTACATGAAGTAGAACGTAGAGGACTTGAGAGTTTTAGTAATAAAGAGCTTATAACGTTCCTCAAGCAGAGTATCAGTCTGTCTCGTATACTAGACAATAAATCAACTCATAATATTGCTATAGGTGTAGGTTATTGTGACCAACACGTTAAATTAATTAAATAACTCCGTGATATCTCAAAATCACAACCTGACAAGAAGCTGTGGAGGGAAACCTTCGCAGCTTTTTTTTTTGCTTTTTTCGCCAAATTGGTTATATTTTTATTGAGAGTTTTCTGTAATCTCCTGTTAAAGCGACTGGCTTCCCCCCGATGTCAGTCGCTTTTTTTCATTTGCTACGCACACAGTAATTTAACCTCTATTATTTTACAAAGTTTTTACAAAGTTCTTGTAATATTTTTACAATCTATTATACTATCTTCATCAGATTTTTTTTTGATTTGAAATTAAAAATTACAGGAGGTTATCATGAAGATAACAAGGCTTGACTACAAGAATTTTAAAGGGCAGTCTAACTCTATAGAAATTAATCGGAGCATATTACTGTCCGGAGCTAATGGTGTGGGTAAAACCACGGCAATTGATGCACCGTGTTGGTGTTTATTTGGGAAGTTCTCTGATCGTACAGAGTCCTCACCTAAGCCTAGGGACAGCGACAACAAAGTGGTTACATGTGATGTAATGGTGGAGTTACATACAGATGTTGGTAGGTTTAAGCGGGTATATTCTGAGATTTGGAAGACTCCAAGAGGTAAGATTAACCAGGTATTTGGTGGTCACGAGACTAAGTATTACCTCGACGGTGTTAAGGTCTTAGCACGTGAGTTTGAGGCAGCTGTAGCGGAGCTGTTTACCGAGGATCAGTTTTATATCGCTGCTGTACCAACATATTTTGGGACACAGCTACACTGGAAATTACGTCGGCAGTTTTTGTCTGAGATGATAGGTGATCCTGATCATCGCCAGTTAATAGCAAGAGAGCCGGATTTAGAAGAGATCCTGATAGAAGGTAAGAACTCTCTCTACTATGAGACTATGCTTAAGTCTAAGAAGACTGATCTTAAACAAGTTAACCAGGACCGTCAGAGCTTACCTGACAGGATAGACGAATTATTTAATTTCAAGAAAGACACTCAAGGCTATTCTCTCGAAAGTTTAGCGGCTGAGATTAAAGATAAACAAGATATTTTAGAGAATGGTGTTGATGACAGGGCATTAATGTCTGCCAGAGAAGCGTACCAGGAATTAAGGCGACAAAGTGCTGAAAGCCATAACCAGTTACTCTCGGAGCAATTACAACATTGTAATACTAAGCTGGACAAAGTTAACAAGCGAATAACTGAATTACATGATGAAAGAAGAGGGAAGATTAACTTACTAAATCAACTTAGAGACGATCTGCGTAAGAATAATTTTAATGTTAACTCACTTAATGACTCAACCACGAAAAAGTTGCTCGAAAAAAAACAGCTCCAGGATACAAAGAATGCTTACGAGATAGATCTTGAAAAGCTACCAGATAGTAACGGGTTGGAGGATGAGGAGATGTTATGCTCTCTGTGTGGTCAAATTCTTCCACAGGAGATACTTAAGAAAAACGCAGAGAAAAGGGAGAAATATTACGAGGCAAAGGCTAACAACTTAAGAGAACTGATAGCCAACAGTGAAGAGAAGCTAAAAGGGATTAATTCAGAGTTAAACAGTGACAAGAAAATGATAGAGACTCTCCAGAAAAATAACAATAAACTCCAGAAGGAAATTGAAGTAGCTACGCATAATATAATTGACTGCGAGGAAACTATTGAAGCTAGCGAGAAAGAGGTTGATAATGCTAGGGCACTACTTGATAAAAAGCATAAACAAGAGAGAGAAGAGAACAAAGCTTCCT
This sequence comes from Candidatus Cloacimonadota bacterium, assembly GCA_003564155.1. Classification (GTDB taxonomy): domain Bacteria; phylum Cloacimonadota; class Cloacimonadia; order Cloacimonadales; family PWNZ01; genus PWOA01. The sequence goes on from PWOA01000075.1 coordinate 3,170, forward strand.
ACGATAAACTACTTCAAGAAGCTTACGATAAAATGATCGCCTTGCAGGAATCTTCTTTAAACCCTGAGGAAACTAAGATAAAAGAAGAGATTAACAGATTGGAACAGATCCGCTCAAACATTCTTAACAATAAGGAAATCGAGGAGAGGATTAAAGACCTTGAGATTAAGAATAAGGCCTTATCAGCTAAGGCAGAAGAGTTGTTAAGAGAAGTATATCTCTATGAATTAAGACTAAAGACCTGGGCGTTAGTAATTGAGTCACAGCTAAACGAAAAGTTCAAGATGGCAAAGTTTAAGCTGTTTGATATCCAGGTTAATGGAGAGGTTAAAGAAGTTTGTGAGGTGTTATTCAATGGGAAGACTACCATGTCACAAGGTGAGGAAATATATGTGGGGATAGATGTATCAGAAGCGTTCAGTAAGCATTGGGGTATAGATCCCCCAATACTTATTGACGGTGTACAAAACATCACATTCAAACTAGAATTTAATCGTCAATCAATACAAACAAAAACAACCGAGGATCACGACTTATCCATAAAAGAAATAGCCTAGGAGGAATAATGGCAAACATAGAAAAACAGAAGATGACAAGCAAAGAACTCATGGTCCAAGCTCAGAAGAGAGTTAGGCTTATGGTTAAGGGTGGGGAGATAGTTCTTCCTGCAGACTACAACCCAGGTAATGCACTGAAAAGCTTTTGGTTAAAACTACAGACAATAAGAAACAGGGATAAAAGATCGGCTCTTGAGGTATGCACCCCAACCTCAATTATGGACTCGATGTTACATATGGTTGTAATGGGGCTAACTGTAGCCAAAGACCAAGGATATCTCATCGTATATGGAAACAAGCTAACTTTCCAACCATCATATTTCGGATGGGTGTCCATTGCAAAAAGGGTACTTAATACAAGTCATATCGATGCACAGGTAGTGTATGAAGACGATGAGTTTGAGTACGAGATAAAAGAAGGCAGAAAATTTGTAACTAAACATGTCCAGAAATTTCAAAACATAGATAACAATAAAATTGTTGGAGCGTATGCTACTATCGTGTATACGGACGGCAGTAAAAAATCTGAAGTGATGACTATTGTAGAGCTAATGGATTCATGGAAGAAGTCTACCAATAACCCCATTAACAATCAAGGTAAACTTAGCCCGGACTCAGTACACAGCCAATTCAAGCAAGAGATGGCTAAGAAGACTGTACTTGTAAGAGCTACAAAAGTAGATATTAAATCTTCGAATGACAATGATGTCTTAGTAAATGCTATCAATAAAACAATTGAAGCAGAATATAAAGACCCTATGGAAGGGGTTGATGATGATACTGGGAGAGAGCCTTTCATGATAGATGATTCACCCGAGGAAGCACCCCTTAAAGATGAAAAGAAGAATGGCTTATTTGCTAAGGCTGATAAGGAAAAAACTACTCCAGGTAAACAGCTATTTAAAACCCCTACTGCAAAACAGAAAGCTGAACAACAGGAAATTGACTCCGTCGCTGATAGTGTCGCCCAAATATCAGACGTTCAAAAGAAGATGATAGAGCGTCTGATTATATTCCTTTTAGATAAAGGAGTGTCAGAAAAGACCCTTATGGGCACTATAGCAAATGACTATGGTACTAATGTCATAGATGACCTTACTAAAGGCGAAGCTGAGTCTTTAATTAAAAGTCTTCAAAAAGAACAGCAATTGATCAATAGCTAGGAGTTGTTATGTTTGAAGTGAATATTATTGCGTCTGGATCATCCGGTAATTGTTATATTATCTCAGATGGTAAAACAAAAGTCATGATAGATCCAGGTATCCCAGGCAATCAGATCATAAAAAAGACTAAGCATAAAGTCACGGAGTGTGAATGCTGTTTAGTTAGCCATGAGCACGGTGACCACGTAAGGGGGGCCGGAACGATCTCTAGGTATATTCCTATAGCTGCTACACCCGAGACTCTTAATGAGATCCAGCACAAGCAGTTAATTATGATGAGTAAAACACTAAAGAAAAATGTTCATAATGTGTTTAATACTTTAGCTATAGTACCATTTGAGGTTAAGCACAATGCGATCGATCCTGTTGGCTTTCATATCACTTCACTCGAATGGTTAAGCTCTTTAGTGTTTGTAACCGATAGTCAGTATCTCAAATATAAGTTTCCGGAGAGGACTAAATATATGGTTATTGAATGCAATTACGACGAAGAAATCCTAACGGAGAATGTAGTCTACGGAAAGATTAAGGGTTGGCTTGCAGATAAAATCAGAGCTAATCATTATTCTGTAGAGACTCTAATCAAAACACTTAAGACAAATACACAAGTAGAAAAATTGTGGCTTATCCATAATTCAACCGAGAACCTAGATATACAATCAACTATAGAACAGATACAGGAAGTATATAAAAACGACATATATACCTACCAAAAGGAGATGGGAAATGAAGATACTAATCACAAGAGATAACACTCCGGACGTAAAGTCTGGAGGGATGATAAAGAACGAGTTCAAGCGTAGACGTTTAAAAGTCATGCGTTTTTGTACAAAGTATGGGTTTCCTGATCTATATGTACAATTCAACTCATGGCTTAAAGGCCAACCAAATCAGTCACACTACAGAAAGTTTCTAAAAAGTTTGGAAGAAGAGAGGATAGTAAGTTCGGTAGAGTCAGCAATATTACCAGAGAAGGATAAAGGTGCAAGCCAAACTTAGGCACTCGTCTGTGGTCCGAAAGTCGCCCCCTATGCTGAGTTTACGGAAAAAGTGGGGCGACCGTGGCTATGGATGGATGTGGGTAATAAGAGAACTCATGCTGGAGCAGAAGAGTAATAGTATCCATATTGAAAAGAAAGAAATGCTCTTGCTTGCTACAGATGCTGACCCAGACACATTCTTTAAGTTTTTAGTTGACCTGGTAGATATCGGGATATTAGCCTACGATGGGGAATATCTTTGGTGTCCGCAGGATCTTGCCGAACGACAACAAGCACTGATGAGGAATAAAAAGAACCGGATAACACGTGCCTATAGACAGAATAGGATAGAAGACGCTGAGGCTATAGCTAAGTACTATGGTCTTAATAACAGCAAAAGATGGAAGGGATACAAGAAAGAGTCTATTAAGAAAAATCAATTACTAAGAGAAATACTGTAAAAGGGGGGTGCAATGGCACTTAAAGTGAAAGACTGGAGTTCTATGCAACACTTTAAATTTAGATCTCCATCTTGGATCAAGCTACATAAATCGTGGTTAGATGATGTGATCTATCATCAATTATCCCCGATGGCTGGCAAATATTTGCCATTAATATGGCTTATCGCCTCAGAAAATTATGGGACATTACCACAACTAGACACCCTGTCATTTAGGTTAAGGCTATCAGAAACCCAATGTGTAGCTATACTTAGAGAACTTAAAGGAACGTTTATCACAGGAGATGTAACGGGAATAAAATGGGAGGAAGATAAACCTAAAGGAACCGTCGAAGCTCCCAAGGAAAAAGAAAAGAAAAAAGAAGGATATAAGCCAACTCCCGAGAGCGAAACCGAAGAACAAAGAGCTAAAAGGTTGAAACTCACTCCATTATTTGAAAAAGAAGAAGATGATGGCGAGGAGGTTATCGAGCATATTCATGGACAGACTACAGTAGCCAACATATTTGATGATTATGAAGAAGAGATCCTGGCGCTTTACAGAAAAGTATTAGCTCTTTTTGATCGCCGTCAAAAACCTGCCTCTAAAAAAGCAAGAATTGAATGGCTTAATACCTTAAAAAATCTGGTAACAAAAGACAGAAACACAGTTAAAGTTTACGATATAATCAAGTTTGCTACGGATACTGCTGCCATTAAATCTATACTAGGAGTAGAATGGGAATCAGTAGAAAAAGACATGATAGCCTCAAGAGATCCTGTCCAGGTGAAAGCTCTTCCGGAGAGAACTAAATACATCCAGATAGTAAAACAATGGAATAACTTTGCTAAAGAGAAAAACCTCCCATTAATTAGGACTAAAGATGGGAAGGTTAATCCTACATTAAAAAATCAACTTAAGATCAGGATGGACCAAGGGTTTGTATTAGAAGAAGTATTGAAAGAAGCTGAGGATGGGCAGTCATTCCTCTTTGGTGATAATGATAGAGGCTGGAAAATATCATTACATTGGCTATTAGAAAAACCTACCAATTATCAGAAAGTACTCAATGGAGTGTACCGGTGGAAAAAGAATAGTTCAGGGTACCGAGAGAATAACAAAAAAGACCCGTGGAGTAAACGATGAAAACTTATAAATATATAGAACCCATAAACTACAAGGATGATAGCGGTACTATAATCGGTCATACAATCCTAAGTCCGGAGCTATACCACAGGATAGATGAGAAGCTAACAAATGGGGATTCTTTTGCCTACCTTCTATTTGGCAAAGTAGGCACCGGCAAAACAGAGATGTTGAAGATGATCGGTAAAGCTATAGCTGAAAAATACGCAGATCATTACGAAGGATATTTCTATAAGAGAGATCAGCTACAACCTAGGATGTTTTCCACTATAGCACAATATAATTTTTATTACCGGTTGTTACTGTCTAACAATGCAGATAAAGGTCAATCCTTAGATAACTGCATCAAAGCGTATAATCATCATGCAGTACTTGTAGATGATCTTGGAATTGAGTCTGAGATTAGTGAAAAGACTAACAATAGAGCTGTAGGGTTCACAAGGAATTGTTTGCTAGAGTTGTATCAAGGGTACAAGAAACGTAGAGACAGAGGAGAGATGTATCATTACCTTATCTCTACCAATATGTCTCCTGCAGACCTAAGATGTATTTACGGAGATAGAATATATGACCGGTTGTTGGAGATGTTTGAGCTGATTACAGAACCCTTTGAACGTGAATCCTTCAGAGTAAAGATGGCAGAACGGCGGAGGATATAATGGCTATACCTAGAGGAAAAATTAAGAGGGAAGCAATATTTGAACGAATATTAACGAAGTTCGCAGGATTGTTTAAATGTAAATACGTTAAGATCCCAGATCCGATCATCCCGAAAGGCTGGGTAAAACCAGATGATTTTAAAGAGAGGAAGCGTCCTTGCGACGCTTTCCTTATCTGCCCAAATAACGTCTTCCTCATAGAAGCTAAAGTCGGCAAGACTCAACAGTCTAAGCATCAGAAGATAAAGGATCTTCTATATAATGAGATCAATAAGAATGCTTACTTTGTCATCCGGAAGACAGAGGTAGTAAAAAGGAACACTCCACTTAGTGAAACTTGTTACGATATAGAGCAGAAAGGGAAAAGGATCCAAAGGTTTTATAACCTAGAAGAGATCTTCCGGTTCTTTAAATCTATTTAAAGGGTTTATATTTAGGCTGTTGACTTTTACCTAATGCCTTTGCAAAGTCTAAAGCGTCAATATCTGAATTAGCTATACCTTCCAGTTTACTAAGGTACTCTATCTTATGTGCTATCGTTTCAATTTCCATTGCGGTTTCTGCCTCTGCAAGCTTCTCCCGTAACTCCTCAATCTCTTCTGGAAGTGTTTCTAAAAGTGCACGTCTTACCCTGTTAATAGCTTGTTTCTCTGCTTCTCTTATAAGGTTGACAGCATGATTACCGTGGCTCCTGTAAGCTGATCTAACCGCCTGTTCAAGTAAGGGATGATCATCTACATCTACCTCTTCACCCTTAGACGTACGTGCCCAAATATCTTCATATGCCTGGGTAATATACCACCTTGAAGCACCTTCCGTTACAGGTCTCGTTGGAGCGACTAAGCCATATGTACTAAATTCCTGTTCCTCAGAAAGGAGCGTACTTATACTGATCGGTAATAAATAAGAGGTGAATTCCATGGCTACACTTTTGGCTCGTTTCAAAGCATCCTGTTCTCCATGTGCTGAAGTCCTAAATCTGCCTGCAGTTTTACCGGTAAATATTATTGAAAGAGTCTGAATTCCAGGATCCAGTTTACCGCCGACAGTGCTAATAGGCTCTAGCAATAACCGTATCGGGTCTCTAAACTGTTTTCCTGCTAAGGTGTATCTTTCTCTATCCTTAGAATCTCTTCCTGTAAACACCCTATATTTATTGCCAAGAGAGTTCCCTAGCATTGTATAATCTAATAGATTATGGCCAAATTCTTCATCATAGAATTCTGGGTTAGCTTCCATGTCTAACGTCCGGAAGTAGGCGTTAGCTAAATTCAGTCCGATACCTAGATTCCTGGCGACTTTAACCATAAATATAGAACCAAGTTTGCGTCTGAGATTACGACTCATCTTGTCTATCTCTTTATATTCAGGAGTTCCAGGCTTTATTCCATACTTCTCCGGATCAATCATAGCTGCTTTTGCACCTACCCCTGAAGGAGCTATAAACTGTCTTATTATGGAAATATTATAATCTGGAGCGAAGACTGCCAAATCTAAGAGCTCTTGAAAAGGTTTACTAACCCCTAATTGTAGCCAATTCTGACCGCCATAAGCATCATTGGCAAACTGTGCAATCTGTCGTTTACCTGCCTTAAGTAATGCCGGATTGTTTTTATATACAGGGATACTTTCTAAATGTTCTTTTTGTGCCTGATAAGTATATAATTTATAAGTAGGTTGCAAGTATTGCCATAAGAATTTGTTGTATTCTTGACTAAGGAAAGCAACTGATTTAACGGCCTCCCTCGCACCGGGAACATTTCTTGTATGATACCGTAGCCAATTTAGCTGTCTTTCTAAATGTCCAACCCGATAGTCACCAGTGGTTCCAAAGTTTAAATTGTTATCTATGGAGTCTTTTACTAATTCTAAGTTTTCTTTTTTATATTGAGGTAATTCTCCTTTCATGAAATAATCATATAGGTTTTTAGGACTAATTGCTTTTAATAATACTTTCCGCACGTTATGAGAAGCTGTCTCGCTTAAGTTGTAAGCATGGAACCCTGATCCTTGCATCATTATAGTCTTAGCAGCACCAAAGAGATTACGCCACACCCGCAGTAATGGGAAACCACCAGCCTCAATTTTATCAATCCACCCTTCTGCGTATATCCGGTTAAGCTTTCTAGCAATAATCGGATGCCATAAAGGGCTTACATGTTCCAGATTTCTATTAACTACTCGCATAATTGGTCCGGCCTCTCTAGCAAAATCCATATTTGTGAGACTGCCTAAGACTTCATCCTTCTCTAACCTTGAAAGTAATGATACAGTGGCATCCGGAGCTAAACGTGCAGCTCTCTCAAGATCTAACATAGTAGTAGCAAACAGTTCTGCAAATAACTCTGAGTCTTTACTCGCATAAGCTACACCTTTTATGCCTTCAGCTTCTCTAGCCATATCAATCCGTTCTCTATTCAACTCCATCAACTCGACTCTATGGATATCATAGAAGTCTTGAGTGATCCCAAGTTTTTTCGGGACTACATGGCCTAACTCATGAGCTAAAGGTTTATTCTCAAATATTCTGCCCAAGACTATAGTATCATCCTTGATCTGCCCTTCAGTGTCAAGCATGTCTTTTCTTAAAACAACCTTAAGGCCTAGCTCGTCTAAAATCTTTCGCATAGTGTCGGAGATCTTACGGTATTCTTTCCCGGAGGTTTTGAAAATTGGTATTTGCAAGTTGCGATGAGGGACTTCTTTCCAATCCGAGTATTCTTCCTTATTTGGCAATTTGCTGATTTCTGATCTAAATCTCCATGCTTTCTCGCCTGAGAATTTCATTGCCTTGATCGAACTTGCAAGATGTTTATTTGCTATGGCTCTGGCATTGACGTTAGTTGCATGTAACAAAATATCGTTAATGTCAGTAGTCCTGGGGATATATCCAGCCTTCATCCCTTCCTGAAAAGTATCAAATATACGTTTCTTTGTGAAAGGAGAGTTCATATAATGCCCCCCACCGAGAGTCTTAAGTGCCTTCTTTTTAGACATCATCCATAAATGACTTATATAGTTAGCCTTCTCACTGTCGGACAGACCTGGCCAAGCCTGCAGCAGTTTCTCAAAACTTTCCTTTTGGAAATTTTCTATTTCTTTTATTAAGGGAGCTAGCTTATCTTTGTAACCTTTATATAACATATTAAGGGTATCGTATCTTTTCTCCCCCCAGACACCCCTTAACTGTTCAGGGATTATAGTTTTTTCTATAGCAAAGGGTATAACATTACGCATATCTCCTACCGGCATGTTATGATCCCTTAAATATTTGTTTATAAAATCGGCAAAGAGTCCTACCCTAAACTGTTCAGACTGCATAACGGCAAAGTGATCTGAAAGGCTGTGAGCTATTTGTTTGCCAACGGCATCTACCATTTCCTTGTCATAGTACTTATCATACAGCCTTGATTTTATTGTTTGGACTTGCTTGTCTATCCTTTCTCCGGTGCCTTTTACAGTTTCTTCTTTTACGTCTACACCCGTGAAAACATCCTTGTTCCCGGATTTAGTTTGAGTGGTAGTATTTTTGTCCTTAACAATATCGCTTGCTTCATTCCTATTGTTAGGTAATTTAGTTTTTTCATGTTTATAATATTCCACACCAACATCAGTCTCTTTATAGACCTCTCTAGCAAGATTATTTACATCCTCAACTCTTTTAGATATAACATCCAAGTCCATATCAAGGTTCAACCTCTTCTGTAACTCCAACGGGTTCTCTAGGTAACCGTTATTTATATAACGATTCTTTACCCCGAAATTCCATATCTCATAGTCTTGTGCTTCAACATTAGCTTTCACTTGTTCGTGTGTTTTGTGTGCTCTTTCCGCTAATTTTAATTGGTCTTTATCGGGGGATCTGTCAATGTCAGCTACATTCTGAGGGAGTCTAACTTCTTTGTCGGTTAAGACTAGTCTTTCATTAACATCTTTTTGTACTTGAAACTTGCCTCTTTTTAGACTCCAACTATTTATAGAAGCACCTTTCTTCGGATCCCATCTTCTAGCACCCAATAAATATCCATATAAGACTGATAACCTAGCTTCTGAAACAGGTAGATTATAATCCTTAGCCATCTTGTTAGCTAATTTGTCTATAGCATTCCGGTTAGCTTCTATGAGGTAAGTCTCTGCTAATTCTCTTTCAGCTCTAGTAATAGGAGCGGTCGGCTTCATAGATACAACCTTACCTAGCTTATTGCTAATAGACTTAATCTTTGATAAATCATCAACCGATAGTTTCTCTTTTGTGAATATCTCGCTTTTATAAAGATCGTCGAATTCCTTATATACTGCTTGCCGCTTCTCAGGGATATCCCTAGGTGTGCTTCCTGGAGTATAACGACCTAGCGTATGTTCCATAGACCGCTCAGTATCTCTATCTTTTACTATAGGAGATCTCGTGTCCCTAGCTAACGATTCCCGGACTGTTTGTAAATAAGCTAACCTGGTGACAATACTTCTAACATCCGGTCTTCTTTCCATAAACTCAACATCACCCATCATCATTCTAGTTACATTAGTCAACTTAGCAAACTCAGTAGCATTAAGTTCAGCCAAAGATTTTTCTAAGATCCCTTTATCATGGGTTAAGCGGGTTTCAAAAGAATTAATTGCTGCTTTATTTTCATCCAACAGATCTCCCACTCTTCTATGTGTATTAGCCAAGACCTCTTCAGAACTGCCAATATAACGTTGTATTTCAGGGGATCTACTTGTTAGGTTATTTACTGTTCGCTCAATAACATGAAGCTGTTCTTCGCTTGTTTTGGGAGCTGAGGCGACGTCTCTCTTTAAAGTCTCCTCACTCTGTTTAGTGATTTGCTCTAGTATTGGCTCTGCTTCTTTGGAGATGGGTGTTCTCTCATCAATTATTCTAGCAGTGACAGCTGCTTTTAAAATCTTATCCCTAGCAGCAGGTTTAGCTTCCGGAGCCGGAGGTTTGTCTCCCATTGTAAGTCTAACTTGTCTTTCAATATTAGCATGTTTAAATAACCGGTTTAAATAGGTATATCCTGCCTTGCGTTTTGCAGTTACCGGATCTATCATTAACTTTTCAGCTTCAACCATTACTTTCTCAAGCTCTGGGATTGTTAAATCTTTTAATGGCTTATCAAGTAAGGTTTTAGTCAAAGAACGCTCCAATCTATCAGCTACTATTTTACTTGCTGCAGATTTCTTAATAGGTTCTTCTCCTACAATACGTGCAGTTACTTTAGGTTCATCTACTATCTCACGCAAAGGCTTCTTTTCCCTAATCCTTTTTACAGATGCCACTCTTTTATCGATTTGCTCCTCAGGGACTTTATCTATATCTTTTAATACTTGTTTTATTGCCAGATCCATATCTTTAATTGGCTTTATTTTTGGGGCAGGTTTAACTTCTGTTGTTGGCTCTGGTTTTTCAACCTTTATTTCGGCTTTAGGTTTAGCAGGTTCTACTGGCTCTTCGGGTTTAGGTTTAGGTGGTTCTACTGGCTCTTCGATTTCAGGTTTAGGTGGTTGTCTATCTTCTATAGTAGTTCTTATCTGCCTATTTAATTCATTGTATTTGTGCATTAATTCAGCACGGTCTGCTGGATCTTCAGTCTCACTAGCTTGACGAGATACCTCAGCTCTTTCTGTCATTAATTTATATAACTTACTCTCATGAGCTTTAATATCTTTTAATTCAGCTGTAAGCTTTTCTATAGATAAAGGTGGCTCTAATGATTTGGCCGGGATGACTTTATTCTCTACTAAGATATCCCCGATTTCTTTAGTATTGGCTTCATATTCTTTAGTATATTCAGCTTTTTTCTTAGAGTCTGTTTCCTCTTCAGCTTTATTTAAAGACTCTGCTCGTTTCTTTGCAAGTTTTTCAACTCTCTCACGCATAGTCAAAGAGGTCTTTTCTTTGTAATGTTTGTAAAGAGAACTGGATTTATTCTCTAGGTCATCTATAAATTTATTTAATATTGGATTTGTTTTTGCTTCCGGTCCAACGTCATCACCACTCTTACTCCAATTTATCCTAGCTTGCATATCTCTTTCTAATTGGTTAAGCTGACCCCTTGCCTCTTTACCTATGTCATAAGCTTTTTCTAATCGATCTATATTGACAAAGACAGGCTTTTTAGAATATTCTTCCATAGCGATAGCAGCACCAGCACGTAATTTACGTACAGCAGAAGTATACCTTGCTCGTTGAGCAGGACTCAATTGGTCAAAATTAAAGTCAACTCTCGAAGGCTGATCACCAAAGATACCATTCCAATATGTTGATAATATGGCATACTCTGACATCAAGTCAGCGGCTTCCTTAGGAGATCCTATTTTATCTATATCAAGCCTTGCCTTCTCTAATTCTTTGCCTACCTTAACATAATCCTTACCATATACTTTTTTAGCCATATTTCTAAATTGCTTTTTATTCATTGCAGCCATGGCTTTACGTGGATCTCCTGTAGTTTTCAAAGACATTACAAGGTCTGTAGCACCCTGGACGACAGCATATGTCCAAAAGTCTTCACCAAACCCATCATTGTCTATGTATGATTGAATATATCCAGGACTAGTTAAAAATGTATTGAGAGCTAAGTCTGCTAAAACTGCCATATAACCTACCGGTGCAAATCCAGGGATAACTCTACTCATATTTGCAACCATATAAGGAGTCATATTATACCCGATTCTTGTTAGAGCAGCTTCAGCTCTTTCTTGAGGTTCTCCAGGAGTTGCCGCAAAAGCATGGAAACCCTGCGTAAGCATCCTGTTTCTTACTGCTCCTAACTCAGCTTTAGTTTGGGCTAGTTGATGAGAATAAGGGTTATAACCGGCATATCTAATAACTCCTTTTGATGGAAGGGATTTTGGTGCACTTACAGCTGCTTTAGGAACTCCTGTAGGCACAAGACCACCGATCTTCCCTCCAGTTATATGACCAAGAAATTTCATTTGCAAGATTAATCCCATTAAGTCTACGCCTCTCTCACCAAATTCATTGAGGATTCCCCAAACAACTCCTTGATCTTTTGCCCATTCTGACCTTACTGCACGTCCTAATTCTGCCCATGGAGTAACAAAACCTGCCTGGTCTGATTCATAATATTCAGTTAATTCCCATAGCTTCTTATGTAACTCCGAAGGATCCTCTGTCGTCGGCTCCCACTTCATCTTCTTAGCATCATAGTCTAATTTAGGAATACCTTCTACTGCTTCCAAGTATGATCTAAGTCCTAAAGATGAAACACCATAAGCAAGACGTTCAATTGTCGCAGAAAACAATCTGGCGGTCCCGTATAATATAGACCCCAAAGGCGTTAAATATATCTGATTAGCGGGATCATCTCTCAACTTCATGTCAGATGTGTCCGACATTTTAGTTAGCTCGTAATACTCATCAGCTAACCCTGTCCTTTGCATTGGATCCGGATCTTTAGGGTGCGCAACCGTCTCAGGGATTGCCGAATAATACATATCTGAAGGGTCTGCATCTAACAAGTCTTGTACATCCCGGAAGGGTTCTGTACGAATTTGCCGAGGTGTATACTCAGATTCTTCAATAGGAGTTGCTTCTGTTTCAGGTACTTTGTCATCTACTTTAGGTTCTTTTCCAATTTGCCGAGGTGTATACTCAGATTCTTCAATAGGAGTTGCTTCTGTTTCAGATACTTTATCATCTACTTTAGGTTCTTTAGTATCAGTCTTACGGAACAAATCTAACACCCTAGAATGTAAAGGCTTTCTTTTTTCTTCTGGCTCTTCAATCTCAGGTGCCGGAGGCGGAGCTTTAACTTCTTCATTCCTTTGTAATGCTTCTTGTAATGCTATCACCTTAGCATATCTCTCCGGATCTTCTGTTTTTAGTGTATTGAGCAATGGTTCTGGATGTCTATTTACAATCGTCTTTGCACGCATTACATCATCTAAACTTTTCAGCTCCGTCTTTAGCCTATACTTCGGCATTTTGTCTACAGGCATTATTCCTCCTCAAATTCAAAGTTACCGAAGTCTACTGGTGGTAAACCTGGAGATCCCGCTCTTATATCTTCTCTTGCAAGATCTTCAATAAACGTTTGAAGCATAATCCTTAACTGCTTACGAGGTCTATATGTAGCGAGCTGTGTCATCAATTGTTGCTGCTCATAAGGAGTCCGGAGGCCATGTTGTGAAAACATAATTTGACTCATAAAACCTTGGTCAGCAAGCAATTGATTTATAACCTCGTTTGGTAGTTCAGCTACAGCTTCCTCGATATAAGTATATATTAGATCCATATTCTCTGTAATGTTTCCAGCCTCTACATGTGACGCAACAACATCCATTCTTTGGGTAAATTCTGTGTCATACACCTGCAGTTCTCTTATATGATCTTCTCTAGTAAGATTTGCTTGCATCTCTTGTATTTTATCTGAGATACCTCTTTGTAAGCCACGTATTTCAGATCTTGCAGCTCTTCTTACATTTTTAAGGTGCATAGCTTGGATTCTTCTATCTTCAGCTTTTTTTCTGTGACCATATATCCTGTTAGTTGCTGTAGGACCTAACACCTCTGCAATAGTACGACCAGCTACAGTTGGTTGGTTTAATAATTGATTTAAAGCATCATGTTCAGAAGATATAGCACCGCTTCTCAAACCTTGGGCAATCTCGGTTTCAAGACCATTTCTCATCTCATCAGTGATAGCATCTAGCTGAGTTGGCATTGATTTCATTAGACCGACTATTTCTTTCCACGCATTCTCGTCTACTAGCTGACTAAGTTGCTGAGAAAATTGTTCCGGTACAACGTCCCCTGCCATTTGTCCATATACATCAGTTATAGTTTCATCTACACGATGCTGGCGCATTTGACCTAAATGTTGAACAAGATTATTTTTTATTTGAATCTTTTCGGGGAATGATAACTGTTCAAACTCCGGGTGTGATACTACATGCTCAAAAACTTCGCCAGGCCCTAAATTATGTTGATATGCCTCTTTAAATAGTTCTTCTTGAGCCATATTAAATCGGAATTCTTTGGAAGATTCCAACATCTGTGCATTTTGCTGTGGAGATAAAGAAGGATTATATTGCCAATTTGTGACGTTATATAATTCTGCCATTTGTCCTAGGAAATTCCTGCTTTGTTCTCGCTCCATACTTATACCTAAAGCTTGCAATGCTGCCTGTGGAGTAGACGCTCCAGTGGAAATTAAAGCCTGTCTTGCTTGCTCTGCAGTCGCAGGTGCAGTTAGTGCTTCCGGACGATGAAAGCCTTCGGGTATGCCTTCCATGGCTCCTATAGCTTGCTCAGGCATATGTGCTCCTGCTACGGCTGACGCATCCTTCCATTCTGCCTGTCTTTGCATTATTCCTGCACCTATATCAGCACCAGCGGTAATTGTTCTGCCCCACATATCACGTTTCCAACGTCCAGCAGCTGCATCATAATCTGCCTTTGCTTGACTTACTACCTGTTCCCGGTGAAGTTCAGCTTGTCTAATAGCTTCTTCACCTCTTTGTGCTTGTTCTGCTGTTGCATCCCTGGCTTGACGAGTGACATGAGCCATACCTGCCTGTGCCTGTTGGCCTATCTTTTGCTGTTGTGCAATATGGAGGCCACTACCTACTGTACCTGTGCGATGAGCTTGATACTCGGCTCTTTCCATTCCTTCCCTAGTTATGTCGCCTATCTGCCTGCCACCTTCTCTGATGATGTTACGTTCTACTGATCGTTTTGCAAGATCACCTCTTAAATTGGCTACATATTTATCGAGATACGATAAGTCAGGTCTATAGTCACGTTTTCTTGGTTTTTGTAAATACCCTGCAGCTAGACTTCCTGCAGTTTTTAATACCATTGCTCCTATTGGCCACGCCATAATTACTCCTAATTCTTATGTAATTGTATATCTTATATGTTTACAAATTTCAAATCCAGTAACCATGAATTGTATATATTCACACTTATATCCTAATGGTATGCCGTACCATCGGTTAGCTTCGGATATAGTTACATTATGGGTGAGGACTCCATCCGGGAATCTTCTGTTAAATGCGATTATTGTCACTACCGGATTGGCAGCACCTTCATAATCTAGAGCTACTCTCCGGATCTTTTTGCCTAATAGTGTGAATTTCTTAGTTTTAACTATTGGAGACTCAGTACATAAATCAATCCCGGGAAACTCATATATTAAGTTATCCTCACCGAAATATAAATTTATATTGTCTCTCTCAGCGGTACCTACCAATAAATCTGCATGTCGCATGTCAATATGGTAAAACTTAGACCATGCATCTCTATCGATCTTGTAACCATATATAATATACCCCATACTTATTCCTTTATTCTGAACGCCATACTATAGGTCCATGAGTTATTGCATTTCTATTGTCTATGTGTAAACCCCAGATATAGCTACGTATAACCTTAACTTCTAAACAGTCACTTATTAGGTAATTAACAATTTCTTCCCGGTCACCTTCATAATCAATAAACTTAGGATCGAAAGCTCTACCAAAACAATGCTGCGAATAAGGTGATCCGAGCCCAGAACCTAAAGGCCTAAAACCTGCATACTTTACTTTCCCGCCATAAGAGTAATTGTTAATAGCTATCCGTCCATACCTCTCTCTAAGGCGATCTAAGACTAATAACATTCGGGGATCACAGAGGTGATACCAAACAGTTACATACTCCGGAGGAACTAATTCTTCCGGAGTAAAATACTTAGGTGTGTATATATCATATCTCATTCTACCTCCAATCTTCTGCGGATGTGTTCTAAATGAGACTTTATCTCAGTTAAAGAATTCTCGATACTTTTATTTCTTATTCTTTGCTCTCTTAATTGTGCCTCTATCTCAGGAATACGTTCTCGTTCTATATTTTCTATAGCATCACACAGCTTGTCAATCTCACTTCTTAATGGAGCTACCATCATTATAGTGATGATCATAATAACAGCTAATAGAATCTGTAGAGTTCGCCCTATATCGATTATCGTTTTTTTATGTTCTGGTTCCATAGTTAACTACCTTATTCTGTCGATTAACCCAACGATACCTGTTTTCACTAATGGCTTAGCTACCTTTTGATAAGTCCAATGGACTGCATTCTCGATAGTACCGAATTTTTTTTTAGTAGTTTTAATTGTTTCATCATCCACACTCTTCTTAAATGCTTCACTAACTTCTTTATTCTTCTTTGCATTACTCAAATTCTTGTCTTCTTCTGCGAAGATTAAAGCACATAACGCAGCGATTACCTTTAATAGCTTTTTGTGATCAACTACTACCTTGAATAGCCAAGCGATTATAGCCGCTAAAACAAAAGCTATAGCACCCTGTACTCTTGGATTAGTGAGTAATTCCTCCCACATAACTCCTCCTTATTAACTCCATTTAATAATTCTTATGATTCCTTCTTGAACACTAATGTTTTGGAAATATCCCAAGTATATGCCTCTACACAAAGTATAAAAATTAGAGTCATCTACAAAAGTATTCGTTTGGGGTAGATATCTTTCAATACGAGAGAACTCCACCTCATCTGTGATTACTTCAATCATGTTATAAACTTCGTCCTGCTCACTAAAGCCACCTGTATTAAGGGTTTCGTCATGGACTGCAGTCAAACATAACATGTTCATTTGCATTGCTTGCTCTGACCTTAAACGATCTTGAGGTCTCATTTTTAACTCCTTTTTACTTATTCCCACTGTAATCGTGGATAGTCATTCCCTTC
>PWOA01000072.1 GCA_003564155.1 Candidatus Cloacimonadota bacterium
AGCGAAGCCTGAGGGGCTTGCTGGTTGAACTTCTTGTGGACATATAGTGCTCCTTTTAGTCCACTAATTCAGGACTTGACAATCTTATAGAGTGAATCTGCATTGCAGAACAGTTCTTTAATTGATAGACTTAACGGTTTGAAGGGCTCTTCCATTGTAATTCTCCTATAACTATGTTTTTATTCTTACCTCGCCACTCATCAATTTCGGTAATAGAGTGTCTCGAAAAACGGTAAGGGTTTTTATTTTTTTATAGTTTGAAACTAACTTATTAAACAATGGGTTAATTATTTCAGACATCTCATCAAGTTCTGCATCCTTTGGTTCTAAGACAAGAGCTTCATCTAAATCTCTACGCTTTATGTGCCCCATAGTTGTTGATTGGCTTGCTGCTTTCGCTATAAATACAGCCAAGTGATGCTTACACCACAGGTAATAATACCACTTGGGGTATTTTGTTGAGGTTACCTTGAATAAATGTTGATTTAGGATGCAATCTGGCCCATTCCAGATTTTCACCATTAATGAAGCTGACCAAGCAAAAATTACATCCCCAACTGTGACAATAAACTCAGGTTTAACTTTAGTCGAAGCCCAATCAGAATTCTCTGAAATTCCATTGCTTAAATCTTTGATTTTCAACACGGGTAGTTTTTCAACATCATTTTTCGGCGGGTATTTCTGGCAAGCTAAACCATTTAAGAAATCAGCTATAAAACTAAGAGGTTTTGTTTCCCAACCGTCTTTTGCTTCTTCAATAAACCATTGCCTGAAAATGGTTTCAGCAATTTTTTCAAGGGTAGCGTTTTGACGGTGAAGCAGGTCAATCTTATCATCTAAGCTGCTGAGAACTGAGGCTATCGCTTTTTGCTCAGCCAGAGGGGGGACATTTAACTCTATTTCGTGGGCTGCGTTTCTATTCAAACCAGGAACTGCACTATCAGAATTCATCTGTTCTAGACCAATTGACTTGAGCAAATAATAAGAATACCTCAAATCTCGGCAAGTATCTGACACAACATAAAAAGCTGTGTCAATAGCCCAAAATGCTTTTTTAGAATAGTGAACTGCACCTACAGTCCCCTTTCTACCAATAACTATTCCCGGTTCTTGAGCCAAAGCTTCATTATGAAAACCAACAATTCCATTTGACCCGTATACTGGCACATCTCCTGTGTTTATTCTATAGTTTTCAGGTAAGCTTTTCCCATAGGTAAAAGGGCAAAATATCCCTACAGTCGTCTTATTCCATTCATTCATCTATCAATCCTGTCTGATTTATTTCCCTCGAATTCGGGGAAATAAAAGCGGGGTTAAATATCTCTTCCCTGAGACCTATAAACTCAATTCTTTTCATACTCCACCTTATTGAGATTTTCCATAATAACTCTGTTCAACTCAGCTTCTTCATTGAATTGGTTTTCCAGTTCAGCTTTAAGTGATTGAAACCGTTCTTTAAAGTCAAACTCATCTTCATCCTTTGCTAAACCTACATACCGCCCCGGTGTAAGCACATAATCCAGTTCGGCTACTTTGCTGATAGGAGCGGAAACACAAAAGCCGGGGATATCTTCATAATCACCGTCAGGATTTCGCCAACTATGATAGGTGCCGGAAATCTTTTCAATATCGTCAGCAGATAACTCACGTGTTCGGCGGTTTATCAGATGTCCTAAATTACGGGCATCAATAAACAGAATTTCATCACTGCGGTTTCGAAATTTACCGTTTTTCCTGTTACGGCTGATAAACCATAATGAAGCCGGTATTTGGGTGTTGAGAAATAGTTTAGCGGGTAGATTCACAATACAGTCAATCAGGTTTGCTTCCACTAATCGTTTTCTGATTTCCCCTTCACCGCTTGTCTTGGAGGTCAAAGAACCTTTTGCCAGCACTATTCCTGCCTGTCCGGTGGGTACCAGATGATAGATGAAGTGCTGCATCCAGGCAAAATTGGCATTTCCTGTCGGGGGTACACCATATTGCCAGCGTCCATCCTTTCTCAGCAACTCTCCACCCCAGTCACTGACATTGAATGGGGGATTGGCGATAATAAAGTCTGCCTTCAAGTCCTTGTGTGCATCGTTCAAAAAAGACCCTTCATTGTTCCATTTCACCTGAGAACTGTCTATGCCCCGGATTGCCAGATTCATTTTACATAGCCGCCAGGTTGTCTGGTTGCTCTCCTGTCCGTAAATGGAAATATCGTTCACCTTTCCCTGATGCTCGGTAACGAATTTTTCCGAATGGACAAACATACCGCCGGAACCGCAGCAAGGGTCAAACACTCTCCCTTCATAAGGCTCTAACATCTCAACCAGTAACTCCACGACACTTCGCGGTGTATAGAATTGTCCCCCTTTTTTACCTTCAGCTAAAGCAAACTCACCTAAAAAATATTCAAATACTCTGCCCAGCATATCGGCACTGCGGGACCTGGCATCTCCTAATGCTATATTCCCTATAAGGTCAATAAGCCCGCCCAAGCTTGTCGGATCTAAATTCTGTCGCGCATATACCTTAGGCAGCACCCCTTTCAAAGAACGGTTTTCTTTCTCAATAACATCCATCGCCTCATCGACATATTTACCGATATCCGGCTGTTTCGCTTTAGAAAGCAGATATGACAAGCGAGCTTCTCCCGGAACAAAAAAGATGTTTTCTGCCTTGTATTCGTCCCTGTCTTCCGGGTCAGCACCGCCATCCATCTCTGCCTGCAGTTGCCGGTAAAGCTCTTCAAACGAATCGGATATATATTTAAGAAATATCAATCCCAGCCCTATATGCTTATATTCCGCCGCATCAATGTTCTTACGGAGCTTATCAGCTGCTTTCCAAAGCTGCTTCTCTAAAGGCTCTTCTTTAACCGCATTTTGCTTTGCCATTATTCTCCTTTCAATTCTTTCTCAAAAGTGATCAACCTATTTCCCATTCACAGAACAAACCTTCCCATTTATGTCAATCTATACGTGAGGTTAATAGCTTTACGATCTCTAACTGAAAAACTCTTTAATGAATCGAATATCATGTGTTCAGAGCATCCCTGCTCTGATTAGCTTTAAAGATTCTAATCATTTCCGTGCAACAGACTTCTCGGCTGTTAATCCTACATTCTACATTTTTTCTCCGTGTAATCTGCCGTACTTCATTATATTCTTCACTCCGGAACCAAGTTCATCTGCTCAGCCGACTTTCCTAAAGAGACGTGAAATAACGTCTGAATGGATCGCTCCCTCAGAAGGTACGAGGAGAGGCAGCTGTTTAAGTGTTCAAGTGTTTAACTGCTCAGACCTTCCAGGTCTGATTAATTATTTCTTTAATTATACATCCGTTAATGTTCCACTTATCTTTCAGAGGCTATTATAATGAAAATTACTTGATGCCCCCCAGAAGTTTCACAGTCTTGGCAATAACCTTCATACACCCATTGGTGTCGTTTCTAATCTGTTTTGAATCAAACCCTAAGACTCTCCATCCGTGGCTGGTCAGCTCGTTGTTCCTTTTTCTGTCTTTAGTGTAAGCGTCAGGCAGATTGTGATATGTTTATCCGTTACATTCAACATCTATATTTCCTTTCCGGCAGTAAATACAAAAATCAAGGCAATAGTTATGTTTTTCAGTGTAAACAAATACTTGCCGTTCCGGTTGGAAATCGGATCCTTTTAATTTTTTTATATTATGTCTTCGAGGGGACTCGTATCGTATAGATCATTAATTTCATCCGCTTGGTAAAGTCTTTCTAAGGTTGTGGGGATGAAGACAATACTTCTCCATTTTTTGCTTAGGATAGCTTTGGGCAATTTCGTTAATTCTCCCAGAGACAGTTTAAAGTAATCTTTATCAGATTTATTATGACCCTCTTCGCCAGGGAACAGTTCAATCCTTTTAAAAAAAAACTTCAATATTCTTGATTTGACAGTAGTATGAAACATGATAGCTTAATTCCTTTGGGAAGAATTGTGGAAAATAAAATCCAAGGTATTGGCACTTCATGATATTTCTCGGGGCATTTTTGACAGGAATATGGTACCAACCTTCGTTAAGGACATTGTCCCAGATTTGTTGTCTGTTAATAATACCGACCAAAGCTGGTGTCTTTGCTGTTATGTTTTCGATTACCTCCATTAATCTAGATTAGTTAAGTTTCTAAAACTCTTAATTATTAAATGCCTAACCCGGACAAGCCGGAACCAAATGTTTATCCACAAATTGACACAAATAAAAGATCACTAATGAACACGAATGAAGAAAAGTTTAGAGTTTAGATAAGAAAGGTCTAGAGAGTTAAGTGCTTCGCTGTTTACATTAGGGACAGGCGCGTTGTCATATACGTACAACAGACCGCCCTGATGAAATTGGGTGCTTCGCAATTTGCCTGCGTTCCTCGGCGAGCTCCACTTCGTTCCGGTTCACAGGGTGAACCGGGCCGTTATAGGACTAAGTCTTCTTGTTTTTAACGGCCGAACCGTCCATTGTACAGGAATTAAAAAATTGCATCAATGAGTTGAACTCTTATCAGTTGCAGGATTAGTCGCAACACTACTCAAAGCAATGGGCTACCACGTCCCCTTTATAGCTCCCAAAGGCAAAGACGGGGGTATTGACATTGTTGCCTACAGAGATCCGCTCGGTGCCTTAGAGCCTCGTATTAAAATTCAGGTCAAACATAAGTCTGAACCTTCCATTTCAGTTAATGAAATAAGAAGTCTTATGGGGCTGTTAAACAAAACAGGAGATATCGGGCTTTTTGTTACTTCCGGTACATTTACCTCTGATTCAATGAAAGAGGCACGGGTTTCTCAAACACACTTAAGGCTAATCAATATTGATGACTTCATTGTTCTCTGGCAGGAATACTACCCCAAAATGACCGATGAAGACAAGAAGATGCTGCCGTTACAACCGATCAACTTTTTGGGTGTTAATGAATGAGAAGAATATTGCTATCATAACGACGAACCTATCTTTCGATAAGTGCAGGAATCTTTGAAGATAACGCACTAACTTCCGCATCTACTATGAGTTATAGACTGCCACATAAAGCTTGTATTGTTAATACGAACGGTAAATCTTGTTGAGTAAATAAACTAAAGATTGGTGCAAATCTATTTACAAATGACGAGTACTTTTTCAATTGGAATAGTGAGCACTTTTCAAATGAAATAAACAGATGATCTCATGTACTCAAGAAGGATTGGTCTGATACTTGTCTATGGCGTATTATACCATTTTCTCTTCCTTGTACCATTACGGTAATTATTTCTGCCATCAACATGCTCATAGTAACCGGCTGATATCATATGCTCTAACTCAGCATTCATCATTATCTTCACAATTAACTCAAGCAAATAAAGAAAATCCATCCCTCCTCTGG
>PWOA01000073.1 GCA_003564155.1 Candidatus Cloacimonadota bacterium
CATTGAGTAGTGTAAAATATTAAATCATTTTCGTCACACATCTTCTTTAATATATCCTCATAACTCTTATTTCTTGTTTGAGACTCATATTCTAAAGGAGAAGCGTATTCGTCACCTAATACATTATCCTCAATCATACCCTGTGCTGCGTCATTAACTGAATTTGGCATATTGTAACCCCTCTATAACCATCTACTTAATAACCTACTAGCAATTTGAACTGCGGGTTGAGCCCTTATGGTACTTAGTGCCGAAGATGCTACCCTACTCGCCCTAGACGGTGGAGGTGTGTAAGGTGCTATTCTTGTCGGGCTTGCCGCTGCTACAACATTCATTCCTATCTGCCATGAAGCACTTACTGCTGATGCATTCACTCTTTGAGGTTCCCCTACAGGTGTTAAAAAACCTCTTTGAGGTCTCCATTTTTCTCCACCACATACCCCACACCAGTCTCCATCGCAACCACCAAGGCTCATTTCACACGTCCATTCACCCTCTGGAACACCTTTACGATTCCATCGCAAGGTACCTACCTTTGAGCATCTGGCATGTCCGCATCGATTAACGAAACTTGCTCTATAATATGTATATTGAAATCCTCGAACCGCACAATTAATACAACTAGGTTTTGCAATAGCGGTCACTACATCCCCTCCTCCAGCAGCTAAAGCATTCGCATTTTGAGGAGCGGTAGATAATTTAGGTTTAACAGCCTCACCCCAAGTTTTATCATATGCACTAACTGGTGTGTCCGATGTTGTAGTTGGTGTAGGGTGGTGGTCGCCTACATGAAACCGGTAATCCTGTGTTAACCCTAATATTATTGGTTTCATTCCCGCCCAATTCATTAATTGTGTAAAAGCCTCTCGTAATGGGGTATCATCTTCTATTGATTCTAAATCTTCTGGGTCTATGTCTTGTTTAAGTCTCCATCCACAGTCTTGTAAACTTAATTTAATTAAATCTCCATCTTGTGATGCTTCTCTGACTCTACCAAAGAAAAGACGTTTTTTTTCATATGTTCCGCCCCATACTGTTATTTCGTGTAGCCCTGGTTCCCAATACATCCATAAATTTGGGTGGTAAGGCATTTCGAGAGTTCCTGTTCCCATAGCATCATTTGCATCTTTATCGTATGTAAAACCTGTCATATAGTTATGTTCTTGATTGTCTCCGGTGGTTACTACTTTTATTCTAGCTTGTATTGGTTCTTCTATGGCTTCGATATTATCTTTGCTGACATTTTTAACTCTTGGTGGTAAATAATCATCGGCATGGTCTCTATATTTTGATGTAGGGTCGTCATCTTTTTTTATTGTTTCTGTAACTTTAACTGTGGAGGAGGCTGAGACAACTTGAGCTTCTTTTGGGTTGTCAGGTTTGATATACTCTTTTGCCATTAAACCACTTCCCTCACATGTATGGTATATTCTGCTGAGGTCTCTCCTCCACCAATTCGATATTCTTTAACATCAACTACGCCTTTAAAGGGTTGGAAAAGGTCTGATGATATTACAAATCTTTGACCGTCTATTGAGTCTAAAAATCTTCTTCTTAATTCTACATATTTTGACCGTTCTTTTGATTTATCTATGGGTTCTGGAATAAATGGGCTGTCCGGGTCTGTCATTTTATATTTATAAGAATCTAATAGTTGTTCAGTTATCATTACCTTAAATTGTACTTCGGCATGTTTGTCAAGTTGTCTTCTGATAGGTATTATTCCTTCATATGATTCAAAATAATGGAATTCCGCTGAATGTGGCGTTACGCGCACGTCATATGCCTTAAAATACCAGTCTCCTAGTAATATTGTTCCTCTTCCTTTACTTACTAATTCCTGTGCTGTTACTACTGGCATTATGCTTCACCATCCTGTTCCCGTGATACAGTTATAGGAGTTGTTGTTTTTTGTACATCTATTACAGCATTTCTTACGGACGCTTCTATTGATTTAGGTGTATCTCTAGTTAGTACGTTTAAGGAGCTGACACTAAATTCTTGGCGGGTTAGGTCTATGACTGGTTTTCTTTTGAATAAGTTAGGGTCTAGTGGTGGTAATTGTTTGTTTTTACATAATATGAAGTCGATGGTGTAGGCTTTTCCTTTTCCTCCGGGCTCCATAGTCCCACTGCCTCCTGCGCCAGTGCCTGTTCCACCTGTTCCACCAGTGCCTGCTCCACCCGCTCCGCCATCGCCTCCGCCAAGCGGCCAGAGTGATCCGTGTTGACTAGGAGTATATTCATAATCCCTTGCTAAATCCCGTAAATGTTGAAATGTACCCCTAGCAGTATCAACTATACTATAACTAGTTAATTGAGCTTCATGGTGAGTAACTCTACTTGCCAAGTCTTCTGAGCTTAAACCCATACGTTCTAAATGAGGAGCGAGTCTTCCCCCGCCAATTTGTTCAAGCCATTCAATTATTCTCCTTACAACGTTAAAGAAACTACTTGCTATTAATGGGACTATATTTTCAGCTATCCATCTTATTCTAATAGCTTGATATTCCATCCAAGCTATTTGATATTGAATAGTTAAAATTGACCGATATGTTGCTTCAATTGTCGCATGTATTGCATCACGCTCTGCCTCTAAAGCAGACTGTTTTGATTCGGTTACACTTTTCGAAGCATCAGTTGATTTAGCTAAATCATCCTGTGCGCTAGTAAGGCCTCGAGCCGATGCTCCACCAGTAAAAAAACTAAGGAATAAGTCTACAATAGACATTAAAAGCCTGTTCATTGCGTCACTAGTCTCTTCCATAAGCCGCTGCTCTTCAGCTTTAAGAGCAAGCTCCGTCTCTTTCAATTCTTCTATTTCGTGTAATAATTGAGCCTCTTTTATCCGAAACTCTAATAAATCCTCGTCTCCTAAATACATATCTCCAAGAACATCCATAACCTTTTCCAATTCCGGGCTTAAGTAAGCATAACGACGAGCAGCCTCTTCAGCAGTCATACTACCCGATTCTAATGCATTATCAACCATGTGCATCTGATGTTTTATTTGTGCAGCCCAATCTAAATAAGGAAAACTTTCCTCGAAACGTTGGTATTCTGCACCAGCACTTAATTTACTCCATTCATAAGGTTGACCTCCAAAGCCCAAAGCTGCGGTTTGACCTATGGTATAATCCCCTGGCGTTCTCCATAAACTTCCAACACCAGCCTCTCTATATCTTGTGGCTGCTTCGCCACCTCCCCAAAGTTGTGAGTGCGATAAACTCTGATTCCATACACTGGCTTTTGCTTCATATCTATCTATTACATCTTGTTCAAGTTTTCTTTGAGCTTCTTCTAAATCTGCTTCTACGGTGTCAATCCGAGCCTTTATCTCTATTTCATGTTCACCAGTCGCCTCTTCTAACTCTGCATTTAATCGTTCAAGTTCATCATTTAAACCCTGTACTGTATCGCGCCCTTCCTCAACACTGTCAGTCAATCTTTCAAGTTGTTGTTGTTTTTGTCTAGCATATAGATAAACTGCCCCTAGGGCAATCCCAACTATTATTAAAACTCCTGCTAAAGTTGACAAGGATAACATTAAAGCTTTAACTCCGGTTGCTGCCGCTGCTGAACTTTTTCCTATACCTAATATACCTGTCCGAATTGCTAAACTTTTTTCAGGAGAAAAAGCAGCTTTAATAGCCGCTAATTTCCCTAAGCCTACGGTTTCTCCATGTTCAAAACCAAAAGCCCTTGCAACTAACCCAGCTTTTTGCTTATTAGCAATAGCAGTCTGATAAGCCAATGTTTTTTGAGCTTCGGCATTTAAAAGTTTAGCATTTGCAAGTTGAGCTTGTTTTTGGGTTACAATGCTTTGTTCTTGCTTGATTTGTGCGGCTAAAGTTTTGCTGTGACGTGCTGACTCTCCCTGTTTTATCACACTTAATCTAAGGTTTTGTTCAGCTTTCTGTAAACTTGCTGCGCGAATAATTGCTTTCTTTTCACTTAAAGCCACTAATTCTTTTGCAGTAGTTGTTTGAGTGGTTTTAATGTTCATTATTTCAGCCATTCTTCGTAGCTCACTCTCTGTTGAGATACGTAAAGCATCTGTAGCCTGACCGGCGCCTTGAGCTGTACCTAAAAGACTAGTTTGAGTTGAAGCTTTTAATAAATTTGCATTTAAACGGTCTAGATTTGATGCTTGCATATTAATACTAGCATTTGTCTTAGCTATACTAGTACTTAGAGCTTGTTGAGAAGCTGAAAGGTCCAAACTGAACCCTGATGCACCTTTCAAGGTAGTCCATAAGCCTGTAAGGGTTCCTTTTAAATTTTTAGCTGACACTCCAACATATGAAAAAGCACCCTTTATCCAATTTAAAACTACAATTAACCCCATCCCTGCTCCTATAAGAAGTGTTAAGGATATTGCAAAAGCTGCTACAGGATTCCCTGCTATCAATCCGAATAATTTTCTTAATCCGTCAAATAATAAAGATACTACTGGCAGCAACATTTCTCCTACATCTACTGCTATTACTGCTAATGTTGCTTTAAATTGTTCAAATTTGGCTGCTGCCGTGTCTAATACTATACCTACTCTTTCATCTATGTCATATTCTTCTTCCATTTTTTCAAAGAATTGACCTAATTCAGCCCCCTCTATTTTCTGAATTTGCTGACCCGTTCTTACCTGAGCAACACGTGTCCAGAAACCCATCCGTTCCCTGACACTCATATCAACAGCGTCCATTTGCTGCTCTATCATCATGAAGATTTCATCTAAAGGTTTCAAGTATGTATCGTCAACCCAGAAATCTTCCGGTCTTAATCCGACACCCTCTAAAGCTTCGAGAGTACTTTGTTGCATCTGAGATGGCCTACTTAAGAACCCTCTTAACGCTACACCAGCCTGCGAACCACTCACACCTTTTGTTGCCATATATGATATTGTAGCAATAATATCTTCGGCGGGCACACCGGCATCGTAGGCTAAACCACCTACATAGTTTAATCCCATCATTATTTCGTTAATATCGGTAGGTGACATTTGAGCGGCTTGTAGAATAGTTGTTCCTAAATTTTCTGCTAATTCAGCATATCCTTCCGCGTCTTCTATTTGCCCTCCAAATAATCCTGTTACTTTTACTAGGTTTTCGATTACGCCTGTGAGGTCGGCTCCTTCTATTTTAGCCATTTTTAATCCGTGTTCGAATACTCTGAGTTGTGCTGTACTGTCTTGTATACCCGCTCTTGATAGGGTTTGCATAGCTGATGTCATGCTTTCTAAGCTTTCACCATATTCCATTGACAATCTTTTAATTTCTTCACTTAGGTGCGCCATTTCCGCGGTTGTTTGCCCGGATATTGCTTGTACGGATGCCATTTGTTGTTCGTATTGCATTGCTGCGCTTGTAGCCATCCCGAGACCCAACGCGGCGACCCCCCCGAAAGCCATTACTCCGGCGCCCATGCTTGTCATTGCCTGATTCATTGCGGCTGAGGTTCTCATACCTACGGCTGTTAAGTTCGCAAATCCTGACTGGACTGCCATAATACCTGGCGTAGCCATGTTTACTGCACTAATTATAAAATTAAGTCGCTGATCTCCAGCGCCATAAGCTCCTGCTGCTGCACCTGCTGTGTTTATATACATAGATTACCTCACATCATTAATATTGACCCGCCTGAATCGGCAGCCTTTTTTAGCTCCCATAGTATTCCCGCTTTAATAAATTGAAGGTCTTCGGGGTCTAACTCTCCTAACTCGGTTGGTGTTCGTCCTAAAACTCTGCAAGCTAGGTAATCGAGCTGAAGCTCTGGAGTTTCGTCGATTTTTTTTTAAACAACTCTATAACTTTATTATCATTTATTTCATTATTGATAAATGCAACCCTATTAGATAGGAAATTTAATAATGGAATGTCTGCCGTTTCTTTCCATTCTTCTGCTGTCATTTTAGGTTCTACAATAACTTCTGCCATTGTTTTGTAAGATAATTCTTCTATTTTCTTCATATCTTCGGCATCCAAGTCTCCCCAGTTTGCACTCATCTTTTTAAAATTAATATCGTCTAGTTTAGCTTTTTCTGCTTCGGTCATTCGCCGCATTCTAAATAATAAAGCTTCATCATCATCGACATAAACGTATAAATCGTATATTCTTTTCTTTCTACTTAATAATTTTTTTCTAGTAGCCACAGTTGCTTTAATATCTTCTTTCTTTTTTTCAAAGTATTCTTCTTTAGCTTCTATTGCATCTGGCTCTAAACCTTTAATTTCCTCGTCGGATATTAATCCTTCATCACCTTTCTTTTTTTCATCAACTTTAAACTCTACCATTTTATCACCGCTTTTATTCACCTTTAAAATTTTATATCATAATTCCTTAAAAAATATATAAAAACCCTAATATTAGGGTTTTAACAAATGTTGTCCGGAGCTTTTTGTGCTTCGTCAATTAATAGTCTTCTTTGAGTTGCTTTTCCTGTTAAGTCCTGTGTTACTGGAGCTGTTCCATCAAAGTTACCAATGGTGTCGCCTCCGAGCACACATTTCTCTAATACCATCACAGGTTGAGGCGGGCTGACATCGTTATTATATAATACGATGGCAAACTCACAACCTATTTCGTAGTATTGGGATAGTCTTCCGTTATCTAAAGCTCTTTTTATTGTAAAATCAACTGTTTTCCGCCCTCTTCGAATTTCTTCGGGTTCATGCGAATCACTGCTATAGACTTCATTTAGGTCTCTAGAGGCGTTGACGTTGATTTCTTGAATTTTAATTTTATCTCCCTTAATCATCATTAAACCAGTTTCAAAATAAACCATTTAAATCAACTCCTATAGTATCACTACATTCGCGTGAATTTGTCTAGCTGCGTGTACAGGTGTTATTGCTGCTTCGATTTCTACTTTACCTTCTCTTTGATTCTCTCTTGGATATATAGAAGCTGATACTTCATATGCTTGGAGTTGCTCTTCTGGTATATCTATTAGAGTGTTATCTTCGTTTTTCATTTTTTCCAGTGCAGACTTAATATGTTCCTCTAAATCTGTTTTAAAGGATGGGGTAATATTTTTACCTAGCATATCAAATGCAGCTTTGTACATTTCTCTTTTAGCGTGTCTGACAACACTTACAACGATTTCTTCGCTTTGACCGGTTATAGAG
This sequence comes from Candidatus Cloacimonadota bacterium, assembly GCA_003564155.1. Classification (GTDB taxonomy): domain Bacteria; phylum Cloacimonadota; class Cloacimonadia; order Cloacimonadales; family PWNZ01; genus PWOA01. Next base: position 7,124 of record PWOA01000073.1, read on the forward strand.
TTTGGTCTAACGGTTGTTACTCCTTCTCTGATTCTAACTCCATCAAAGTCTTTGACAAAGGTAATTACTCCATTCTCATTTAGTGTCGATAGAGAAGCTTTTGTAGGGTCGCCTGGTAATGGCATTACGTCCACAAAGAAATTATCATTTCTTCTACCTAATAGTTTTTTGGTACCACCGCCCCATATCGCATCACCATACCATAAAGCTGACCTTTTACCAGCTACAGCAATTGTTGCTTCGTGAGGTGGATATTCTCTACCGTTTTTGTCTATTAAACCTTGGCCGACGAATAATACATTTTCGTTATCATAAGCGTTTGCCCGGCTTCTTAAAGATGCCTTATCAGTTAGAGTTGGGTCTGCTCCGATTACTGCGTATCTCCATTTATTTTCTTCTGGTCTTGACATAACATCTGCATGGTATGAATATTCATTTTGTACTGCTGGATATTCGCTAAGACAGAATACTCCGTTAATATCGTGTTGAGCCAGCAATGCTAGACCTGTTGCATGTGCTCCTGCGGCATCTCCTTCAGCTAATTTACCTGGATTAGCTTCTTGCACACCCTCGCCGGTATCTACTGTTCCGTTAGTTCCGGCAGACCCTTCTTCACCTAATTTCTGTGAGGATACTACTTCTACTGTTTTTTCTGCTGCTGGCTCGTTTTCATCAATCCATTCAGCATCTACTATTTGTGAATCTGAGTTAACTCTATTAACTAGTGCTTCTATAGTTTCTACTCCTAAATAATGTTCTACAGGCATAAATTCTTCTCTTATAGTCAAATTGTATCCTGCTGTTTGATGCGGAGCTAATGAAACTATAATATCATATGTTCCTGGTTGCTTTGCAGTTAAAGTAAATAAATCTGTTGGTGTTGGTGTATTAGTATCTACATAGGTTTGTGATGCCTTGCTAGGTGTTCCAGCAGTCACACGGACAACCTTACATCCTTGACCTCCAACGCCCCAGAAAGGTCGTAAATCTACTTTAAATTCTCTTAAAGCAACACTAGGACTTTGAACCATAGTAACTTCGTTTGGCGTACCTTTATTGGTTTCTACACAAACCCCCCAGATGTTTTCATCATCGGGAATTGTAAAACCAAAGCCTTCAGAGTCAACTATTTTAATTTCAGGTATTCCTTGAACCATCTAATTCCTCCTAAAAATGCTTTTTATATAATTTTCGTAATTCTTCTGGTGTTGTTTCAAATCCTTCTTTCAAATTTTCATTAATTCTTATAGTATCTAACCTATAAGGATGTATACCCATTATTTCAGCCAATTCCGTAGAATTATATTTCACTTCTTTTGGCTTGGGTTTTTTTAAAATTTTCTCTTTCTTTGTTTCTGTTATTTTTTCAGGTGTTTCAGTCTCTTTCGCCATGTATTCTTACCCCCTTCAATTCTGGGCCTAAATGTTTAATCTCAGTAGTCGAATATGTAATCATAAAGTCAAAAATCCACCTTTCCACTCCTGGTTCAGGGTCAGGTATTTTTCGGGACATTTCAACTCCTATTCCATAAATACCCCTATCAAAAACGGTTTCACCGTTAGGGAATGCCCTCCCGTTAAGAAGAGTATATATTTCTATATCTTGCATATCATTCATCGGATTTACATATAAAGCATTATCATAAATAAACCAAGAGCCGGGTTCGGTCATTTCTTCTAAAGATTCCTTTTTATTAAATTGACATATAGGTTCTGCTATTTTAATTATGTTTACACTGTCGTTAAAATAAATGTTATTATATATTCCATTATCTTCTTCAAAACCCAAAATATCTTTATAAACAATTATTTCAGGTCTCATAAAATTTTTAAGTCTTTTTTCAAGCTCTTCCTTAATTTGCATTAACTCTAAGGTATCCTTGCTATATATATCTACTTGGAATCTAGCTTTATTAAGTTGAACATCTTCCCTTTCTTCTTCCTTAATTATTTCTGAGGGAGTTTCAATTTCACGCTTTGTAATGAAAGGAGTTATAACCATTTCTGGATAAACAGATTCATGTTCATATTCAATATAATTAGGTACATTAATTCCGTTAAAGGTTAGGATATAACCTTCATGTGTTTCATCTCCACACATTTCTCGGAAATTCTTAATTAATGTTGTATCTGTCCTTTCACTCATTTAATCACTCTTTTAAGGTACGGATGCTCCAGGGTTGGCTAAAATTGACCCAGCAGAAATATTGGTTGGCTTAAACATGCCTTTACCTATTCTACCACCAGCAAGTCCACCTATCGGAGAAATTCCTTTTAAACTCACTGCGGGACCAACGTATGGTACAGCCCCTTTTTGAGCGTGAACAAAGTCTTTAAATATACTTCCTCTGTATTCTTTAGGGTCAATATTTTCGTCCACAGCAGGTCTTAAAAATGGATATCCAAACCCAAATCCTTGATATGGAACACCTTTAGTGTGTTCACCCTTTCCTCCAGGTTTTCTAACTCCAAATTCTAAATGAGGGGCGTGTTCCGCCGTGTTTCCAAATTCTAAAGTGTCTTCTAAATTTACATAAAAACTATTAAAAACTTCTCCTGACCTTATGTGTGGAGGGGTTGCTTTGCCTGCTCCATAACCAGATATTAAATATCTTCTAGCAGCGGCAATAACACTTCTAGCCACTTCTTTAGCCCATCTGTTACTTGCATTTCCTTTAAATTTTGATGACCTTTCTATGGAAACGGCAAATCGTACAAGAGCTGCGTCATAATGTTCCGGATAACAAGCCATATATAGCCCGCCTCCGGCAGCAGCTTTCACTCCCGCAATTTTACCTCCTGAAAAAGCAATTCCTTGGTTATTCATTATATTTCGCTTCCTGGAATTTTAAATCTTCCTTTAAGATTAACTCATAATGACTTCTATTGCTTCTAAGAAATAGATTAGGGTTTATTTCGACAATCTTATAGTAAATATCCTCATCATCAGTAGCAGCTTCCCATTCATTAATTGGGATTTTAATTGACTGTTTTATACGATATTTACCTAAATCATTTCTTTTAATATAAAAATTAGGGATAAAATATCCCTTAAATCTAATATCTTCTTCATGACCCCTAGGAGATTCTAATAACTCAGCACGTCTTTGAACAATTCCTTTTAATTGCTTAACTGGAGTATATGATGATTTGGAACGCCCAATTTCATCTTTTTCAGAATTATCAATTCCTTCTTTAATGAGGACATATTCATCAGTATTTCGCTCTATAAGCGTTAAAAGGTTAGTAAAGGTCATATTGACTAGACAACCCCTTCCTTCTTCTTGCTACAGCAGTAAATGTTCTACGTTGCTCTTCTTCAGCTATTATTAAATCTAAAGATTCTTGATAAAGCTCGCACCATGTAGGGTCTACACGTTGATGGTCAGATGGTAATCGCTCTCTTACATCTCCTACAGTATATGCTATAGGAGAACTAACATATTCCACCGCAACCTTGGATAAATGACAGCCTATACCATATAAAGTAGTTTCTTTTGTTGCTAGATTTGTTTCGGTAATTCCAGTTTTTTCTACAATTTTGTCACTGTATAAATCAATTATATATATTAATAAGGAATCAATTTCGTCTGTTTGAATATGAAAGAAGTTTTTAACTTCTTTTAAACCTACAAATCCAGCCATTTTATCACTACACTTCTTCAGGTTTTTCCGAAAATAATAGAAGATACTCATCTTTCTTTAGTTCGGTTAAAGGGGTTTTTGTCTTTAAAATTTTGTCTCTTTTTTTTACGTCTTCTTTGGTGAGTATTAGGCGAGCGGAAGCTAAGGCATCAAATTGTTCTTTCGTAACACTCATCTCTTCTCCGGCTTTAAGCGATATTTCCGCCGGTAATCCTTCAATTGTAGGAATTTTCTTTTTATTTTTGCGTTCGTCATACTCTATTCTCATTGGTTTAATAATTCTTTCCTGTGTCGCAAAGACTGGATTGAATTTAATTTTCTTACTTCCTGCCATATATATCACCCTCTTTTTATTTTAAAGAAAAATTAGAGGAATTTTATTATTCCTCTTTCATATCTAGTTTACCAATAGCATGTGGTTTTAACACTGCTGGTTTTTGGTAAGAAGTTATTTGAACCTTTTCTGTTCTGTTGTCATGTAACCTGAAAGCTTCTGCAACAACATCTTGAAGTACTACTAACCATAATGGGTTTTGACTCATATCCATCATGTAACCGAATCCTTGGATTTCAGGGATTGGTACAACGTTAATTCCCGCAATATTTCCACCAACTGTTCCTTCTCTTAAAGGAGATAGAGTGTTTGATTGACTGAAATCTACAAACATATCATCTTTTACTAGGTCGGCGTATCTTTCGGGGCTTATTAACATTAAATTAGGTTGTGCCCAGTATGGATTTCCTTCCATTTTTACTCTTAGGTCTACAATATCTGAAAACTGGAGTAAACCGTCTTCTTCGACATCTGCTGTTACTGTTCCGCTTGCACCTGCTAAGGTGTTTACTATATCTTGATTTTCTTTACGAAGCATTCTTTTCATTGCTTCTTCTAATTCGCTTGCAACTAAATCTCCATAAAAGTTTAAGCGTTTTGCTTCATCAGAAATTTCAAATGCAGTACCGTTAGCTGTCACTTTAACATCTACGGTTGATAGAACTTGTCTGACTGCTGGAATTTCCATTCCTTCTACGATTTCTACTGCTTCCCCTGTGGAGAAACTTCTTGGGATGTTAGCTGTATAAGTGTTCTCTAATGGGAATATCTTACAAAATTGACGGAATATAGAATTAGATTCTAGATAACCTTCAACTACTTTTAAAAGTAGAGGTTCCCATCTGATATTTCCACTTGAGGATGCACCTGCTAATTCTGCTATTGTTTTCATTATAATCACTTCCTTACCCAGATTAATGCTGGAAATGCTTCTCCGCTTTGGGCATCAGCCATAGCTCGTCCGCATATCTTCATAATTTCGGGAGCAGTTTCGGTGGCTGATAACGCTAAAGATTGCATTTTTCCGTCCGCTGCTGTGGTTAATAAATCTTTATAATTTATTTCACCTTCAGCTTTAACTAAGATTACATGGTCGTTTAATACACCCACGGCATCTCCTTCTTCGACGGTTCTTCCACCGGCATTTACATTGGACTGTGTTCTTTCTACGCTAGCCTCTGCACTTACAGTTTTTATTACACCTGCAAAATCAGCATAATCATCTTCACCTGCTAATTCTACAGTTTCTGGGTCATCTCCGTATTTCACGGCTTTACCAACAAATTTTTGGTCGCCTAAAGTACCGATAACTTCTATAGCGTTTTCGATTTTTTCTCCTGCGAAATAACGGATTGCTATTCCTCTCTGTGTCTTCATTTTTAATCACCTACTAATCAATTTTAAATTATTTTGGAGTACTATGGGATAAGATTGCTCTCATTATTGCCTCATAACCTTCTTTAGATTGTAATTTCTTCTGGTCTATTAGAGGCTCATTAACTACTCCGTCTTCTGGTATATCTTCTTGTTTACTTGCAAATTCACCAGGAGCCTTATCAGCTTTTACTGCTGGAATTTCTTGCACGATAGATTTAATTTCCGCTAAAGCATCGTGTGTTTTATCTTTTAATTCAGACATCGCTTCTTCTTTACCTTCTTCGGATATTAAACCTTTTTCTAGTTTTAATCTAACAATTTCTTCAATTTTTTGTAATCTCTCCTGTTCGTAATATTTATCTAATTCTTCACCTAGAGATGCAATTTCTTGATCTCTGGATATTAGAGATTGTTCAAAATCTTCTTTAATTGCTTGCATTTCATCTTTTGCTGCCTCTAGTTCTCCTTCTTTTTCGGATAACTTAGATTTAAGCTTTTCGATTTCAGTTTTTAATTCTTCATCCATTCTATCACCATCTTGGTTTGTTTCATATGTATAATAAGCATGTCGGGGTTCGTAGAAATATCTGATTTTAGCTTCATTTAAGGACGCTAAATCATCTTCTTTTTTAGTTTCTGGCGCTTCCCTTTTATTTTTTCTTAAAGCTTTAACTTCATTTAATATCTCATCTAACTTGTCTTCGCGCTTACTTCTCCTATTCGGGTTTTTATATTCAAATTGGGATTTAAAGTCATCACTTAAAGAGAAGGAGGCTTCTGGGTCTATTGTTGTTGTTCCGTCAGCTCCTATTGGAACTATTGATTGTTCAAAACAGTTGATATCTCTTGCTATTATGTGTGCTTCGTCGAAGAAGTGTTCGCATGCTCTAAAGTCTTCTCCGCAGAATGAGCATTCGGGTGTTAGTGAAAATCCGATACTCATGTTTTCTAAGTAACCGTCTTTGATTTTGTCTTCTAGCTCTTGGTCTTTAATTGTTGCTTTATATTTTACTCCTTTTTTTCTTATTGTGTTATCTATGGCCACTTTTGTATCCTCTATTTTACCAACTAAGGTTTCCGTGGCTACATGATGGTCTTTGAATATTTTTTTACCTTTTAAGGTATTAGCAACGTTATGAAGTTCGCTGGCGGGTATTTCTATAGTGTTTTGTTGATAAATTCCACTATGAACGCTCCACCCAGAGATTTCGAGTCTACCCCTTTCGTCTTTTCTGTATTCCGGGGTTTTCATTGCATTAAAATAAATTTTTCCATGTTCCATAAGCATCGCCCTCTATATTAATAAAATCAGTGTTTAAATGTCTTGCGTATTCTTATATAAAGTGTTTAGGTTATTGTTCGAATGTATATTGCTTATTATTGTTGCTGGAATTATACAAACTGAGCGGCTTTGACAATTGGGGCAATAAAATAAGTATTGAAAGTATTCTTTAAATAAAATATTACATTCGTAACAATATCCTATTTCTTTCATTTTAAAAATCCCCTAAAAAATGTTCTACTTCGTGATTCGTGTCGCAATACATCTTATATCCCATTTTTTTTGCTAATTCGCAGAAATAAGCGTCTTCACCTTGCGGGTGATTACCGTAAATCACATTATCATCCAAAACATACTTATTAATAAGAATACATGCACCAGTCAAATCAACGTCCATTAAGCCATCCAGCTCATGAATATGATAAAAACGCCCATCCGACCTCTTATTCATAATATTATAATGAGATAAGAACTGAGTTTTTCCGTTTTGAACCAATGCAGAAACAATATCTTTTTGATGAGACCCTAATATGTTGAGGGTTTCAGGGTCTAATATTATATCTGAATCAACGGAGAAAATTTGTTCGTCGTCCTTATTTCGCATTTGAATAAAGAGATTTCTCATGTTAGCGAATTTGTTATAGTTTCGTTTTCCTCGACTGTCTATGTTATTATTTCTAACATTTAATATACTAATTTTTTTATATTCATTTGTAAATTTCTGTGCAAATTCGTATAATTTTGTTCCTGTATCATCTGTCGGAGTTCCGTTTAGCACAAATGCTAAGTGTATTTGGTCTTTAGGATAATTTAGATTGTATATTCCTTGTAAATATTTATCTAATATCCAAGACCTATTTCTTAGAACCGGACATCCGAGCATTACAGATATATTAAGCCACTCCTTCCATTTCTTCTGGTTCTTCTTGTTGGGGCTCTGCTTTTTCTTGTAACCCGTCTTCGTATTTTCTCTCTTTTTCTTTATTCATAGCATATTTACTACCTATTTCACTTAAAGTTATTGCTAAAACACCTATTACAGCTAAGACGATTGGGTCTGTCGCTTCTATTCCAGCAATATATTGTGAAGTTGCTACTATTACAATACCAATTATATAAGTTATATAATCGATTGCTTCATTTTTTACTTTTTCTTTCATAAAATCTTCCTCCTTCTTTATTCTTCAATTTCTTCATCAGATTCATCTGGTTCATCTTCGCCAGGCTCTTCTGTTGGGTCTTTTCTTGCCCCGGGACGTATAACTTCTGGTTGAATGTTAGGTGCTTCTATCTCATCAATAGGTATTGCATTCCCTTTGTATCCTAGAGTATTTCTAGCTTCGTCACGGTCAATTATTCCAAGATTCACCGCTGGAAATATCCATGTAGCGGATTTAGAGTTTTCTTCAACAGATTTGACCGGGAATGATAAATATATATCTAAATAATGTTCAAATTGAATAAAACCTTGTGATTCAAGATAGGGTTTATATAAACTTTCTATTAATCGGTCAGCTACTGTTTCTTGATAATCTCTTACAAGGTCTATATAGCTTTGCATCTGCCTCGTAGTCACTGATAAGTTATCACCACGCATACCAAGTAATTGCAATGGTACTCCACACATAACACCAAATGTTTCCTTAAGCTCCCTAACAACCGGTACAAAGTCAATCAGGTTTTGGTCTGCTCCTATTACATTAGCTCTAACTCCACTATCCGTACCTATATCGCTACCAACATCTAATTGGTCAAATAAGCTTCTCATGAACTCTTCGATTTCCTTATAAGTTGTTCGAGAACCTTCGATTTGATTGTCTATTAGCCACTGAATTATCGGAATAGCATATCTATCAACTAAAATCGCTGTATTTAATTGTGAGTTAAGTAATAATTCTAATACATCCATTAGCGGACCTAATATACTTTGTCCGTATATTTCACCTGTTTGCGGGTCGTTTGGTATATGTATTATACTTTCTGGGTCTAATTCTATGGGTGTTCCTTCGTCATCATATTCCCATGCTACGAGTACTCCATCTTCGATTATTGGGGTTAGTAGTCGTGGGTGTATTGTGTACATTGTTTCTGGGAAGTTGTCGGCTCCGTAGCTTATGTATAGGAACGCGGTTCCGTATTTGAGCATGTCTCTTATTGCGCTTCTTAGTACTTTTCTTGTTATTTTTACGTCTAGGAATTTACCTATATCTTCTATGTCTTTGTCTTCGTTCCCTTCTAGGTCAACTATTCTTATTTTGTAGTTCATTGCTGTTGCGTCGCCGGCGATTTTGTTGATTACACGGTTGATGATTGTTTTTTCGTATAATTTGTCGATTATTTCATAAGATAGTTGTTGTTCTCCCATTACGTTGTGGTAGCGGGCGAATGTTTGTGTTTGCATGTCTTGGGGGTATTGTGGGATTTCGGCTGATGTTTCGGGTTTTCTTTTAAGTATATTTATTTCTCGTCCTAATATTTTCATAATATTCCTCTCCCTCTTTTTCTCCCGAATCTTTGTGAAAAGCCGTCTAATACTTTTGCGCCGGTGGATACTACGCTCATTTTACCTAGGTTTCCTAGTGTGCCTCGTTCGGCCAGCAAGCATAACATTAAGCTATCCACATAATCGTCCGACCCGCCGGACGCTTTACCATATAAGAATTTATGGCTTTTTTCACTTATTTCTCGTTTATATTCTAATAATTCGTTTATTAATCTTTGGTTGGCTATTATTTCTACTTTGCCTCTCTCCATATCCCAGACGGACGCTTCGACTAGTGATTTCTTTTTTTCGGCATTCCCGAAGTTAAATCCATCAATTTTAAACTTTTGAGCTCGATTCATTGAGTCGATAACTGCTTCTCCGACCCCTCCCTGGTCTACCATCATTTTCCTTATATTAGGGTATTTTCGTGGTAGTTCTCTTAAGCAGTAATCTACTACTATGTCGTATGCTGTCCCGAGTGGAAATGATTTAATGAATATTATTCGTATTTTATCCCCTTTTTGTCTCTCTCCGACTGTTACAACACTGTTGTTTCGGTTTTTTCCTAAGTCAACTCCTACTACACATTCTTGGGTGCTACTGAATTTTGGGTGTGATTCGGTTAGTGTTATGCTTTCTACTAATTCTTTGGGGAATACTTCTCCAATTGTGTCAAGCCATTGCAGGCAGTATTCTCTTAGGAAGGTTGTTTCGCCCATTCGTTTTCTGTCAGCTCTTAGTTCTTCTATTGTTAGTCGGTTGGTTCCTGATTCGATTATTTCTCCATATTCATCTAGGTATGCTGTTTGCCGCTGAAAAACTATTACTTGTTCTCCGCTTGGTAGTTCCGCGTTTACTTCTCTTATTTTAGCTTTTTCGATTATTTTTCTTGCGTCTTGGTATACTTCCCAGAATGTGCCTATTTTTCCCAAGGGTGTACCGGAATATGTTCTCCATTTTTTTCCGGGCACTCCTCTGAGTATGGGGATTGTAAATCCAAAGGATTGGTCGCTGATCTGCTGTGCTTCATCGTAAACCATGTAACGAGCCCCTCGTCCAAGCTGACTGATACCCTCTTTTCCGGCTGAGGCGAGGTTTATTCGGCTGTTGTTTTGTAGTATCATTGTTGTTACGTTGCTTTTTTGGAACATTTGGTCTATTAGAGGTGACCTGCCGATTGTGTCTTGTATTTCGCCTCCGTAATCGGTTGCTTGAGACCAGGATGGTAATATTGCTAAACATTTTAAATTCGGTATGAAAAGAGCTTTATGGAGCATATCAAATCTGGTTGTTGTAGATTTACTGAGTCTTCGCGCCCAGAATAGCATTCTGTATGAGTCGTCACATCTTAGAAATTCTTTTTGATGTGGTTCTAATTTGTAGTTTTTCCCGCTTTCTGCGATTAGCATTTTTTCTACGAAGAAGACGGGGTCGTCTCTACATGCTTCTATGAATGATTGTTTTTCTTCTAGTGATACCATTATTGTTTTGCTCCTAAACTCTCAAAAAAATAGTATTTATGATTGAATCTTGGTTTGTATCTTATTTTTATTTTATTTAAAAGATGGGGGCGACCGTCAAAATCTTTAAATAATAGTAAACGGAAGAAGTTTTAATGGAGTTTTTATATGTTATATTATAGGGGGTATGTATAATGGTTTTAGTTGATTTTGATGCTAGGTTAGCTTTAGATTTAGCTAGGAGTGTAGCGAATCTTTCTTTAGGTTTGCTTTTGTTTTTACTTACTAAATTTTATTTAAGTAGGTTTAAGAAGGATAAATCGTTGAGTGTTTGGCTTATTGCTTGTTTAGCAGCGTTTGCGGCAGTGTATTATGTATTTTTAGGTATTTTGGTATTTGTTTTAGTGTTTGGAGGTGTATTATAATATGTTTCGTGATGGTATTAGCACTGCTGCTTCTTTGAAGGGTCGTAAGAATCCTCGTAAGCATAGACCATCTGATTTTAAGGTAATGAGTTTTAAGTCTCTTTGTGAATTGTTAGACCATATTGGTGTGGCTAATTCAAAGTCTTATTTGGCTCATATTCGCGATCCATGGGCGTTTATGTTATTGTGCGGTTTACCGTCACCTGCATCTTTACCGGCTTTCCGCCCGGTTGATGATAGGGCGGATTGGAGTTGCGAGGATGTGTATCGGGGTTTGGTTGGCGGGGATTCTGATGAGTTGGATTTTATTTTGTCTCGTATGGATAAGCGTGAGTTGGAGTATCTTCATATTTTTGCTTCTGGGGAGGTTCCGCGGGGCGTCTCGGTGTATGATTTGTTGGCGGGTTTGGCGTCCGTCCGCTTCTTTGATGTGGGGGACGCGTATGCGTCGTGGCGCTTACAACCCGACCCAGCGAGCCTCGCCTTCGCGGTCTTATCAAATTATACGAGCCCGGGGGGGTATGCGGGAGGCTATCAGCGGGTCAGCCCAGCGGCCGGCCAGCCGGTCATTCTGCCAAACGTCCAGCGGAGGATGGGTGTTGTTAGGTTTCCGGTTTTGGTTGAAAGTTTTGACCGGGATATGAGGAGGTTGCAGGTTCATAGGAGTGGCGAGGATGTTAGGATTTTTGATTATAAGGGTTCTAGTGTGGTGGATGATGCTGTGGCTGATTTCGCGCGGAAGACTCCTAATGATTTTGTTATTGATGTTTTGAGGGGCGATGGTAGTGTTAGGTTGCTGGATATTGTTTCTTTGAATGATATTTGGTTTCATAATCGTCCGTTGTCGGAGCGGTTGTCGTA
>PWOA01000054.1 GCA_003564155.1 Candidatus Cloacimonadota bacterium
AGAATACACGCAGCTATAGACTATAAAACACCGGAAGAACTCTACAAAGCCGCCTAATATAACTATGAAATATAATAACTATAAACCTATAAAAAACAGTCCACTATTTCAGGACTTGACAAAAGAATCACGAATTAGGCGAATGGAAAAGAGAATAGGCACGAATGAAGATAGTGATTAGGGGTTTAGAAGAGTTAAAAAGGATTAAGTTGTGGAAAGTTTGATTATGTTGAAGGGATACGGTTCGTTGAGTGAAGCTAATATTGAGATCAGATATATTGATTCGGACATTGATTATGCAAAAAAGACCCTTATGAGCTTAAAAAAAGCGAACAAGCTTCTCGAAAACTATTTTAAGCTTGATAAATCCATACAATCGATAAGGGCAATATTGGTGCCTACCAGAGTTGAATATGAAAGATTAGTAACGAAACTGTTAGGTGTCAATATCGAAATCCCCTCCAATCCGGGTCGATTGGCACAACCTCAAAAAAAAGACATCGTTTTCTTATCACCTTCGGCATATAAGTCAGATTCTGTCTATAAATATGTGCCTGAGGAGTATGAAAGATTGACGTTCCACGAACTTACTCATCTTTTTGAAGAATATCTTTCTCCGGATATCGAGGTGGTCCCACGATGGTGGAGTGAAGGGATGGCAGTTAATCTCTCCGGTCAATGGAAGCAATATGACCAGTTTGGATTTAGAAAACCGGTCGAAACAGCCATCAGAGAAAACAGAATCCCAACTTTAGAGCAAATAAATAACAGCATACCTCTTGCTTATGATTGGGGCTGGACGATGGTGATGTATATTGAAGATAAATATGGTTCTGAGGCGATCGTATGCATTGTAAAAAAATGTGCTGATGATGATATCTTAAAGTTCCTGAATGAGCAACCGGAAACCTTTGAAAAAAGCTGGAGACAGTGGTTGGTAAAAATAGCGGATAAAATGTTTGGTATATAAGTAGAGAGTTGAAAAATAAGCTTAATATGGTAATATTTCTAATTATTTTAGTCTTGGGTATATTGGTTGGTATTCTATGCTCAACATGTCAAAAGGCGATGAAATTGATAAACTGCGATATTATAATTGCCGACCGGCTGAAGCCAGTGATCCGGAAACTAAGGTATTTATATCTGCTACTTTTATATTCTCACATCAGATTACTGATGAGCAAACAGACTTGAATCTATATTGAATAGATATATTCCTTGACTAAATATTTAGAATTATGTTTATAAACTAAAACATTTTTGATAATTGATACCGGAGATATTGTGAGGAAGAATCTATCTTTACTTTTACTAATAATCATACTTTCAGGCTTAGGGATATACGAACAGCAGTTAACCTTGAATGCTCAGGAATTATCAGTCTGGAGTAATATTAGAAACAGTGCACGTACTATAGATGGAGAGATTTTAGTCAGGTGTGATCTTGCACCTATACCAAATTCACGGACTCATCTCCATTACTTTCAAGACCAATCCTGGTTTGAAAAGGAGCTAAATTATATTTCAGGCATAACTTATGAAGCGACGGTATCAGCTGATCCGGATAAAGATATAATTTGTCGTTATCGGACAATGATGAGGAATGATCTTTTTGATTTATCTGAGATTATACCGGTAGCAACGGATTCTTTGGTTTTGATGATGGCTGGCTATTTACAAAATGATCCTGAATCTCCGAATGCAGATATGCTCAGTAAAGTTGCTAATGATCCAATTGGCGATATCGGAGATGATATTGTCTCGGACCTGGATATTACAGAGCATTACTTTGCATATTCCGACAGCTCTTTGTATTTTGCAATAGGTAACGATACCGGAGAATATCCCACAGGACCCTTTTTGGGGCCATATAATTTTTATTCAACAATTATTATCAACCCTGAAAACGTAATTCAAGACAGTGTTTTCTATGCAGTAATATACTCTAATGTGTTTAATATTATAACACCTGGTCTATACAGATTTGCAGGTTTGGATATTGATAATCTAAGTCGAATTGGTGATATTGATCATTCTACCTCAGATGATTTGCTTTTCATGAAGTGTTCAATTGAAGATTTAGTTGATGATGATTATTTCGGAACATGGCCTAATACAACAAATAGTTTAGTACTTATGCCGATGACCATGAAAGTCGGTCTAGATTTCAGTTTTGATATAGGTGATAGTGGAATATTATCAGTACAGAATTTTAAGCAGTACATAATTCAACCTTTTGAAAATAGTTTGCCTACTATCACAAATATTCGAGTTAATAACATCGGTGGCCAGATTCAAGTACTGGTTGATTATGATGATTCGGAGGGTCATTTCCCAATTATATCAAGAATCAATTTTGATGATCATACTTTTGTTGAACTAGTCCCACTGAGTCATGACTTTCATGAAACTGTAACTTTTCAAGCTATCTTTCCACCTCCGTTCAGTTATAGTACGATCCAGTTTAGTGATAATGGCTATGATATTGTTGAATACAACCTTGATCTTTCTAATGAAGATTTTGAACATCTAAGCCATATTAAACCGATAACTATATATCCAAATCCTCTGCTACTATCATCAGAAGGGAGTAAGTTGAACATCCATTTGAACTTGCCTTCATTATCACATGAAAAACCCGAAATTAACATATACAATGTCAGAGGACAAATCGTTAGAAGATTAGCAGGGTCAGAGTCAAACCCTCGAGTTTGGGACGGCCTCAATAAATACGGTAATCCTGTTAGTTCCGGTTTATATTTTTTACGTTCTGAGAGATACAGTAAATACACCACAGAGAAAGTTATGGTTATTAGATAAATTCTAATGCTTTTTGGTTGAAGTATTTGACGTATATATGATACACATCAAATATTATTATTATGACAACAGTATTAAGATTTTCTAATCGTCTTCAGCTGATGTTAAGTAGCAATTTAATTGAAATTTAAGGAGTTTTTATCGATATGTTTATAGATTATGCAAAGATTAAGTTAGTAGCTGGATCAGGTGGGAATGGTTGTGTAAGTTTTCGCCGGGAGAAGTTTGTGCCTAAGGGTGGTCCGGATGGGGGTGATGGAGGTAAGGGAGGAAACATTATTGCAGTCGGCAATGAGAATATTAATACCCTTATCGAATATCGTTATAAAAAACATTTTAAAGCTAAAAAAGGTCAGCATGGTTCAGGTAGTAATAAAACCGGAAAATCAGCAGATGATGTTAGATTGCAGTTTCCATTAGGAACTATTATTTATGAAGTTGAGGGGGATGAAAGCAATAAAATTGCTGAACTTACGAGTCATAATGAAGAGATTATTATTGCTTACGGAGGGATAGGAGGCAGAGGCAATGCTACCTTTGCAACAAGTACCAACCAAGCCCCTAGATATGCACAGCAAGGTAAAAGCGGTCAGGAAAAAATAGTTGAATTGGAATTGAAGCTAATGGCTGATATTGGATTGGTAGGGTTGCCTAATGCCGGTAAATCTACACTTTTGAGTACATTGTCGGCAGCTAAACCGAAAATTGCAAACTATCCTTTTACAACTTTAGAACCTATGTTGGGAGTTGTGCCAACCCAAGATTACAATTCTTTTGTAGTCGCCGATATACCCGGTATTATCGAAGGAGCTCATGAAGGGAAAGGTTTAGGTATCCAGTTTTTAAGACATATAGAGAGAACTAGAGTATTGTTATTTTTAATTGATATTGGGTCAGTTGATCCTTTAGAGGATTATAAAATATTACAGAACGAGTTAACCGAATTTCATCACCTTTTTGAGAAAAGAGAACATCTAATAGCAATCAATAAAATAGATACAATTCCTCCGAAAGAAAGAGATGATATATTTGGCAAAATCAGGTCGAAGTTTAAGACTCTTTTTGACGAGCAAAGTATATTTTTTATTTCTTCAGTTTCCAGAGAGAATATTAATGAACTCAAAAATTCCTTGCAGAGGTTAGTGGTAAAAGATGAATAATAATATTTGGGCATGGATAAAACTATCTCAAGTCGAAAGTATTAGCTTCAATAAGATTGTTAAGTTAGTCAATGCTTTAGGGGATCCAGCCGGTTTTGTAGGTCGAGGTCATGATGATTTATTTGATTTACCTTATCTTGGTAGAAAGCAGAAAGAAGCAATTGTTTCACCAGCAGATCCTCCTGATTGGAGAAATATATGTAATTTAATGGAAAAATGTAAAATAAGGTTTGTGTCTTATTTCGATGCTGATTATCCGGAATATCTTAAAACAATATATGATCCTCCTCTGTTTTTATTCTTCCGAGGACATTTGAGTAAACCGGCAGATAAAAGATCTTTAGCAGTAGTTGGAACCCGAAAACCAGATAATTATGGTTTGATTACTACTAAAAAGATTACCGATGATCTTGTTAACGCAGGTTTTACTATTGTTAGCGGGTTAGCATATGGAGTTGATACTATAGCGCATACATCTACTTTAGATAATCATGGAAGGACTATAGCAGTAATGGCAACAGGTTGTGAGGCTATCTATCCGTTGAGGAATCAAAAATTAGCATCTCATATCATTGAGGAGGGAGCTTTGGTATCCGAATATATTCCCGGTACAAAACCCGAGAAATGGTATTTTTCTGCTCGGAATAGAATTATAAGTGGTTTGTCATTGGGAACGTTCGTAGTTCAGGGGAAAAAATCAAGCGGTGCTCTTATAACAGCCAAATACGCGACAGATCAAAACCGTGATATATTTGCATTACCGGGCGATATAAACAGGGTTCAGTCCGAAGGACCCAATTATCTTTTAAAATTAGGCGCCAAGGTTGTCACATCGGCTGAAGATATTCTGGAAGAATATGACTTATACCTCTTTCCTCAAGAAAAAAAAGAAATAAAACTAACTAACGATGAGAGAAAAATCCTTGATTATATTAAAGATAATCGTCCTGAAGTGAGTTATGACAATATGGTTATTAACACAGGGTTATCAATAGGAGAACTATCTGCGATCATTTTATCATTAGAAATGAAAAATCTTGTTCTTGTAGGAGCGGGGAATATGGTAAGTGGCAAAGAATAAGTCAGGGAAGAGCAACTTTAAAAAAACTGTCTTGATAGATTAAAATGAGTTCCGTTGGGCAAATAACTCAAAATTACTATGAATGATGTATCAAGAATTTATTATAGTTGACTATGGAACTCTTTCTTCCTCCAATTTAGAGGTAACATTTGTGTGGACGACAATCATAGCTAAATCTATTCGAAAATGACTGTTAAGAGCAAATTTGATTTCTGCAAAATCAAAGTTATCTTGATTGTTCTTGTTGGCAATTAAAGAGGCCTCTATTTCAACATAATCATTAATTATTTTAACATTGTCAATATTAAAATAAATATTATGCCCTTGCCAGTAGTGGGATAGCATCAATAATAAATCCGTATAAGAATCAAAGTAGATAACCTGTCTGTCAGGATCCCGTAATACAAAAGTTGTTGGAACATCTGCCGGAATTAACAGGAAATTGAGTAGCTTTGTTCCAATTGCTCTATGCATAATCACTAACTGGTTCATAAATGGAACTACATTATCTATTTCATAACTATTTAAATTTTCAAAAGAAACAGTTTCTCCGGTGGTGAGAGTTACATTATTATTTTGCTCTAAATGATACTGATTACAGCTGTTGAAAACAATACCATCTCTTAGCTTTTGATAAATTAGTTTTAAATTTCCATTAAATATATTCTTGAAAGACTCAGTTTTAAGTTCGATATTGTTTTTTTCATAATCTATCGTATGGTTAGGGAACTGGTCTTGTAAAAAAAGTTTTGGATCCTGTATCTTATTATGTAACATCTCACGACTCCAACTATAATCCTTATAATTGCTGAAAAAGTTACTCATTTTGATGCTATCAATATGTTTAGGAATGATATCGGTGTCCAATAAGTCATCAAAAGTTTGCGGAATGGGATATAGATAGGCATTTTGAGTGTATGCGGGATAAACAACATCCGGTAGAGTTTGAGAGATTTTTCTAAGATTATCAGAATGAAATTCCTGACCTCTCAGTGATAAAGCCAGATCATCAAGATTGTCGGTATCGTTGAACAATACTTGCAACGTTAGATGGTCATTGAAAACAATTTGACAACTTAATTTGTTATCCTGTTCTTCTTCGAAGTTTAATGAAGTAATAGTAAGTCTTTGGTCAGTATGATTATTTATTAAATAGTTAGCAACACTGTCGGCATTACAATTATTGACTAAACACAAATCGATATTTAACCGGGTAATATAATCAGTTATAAAAAAGTCATAATTACTATTGACTCGAAATAATAATTGTTCTATGTAAGGTAGGTAGCTGAGTCTAGATTTATCGATTTTAAAATCTATTAACTCTATGACTTCACTTTGATGGACAATATTCCCTCCATCTAAAGCAAACTTTACCACGGTTTCTTTCTCTAATTCTCTGTTTTGAAAAACAAGTGCAATACTATTATGAGTGATGTTAGCTTTACCTTCAATTCGGAAATTGCCACGTTCTACCCAAGACTTAAACAACTGGTACTGATAATCATTTATAAAATGTCTGTTTTCCGGTCTGAATGAGTATAGAGTAAGAACAGTTACTGCAAAGATAAACATCAGAATGGTCTTTATCAATATATTTTTCATCATTTAACCTTTGTACTTCAGAAGATATATATAATAAGAAATTATGATTGATCAATAAGTCAATAAAAATCGCCCAAAAAGACTTTGGTTAACATAAACTGAGTAGTATAAAAAAGTATCTATCTGTAATTTAACGATACTTATCAATTTTTCACAATGTCCAATCCATTCTCAGAGATCGATGATAAGTTGTTATTTATATTGAAATCCGATCAGACCTTTTGATTAATTGTGTTATTATAAAACATTGTTATAAGATTACTTGGAAAAGCTCAAAAAGTCTTGTATAAAATCGATTGACATAAAAACGGTAGATAATTACAAGGCATCATAAGTCATCTTGGTTATAAATTATAAGGAAAGAATGGTATTATTTGAATGATCATAATGCCTGACATAAATTGTTTGAGAAAGTTTAGATTATTATTAAATAAAGGATCAAAACGATGATATATTTAATTCATAGACTGGCAAATTTATATATAATGATTATTATTCTTAGAGCAGTGTTCTCTTGGTTTTCGGTAGATCCTTACAACTCATTATACCGTTTATTAATCTCTATTACCGAGCCGGTTCTTGCACCGATTAGGAGATTGCTGCCGTTTAGTGGAATAGACTTTTCACCTTTTGTGGCGATATTATTGATACAAATACTGATGAACATACTTATAGGATATTAGAATAATGATTAAAATTACCGAGCAAGCCGTAATTATTAAGAAAGCAGTTGATTATATTTCAAGAAATATCAATGTTAAACCTAAAATTGGGATAATATTAGGAACCGGTCTTAGCTCATTATTTGATCATCTTGAAGATTCAGTAACCATACCTTACGAAAGTGTTCCCGGATTATCTGTTTGTACTGTATCCAGCCATCATGGTAAGTTTCGGTTTGGGAAGTATAAAAATCAGCAGATCATGATAATGCATGGTCGCTTTCATTATTATGAAGGCTATACCATGCAAGAAGTTACATTACCAATAAGAATAATGAAAGAATTAGGAGTTTCCAGTTTAATCACAACAAATGCATCAGGCAGCCTTAGAAAAGAAATTGAACCTGGAACGATAGTTTTGATAAAGGATCATATTAATTTCATGGGATCTAATCCTTTAATAGGTATTAATGATGAGAATTCAGGTCCTCGTTTTCCCAGTATGCATGAACCTTATTGTTCCGAATTACGTCGTTTAGCAGAAAAAATCGCATGTAGGAACAATATCAAGCTTGCCAGCGGAGTATATATTGGAGTAGCAGGGCCAAATTTCGAAACCGTCAGTGAATGTCGAGCTTTTGCATCCTGGGGAGCTGATGTTGTAGGTATGTCGACTGTACCTGAAGTGCTGGCTGCTGTTCATAGCGGGATTTCTACGATATGTTTTTCGATTGTATCGAATTATACAAATCTATTCCATGATGATATTCACAAGCATGAAGACATCGAATTATTCGTATCAAAAAGTTACCCCGATCTTAAAGTTTTGATCTCAGAAGTTATGTGTAAATTATAAAGAGTTGAGAATTGAATTATAGGAGATAATAAAAATGTCAGTTAAAGAATTAGAACCGGAATTACTTGAAAAATATCGACAAAATCTGCATAAAGAGAAGGAAGAAACTCTTAAGGTAATAAGAGATATAAATGCTTTGCAAAGTAAAGGTGTAAAAAATGAAAATGGCGACCTATCTTCTTTTTCTACTCATCAAGCAGATCAAGGTTCGGACTCGGATTCCCTGGAAAAAGAAGTATTTCTATTAGAAAGCTTACAAGAAAAATTAAAAGAGATTAATAAAGCTCTTAAAAGAGTTTATGAAAAAACATACGGCATTTGCGAATGGTGTGGATGCTATATTGAAGCGAAACGTTTGAAAATAGTGCCTTACGCCAGTATGTGCATTCAATGCAAAACAGAAGAAGAGGGTAAGAAAAGCAGAAGAAGATGATCAAATTTAAGTACTATTGGATAACTGTTTTTGTAGTTCTGTTAGACCAAGCTACCAAACTTAGAGTAAGACATACCATGGAGTTATGGGAATCTTTTTCCGTTTGGGGAGATTTTTTCAGGATTAACTATGTAACTAACTATGGTGGAGCTTTTAGTCTTTCAATTGGAGATGCTTCGCTCAATAGGGTTTTCTTTATGGTTGCTACACTTATAGCCATGTTTTTGCTTGTAATTCTTATATTAAAGACAGATAAATTGATGCCGGCAATAGCATATTGGATGATTTTGGGAGGAGCTATTGGTAATTTAATTGATCGAATAGCTTATGGATATGTGATTGATTTCTTAGATTTTGATTTTTTCGACTTCATTATAAGCAGATGGCCTGTTTTCAATATTGCCGACAGTGCCGTGACAATAGGAGTCATTATACTTGTAATAGATTTAATTTTCTTTTCACCGCCAGATAACCAACCACGTTCAATCAAAACACAAGGTATTTAACTTACAGGTAAGGAAAGTATGAAAAATGCAAAAAAACGTAGAGGTAATGAACGAGAACAACCTCAAAGTAATCCTATTTATGCTGGATTAGTCAAAATATTATTTGAGATTGTTAAATATTTACTCAACAACAATGATATGATTTTTACTGATAAGAAAGCCGAAGATGCGGATAAACAGTTTGAAGAAATGAAAGGTATGATATTAGAATTAGAGAAGAAAACTAATGATTATCGCCGTATGATCGAACAACTGCAAGCAAGAATTCTTTGGGGGAATATCCTGTTTCTTATTCTTATAATAATAATGATCCTTCAGATGGTATTATAACATATCAATGGATTACTTTCATATTTTTTGTTAGAATTGTATTTGTAACCTTATTCCATCAGTTTGTCATCATCAAATATCGTATTATTTGATGATATCTTCTAAAAACTCAACAGCTCGTTCTTTTAGCCACTTATGTTCTAATTTCTCCCATCGTTTTTTTGACCGGGAATAGCCATGGAGTACTCGTTTGAAATTGATGGCATTAGTTCGCTTATTCTTACTCTGCAGAACGTTATAAAGTTGTTTCTGTACGTCTTCAGAGTCTTGTTCTAAGGAAAAATCTTCCATTAATTCAAGTAAATCGTCGATCATAGGTTCAATTTTGACAAGATCAATGGTCTCCAATTCGGCAGTATGTTTTCCCCCTTTGATCTCAATAACTTGTTTTTTATTTCTATCGTAGAAAGATATAGTCTTTTCATTTGTATTGGCCAATGCCTTGGCAATCTGTTCCAATAAATTCTTACTATATACCATAGAATGACTTCCTTTAATTTGTGCAGAGCTATTCTTTTATTCTTAACCTTTAAAGCTAATTAACTAAACATTTATATAAGTGACTCTAATGTGTCAACATCATTCCTGCTTAATATTGAAACCAAGATTTAATTTTAAGTAACAATATCCTTTTTCTCTTGACGTTAACAGAGTCATTATAAGCTATCAAATTATTAATCGATAGCTTTTGTCAATTAATATACATCGGCTCTGTAAAACAAATTAGCCATTAAATAATTATACTTGAGGTAACGTGATGACAAGTAAAGAAATTAGAAGACAATTTATAGAATATTTTCAAAGTAAAGATCACAAAAAGGTTAAGTCAGCACCTGTTATTCCTATTAATGATCCAACTTTACTCTTCATTAATGCCGGGATGAATCAGTTTAAGGAGATTTTTTTAGGTCACAAGAAAACTACACACCCGCGTCTTGTAAATAGCCAGAAATGTATTCGAGCCGGTGGGAAACATAACGATTTAGATGAAGTCGGGAAAGATGTACTGCATCATACTTTTTTTGAAATGTTGGGTAATTGGTCTTTTGGTGATTATTATAAAAAAGAAGCAATAGTGTGGGCTTGGGAATTACTTACGGATGTTTGGAGATTGGATAAAGATAGATTATATGCTACGGTACACCATGCGGATAAAGAGTCTTTTTCACTTTGGCAAACAGAAACCGATATAAACGTTGATCATCTTGAATATCATGGTGACAAAGACAATTTTTGGGAGATGGGAGATACAGGGCCTTGCGGTCCATGTTCTGAGATACATATTGATTTAGGTGCGGAACAATGTTCTAAACAAAATGTTGCCGGACACCAATGCAAAGTAAATGGTAACTGTAACAGATTTATTGAATTATGGAACTTAGTGTTTATTCAGTACAATAAAGATGAACAGGGACGATTAAATAGTTTAGATAAACATTTCGTTGATACCGGCGCAGGATTTGAACGATTATGTATGGTGTTGCAAGGTAAGAACTCCAATTATGATACTGATCTATTTTTACCATTGATTGATAAACTGAAAAATATTGTGAAAGACAATGGAAAAGAGACAAAAATCAAGTCAAAGGATCAATCGGATTATTTAGCTAATGAAGGTGCGGATCCATATTTGGTGATATCCGATCATATAAGAACATTATGTGTTGCCATAGCTGATGGCGGCTATCCTTCTAACGAAGGCCGGGGCTACGTTTTACGTCGTATCTTAAGAAGAGCTGCTCGCTATGGAAGATTATTAGGACTAACTGAGCCTTTTTTACATCATTTGATATCTACCGTATCAAAAACATTGGCTGAAACCTACCCTGAAATAAAGGAGAAAGAAGCTTATATTAGGTTAATTGTTAAATCTGAAGAAGATAGATTTAATCAAACTCTTGATAAAGGTTTGGTGAAATTTTCTGAAATTATTGACAGAACAAAAGATGGTGTTATTGAAGGTAAAGACGTATTTTTACTTTATGATACTTTTGGATTCCCACCGGATTTAACTTCTTTATTAGCAAAAGAGAAAAATTTACACATTGATGAATCAGGTTTTAATAAGGAAATGGATAAACAAAAACAGTTAGCACGTAATTCATCTTCTTTTCAGAGAGTTGATTCCGATCATGAGGATTGGACTGAAATACGCAGTGGCGTTAAGACTGATTTTGTAGGTTACGATAGCTACCAAACCACATGTCATATTCTAAAATATCAATCTTCGACAACTCCCGGTCAAGAAAATATAGTGAAGCTGACACTTGATAAAACACCTTTTTACGCTGAGAGTGGAGGTCAAGTAGCTGATAAAGGTTACCTCATCAACGAAGAAGTAAAAATCGAGATATGTGATGTTAAAAAAGAACGAGATGATATAATTCATTACGGTAAAATAATTAACGGAGAGCTGAATGATCAACCTTTGACATCAATAATAGATTCCGAGTACCGTCGTAGTGTAGAAAGAAACCATACTTCTACACATCTTTTACATAATACTCTTCGGCAAGTTTTAGGAGAACATGTACAGCAGAAGGGATCTTTAGTTACAGCTGAATATTTTCGTTTCGATTATTCGCATTTCAATGCACTTACTTCTAGAGAGATCGATATTATTGAAGATGAAGTTAATAAAAAAATAAAAGAAGCTGTGTCATTAGACATTGCATATACCAGTTATGAAAACGCTAAGGACCGGGGAGCAATAGCACTTTTTGGTGAAAAATATGGTGATAAGGTAAGAGTTGTTAATATCGGGGATTGTTCACTGGAGTTATGTGGCGGGACACATGTAAGTAACACAGGTGAAATTGGTCTTTTTAAAATTATATCTGACACAGCTATTTCCTCAGGCATAAGACGTATAGAAAGTGTTACCGGTACTTTTGCTGAAAATTATGTCAGAAAGATCCAAAGATCTTTTCAGGAAACTGCCATTTTATTAAATGTTCCACTAAAAGATGTGCCCGATAAGGTATCTAAAGTACTGTCAGAATTGTCCGAAGTAACTAAAGAATTGCAACGTATGAAACTCAAATCTGCCGGTGATCAATTAGATGCCATTCTGTCTCAAAAGAATTATGTTGGTGATATAGCTGTAGTTTCGGGTCAAATTTCCGTATCAGATAATAGTTCTTTAAGAAATTTGGGAGATATACTAAGGCAAAAAATATCCAGTGGAATTGGTGTGTTGGGAGCAGTGATTGATGGCAAAGTTGCTTTGATAACAATTGTTACTGAAGATTTAGTATCACGGATACAAGCAGGTAAAATTGTTTCTCAAGTAGCTTCTTTAGTTGATGGTAAAGGAGGTGGACGTAAAGATATGGCTATGGCCGGAGGTAAAAACCCGGAAAAATTGCCACAAGCACTCAATGAAGTAAAAAACATTATTATTCAGCTAATGAAATGAGAATATTAATAATCCGTTTCAGTTCCATAGGAGATATTATTCTTACCGAACCAGTAGTTCGGCTTATTAAGGAATATTACCCTAATGCCGATATTGACTATCTGACCAAACCACAATTTAAACAAATACCGGCTTTATTCTCAGGCATACATGACATATATGGTGTTACAAATATTAGTGAAATACGTAAACAGATTTCAGTGAAAAAGTATGACCTGATAATCGATTTACAAGGAAAAATAAACTCATTTCTCGTTAGAAAGTTTTTTCATTCTTCAAGGTCAGTAAGTTATAATAAAATGAGGTTAGCCAGACAGCGTATAGTACATAGAAAAACCGGATCTATAGGGTCTACGGTAGCCTTGTATTTAACTATTTTTGACAAGTTGGGTCACGGATCGTTATATGATAAACAATCTATAGATGTACCAAGTAAACTTTATCCCACAATTAATCTGCCTTTAGCTGCAATTATCAATCAGCAGAGCAGTATATTATTATATTACCGGGAAATAAGAAAGCTAGGCAATGAGAAGATCATTGCCATTGCTTTATTCCCGGGAGCGTTACATAAAACAAAACAATATCCACCTTCAAAGTTTGCAACTCTTATTGACTCCTTATCCAGTGATCGGTATCGTTTTTATATACTTGGATCTGCTTCTGAAAGCAAATTAGCTGACCAGATCAATAACCAGACTAAAGTTGAAGTCGAAAATTGGTGTGGGAAGTTTGATTTATATAATCTAGCACTCATTACTAGTGCTTTTGATATCATTATAACAAATGATAGTGGTCCTATGCATCTTGCGGCAGCCCTTTCTAAAAAGCAGTTAGCAATCTTTGGAGCAACCAGTCCCCGTCTGGGATTTAAACCTCATAATGAACAGGGATTAATAATACAAGAAGATTTGCCATGTCGACCTTGTTCTTTACATGGTGGTAAGCAATGTCCACTAAAGCATTTCAATTGCATGCAACAAATCTCATCCGACAAATTAGTATCGGCAATTAATACATTGATCAGCAAACCCTAAGCATTTCATAAACATTTTTACTGTCAACTAATACTATTTGATTAAAAGCTGTAGAGAAAAACTCTTATTAGATAAGTATCAATAAAAAACATATTTTGAGGAGGTCTAGTAATGGAACAATATCGATATATAGTAGTTTCTGATATTGGAAGCACAACCACCAAAGGTTTGTTACTAGCAGATGATTCTGACTCTTGCCGAGTATTAGCTATAGCAAATTCTCCAACTACAGTTGAAAAACCATTAGAAGATGTGCGTATTGGTCTTTATAATTCAATACGATCTTTAGAAGTGAAAGCAAAAGTAGATTTATTGAAAACCGGGTCAGTTAGCGATAGTTTCACTTTTCGTGAGAATACAAGCTATTTGACTACAAGTAGTGCTGGAGGAGGCTTACAAATATTAGTAGTTGGCC
This sequence comes from Candidatus Cloacimonadota bacterium, assembly GCA_003564155.1. GTDB lineage: Bacteria > Cloacimonadota > Cloacimonadia > Cloacimonadales > PWNZ01 > PWOA01. The sequence continues at coordinate 14,324 of PWOA01000054.1, forward strand.
TTTCATTGAACGAGTCAGCTAGCAGTGCCCAAAGAGCAGCTTTCGGAGCCGGTGGTGTTATCTTGGAAACTTTAGCCATTAACGACAATCGCACTGCAGTCGAGCAGATTGGATTGATTGATTTATTAAGACCCGATATAATTTTATTTTCTGGTGGTGTTGAAGGTGGGGCATATGCATCGGTTATTAGGATGGGTGAAATACTAAAAGTTTCTAATCCTCATCCGAAGTTTGGTGTAGAAACAAAGATCCCTTTAATATATGCAGGTAACTCAGAAGCTAGAGAGTTTATAAAAACTGTGTTTGGCGGAAAATTTGACCTTCATTTTGTTGATAATATCAGACCTACCATGAAAGAGGAAAACCTTTCTCCAGCTCGTAATGAAATACACCGCATTTTCATGGAAAATGTTATGGAACAAGCTCCTGGTTATTCTCATCTTAAAGAATTGGTATCTGATAGTATCATTCCTACTCCTACAGGTGTCCTTAAATCCTTAGAAACCTTCAGCAGAAAAATTAGCCGGAATGTTATTGCTTTTGATATTGGTGGCGCTACGACAGACATCTTCTCTAACATCTTTGAAAGATATTATCGAACTGTGAGTGCTAACTATGGTATGAGCTATAGTATCGCAAATGTTATGGCTGACAGTGGCTTTCCTAATATAAGGCGGTGGTTGCCCAATAGTTTATCAGACAATTATATACGTAATTATATTTGCAATAAAATGTTATATCCGACCTATATACCGGAAAATAAATTACAACAATCCATTGAACATGCTGCAGCTAAGGAAGCAGTTAGGATGTCGGCTCAACATCATTTATCAATGAATTTTCGTATTCAAAGTATTGGGCATTTAGATCGAATAAAAGACAAGACATGCAAATTTCATGAGGCAATGTATTATGAAAAAAGTCGTACAAGTAAGAGGTTCTTTCTTAAAGATTTTGATGTCATTTTAGCTGCTGGTGGCATAGTGACCGGTACAACCGATATAAGAAAAATAGTTGTAATGATAAGTGATTCCATGAATATTCACGGTTTAACGGAAGTTTGGAGCGATAAACACTTTTTGTCTCCACATCTCGGTAAGCTTAGTGAAGTTTACCCTGAAGCAGCACAAGAAATACTTTTTAAGACGGGTTATAAGAAATTAGGCATATTAGTTAAACCTTTATCCAAAACATTTAAAAAAAAGGTTAAGTTACTTACGATAGAAGTCAATGACCATAATAACATAAAAATCCATGAGATTTATAATGAGCAATTGATTTATATTGATATTTCTAAGCAGGCTGATATCGTAATTGAGTGTTCATCCAAATGTGACTTAGGGGAAAATAAGAAGATTGAACTACAAAGTGAAGTGCCATTATTTATTGATACTAGAAAGATAAGCCGTTACGATTTTCAAAACGGAGATAACGAGCTTGTTGATCTGTTTGATATAAAGAGCATAAATCAAGATTTAGAGACTAGTTTTATTAACTTTACTAAGACCAAACAGATAATAAATGGCAGGTCATCAGTGACCCGCACATTGCCTTATCCGGGGTTAATATATGTAGAAGAAGGACAGGAAGTTAATTCGGAAACACTTTTAGGTGAAATAAAATTTGAACCACCTCGTCTTTTTATTCTTAACCTAATAACAACTATGGGTATCAACAAGAAAGAATTTAATGCCGGCTTGCAAATATCTGCAGGTGATGAAGTAAATAATGGGCAAAAGATTTTTATACTTTCTTCTCAAAGTTTATTGAAAGTTAAAAAAGTATTTGAATGTCCGGTGCGGGGCATAGTAGAAAATATCAACTTTGAAACGGGATCTATTTACCTGCGAGAGGTTCAAGACTATCCAATTAAGCCTCTAAGAATCAAAGTTGCTGCAGCTATTGGAATTAAACCTAAGCATATTAATGGCTATCTTCGAAAGAAGAAAGGTGAATTTGTTCGTACGGGAGATACTTTGGCTAAAAATATGAGAGCACCTTCATCCGATGATGATTTTAAAGAGAAAGTCTTTCTCTCATCTCCAACAACCGGTACTATAACCGATATAGATAACAAAAAAGGAACTATTACAATCCAATATCAACGTAAACCCATTAAGCTATTGGCCGGTATTTCGGGTAAGGTAACCAAGATCAGTGAGGATAAGGCTGTTAAATTGGAATATGAAGGAATAACTATCCCCGGAATCATTGGTTTCGGCAAGGAGATTTACGGAAGACTGATCTATTTTGACAGTTTTGATTCGTTTGATTTTTCTAAGTTAACAGGAAAGATAGCTGTTTATCCACATCAAGTAGATCTTGAATTTTTGAAAAGAGCAGAAGAAGTTGGTGTTAAGGGGTTAATAATTCCTTCAATTAATAATATTGATTATATAGAGTTTTCGGGTAAAGAGATTGGTGTAGCTCTCACAGGAAATGAAGCAATCCCCTACCCGATTATTATAACCGAAGGATTTGGTAACTTTTCAATGAATGCCGAAATAAATGAGATTGTTAAAAAATCTTCGGGGGAAAAGTGTTTCATGCAAACTTTCACACAAATCAGAGCAGGTGTAACACGACCCAAGATTATTATAACTCCTTTAAACTGTGAATAAACGCAACCTAGTATAACACTCTTTTAATTGATGGATTTATAGTTCATTATTTAATACAGCAGTGATATGAAAATGGTGTATGATTTTTCTATTATCTCATATTTAATAACATAATTCCAAACACCAGCATTCCCAGGGCAATTCTCTGTTTCATGGAGAACATTCTTTTCCAAAGGAAGATATCACTCACAATACTCAGCACAACGATACTCGAAGCTGTAAGAGGGTAAGCTATAGGAGCAGGAACAGTTTCAAGCCCCATCATAAAGAAACGTGTAGATAGTTGATTGGGGATACCTAATAATACGCCAAACAGCAAATATTTTAGAATAAACTGTCTATTAAATATAAGTTTCCAAATGAAAGTACAAATAAAAGCAGATGAAAAAAGAATAAATATAAATGGAGTTTGGTCTGTTTGTCCTAAATCAGCATAAATCTTCATAGTGGAATCTGTGAACCCAGCAACAATAAACAGTAAGCAAATCCATAAAAAGTTGTGTAGGGATTGTGTCTCCATTATAAAGAAGAAGGCAGCTATGATAACTAATATCCCTAGAGCATTGATATAACCTACACTATCAGCAAAGAAAATTACTGATATAAGTGTAGGTATAATAACCGCCACTCTCATAACGCCAATACTTAGTGATAATCCATTAATTTTGATGTTTTTTTGCAGAATAAAAAAGTTAAAGAGAAAGAAGAATCCGGTTATAAAACCAAACCATAATTCGAAAAATCCAAATGATAATCTTCCGGGACTTTTTTGGAAATAACTAAATAAAGATGCAAAGAAATAGTTTCCTAAGAAGACTGTCATTATATCTAATTTCTTGTCTTTTGAAAAGATATGCAATAGATTACCTATTACCACAGAACATAGTATACTCAAGAGGATAAATATCATTCTATATCGTCACCTTTTTATATCTGCTTAGTTCTTGCAAATTCACTTTCTGATTCTATCTTTCTGATTCTTACACAAAGTATAACAAACATGGCTGCATGAAAAAAATAACGGCATAAGTGTAAAGGAAAAAAGGTTTTACGTGTATTATATTAATTGATAAACATTTTACTACTAATTTATTCTTGACCAAAGAGCGACAATCATAAACGTAGGTCATTGTAATCTGTAAATTGGTGTTTAATATGCATCTATATTCCGAGGTGATGAGGCGAAGTTGTATTAATTGATGTACAGCACCAAAAAATTATCTCTTTACCTCAAAGTCATAGAGAGATGGAGAATAATGATAAAATTGTAAAAATTCGCAATAAATAATGGAGAAGTATATGTTCAAACAACCCTATATCAATACCTATGCTGTTGTAGACGAAAATGTCACTATTGGCGAAGACACGAAAATATGGCACTTTACTCATGTCCAGTCAGGTGCTTCAATAGGTCGTAATTGCGTATTAGGACAAAACGTAAATATCGGTAACAACGTCTCGATTGGTAATTATGTAAAGATTCAGAACAATGTTTCAGTATATGAGGGTGTAACTCTTGAAGATTATGTTTTTTGTGGTCCTTCTATGGTTTTTACCAACATAATAGATCCTCGATGTAAATATCCGCAAGTAGGTGCTAAGTATTATCTGAAAACATTAGTAAAAGAAGGAGCATCTTTAGGTGCTAATTGTACAATTGTCTGTGGAAACACAATTGGCCGTCATGCATTAGTTGGTGCTGGAGCAGTTGTTACAAAAGATATACCAGACTTTGCTCTTGTAGTAGGGAATCCGGCCCGAATAATCGGTTGGGTTAGTGAAGCGGGTAAGAGGTTGAAGTTTAAAGAAGAGCAAATAGCATTCTGTAACATAAGCGGACAAAAATACCAACTTGTGAACGATTCTTCCGTTATAGAAGTTAAATAGACTGTTATTGATAATAATGATCTTATCATCGAAAAATTCACAAATCAATGTAAGCAGTTCTATTATTACATCCTTGTAGGAGTTTAGGTATTTTGTCATGAAAAAGATTCTAGTTACCGGTGGTACCGGTTATATAGGAAGCCATACAACTATTGAGTTATTACAACGAGGCTATAACGTTGTAATAATTGACAATCTTTCCAATAGTAGAAAAAGTACGGTTGAACGTATTGAAAGAATTACAGGTAAAAAGATTACTTTTTATGCCATTGATTTACTCGATAGGGATGCATTACGCAATGTCTTTCAAAGCCATCGTTTTGCCGCCGTAATTCATTTTGCAGCTGCAAAAGTTTTGGCAGATTCGATAACTAATCCCCTCTTCTATTATCGTAATAATGTAGAAGGAACTATCAATTTGTTGCATATTATGGGTGAAAAAGGTGTTGAGAATTTGGTCTTTAGTTCTACTGCAGCCATATATGCAGCCTCCGAAATTTCTCCACTTTCTGAAAAAGCTATTTGCTGTCCTGACACTCCGTACGGACGAACAAAGTATATGTGTGAGCAGATAATCGAGGATACACATCAATCTCCCCAGCGTCTAAACGGTGTTATATTGAGGTATTTTAATCCTATAGGAGCACATCCTTCCGGTTTGATCGGAGAAGATGCTGTTATTAATTCGGATAATTTATTACCTTATGTTTCAGCTGCAGCAGTTGGGAAGATTCCATATGTTAAAGTATATGGTAACGATTATGATACCATTGATGGAACAGGAGTACGAGATTTTATTCATGTTGTTGATTTAGCTCAAGGGCATCTTGTAGCATTAGAGAAGTTACTTAATGATAGTGGAGTCTATCATTACAATTTGGGGTGTGGCAGAGGATACAGTGTATTACAAGTTATTAAAGCATTTGAAAAAGCTTCAGGAAAGATTATTAACTACAAGATTTCTGGACGTAGACCGGGAGACTTGGGGACCGTCTTTTCCGATATAAAAAAAATTGAACAAGAATATGGTTGGCATCCACAATATGATATAGATGATATGTGCCGGCATGCTTACACTTGGGAAAAGAACAGATCATTAGTTTGAGATTAATACTTTGTAAAACTATTTATTCAACTAGTTTTTAAGCAAGTAATTGGTGATCGTATTTTATAATAAACATAAAAACATACAAGGAGTAGTCAATGAAAGTACCATTATTAGATTTAAAAGCTCAATATCGTCCTTTAAAAAAGGAATTAGATGAAGCACTTATTAGAATAGCCGCGTCCCAGTATTTTGTTATGGGCCCCGAAATAAAACAACTTGAATCAGAAATCTGCAGCAAATTAGATGTTTCTCATGCCATAGGAGTCTCGTCAGGGACTGATGCTTTACTTATAGCATTGATGACTATAGGTATTAAGCCTGGTGACGAAGTTATCGTCCCGACATATTCTTTTTTTGCGACTGCCGGCGTAGTATCACGATTAGCCGCAACCCCCATTTTTACTGATATTGATCCGGTGACTTACAACATCGATGTTGAAGATATTGAGAAGCGGATTACATCTCGTACCAAAGCAATAATTCCTGTTCATTTATACGGTCAGTGTGCTGATATGAAGCCAATAATGGAACTTGCTCGCAAACACAATCTTAAAGTAATAGAGGATGGAGCTCAGGCTATAACAGCCCAATACAAAGATGGCAGATGTGCTGGGACAATAGGTGATATTGGTTGTTTTTCCTTTTTCCCCAGTAAAAACTTAGGATGTTTTGGTGATGGTGGTATGGTGGTCACTAACGATACTGAACTAGGAGATCTATTACGCATTATGCGAGTACATGGTGGTAAACCTAAGTACTTTCATAAGTTTATTGGTGGTAATTTCCGTTTAGATACGATTCAAGCAGCAGTTTTATCAGTTAAACTACCTCATCTTGATGCTTGGTCTGAAAAGCGGCGCAGAAATGCAGATTTATACAATAAATTGTTTTTAAAAGCCGGTTTAGCTGAGAAAACCGGTTTAACCTATTTTGATGATAATAATAAAGTACAACTTCCTAAAGCGGTATATGAAGATCTTGGCTTGAAAAATCATCATATATACAATCAATATGTAATTAGAGTTCAGAATCGTGATGAGCTTATGGCTTTATTAAAATCAAAAGACATTGGTTGTGAAATATATTATCCCGTACCCTTCCATAAACAAGAATGTTTCGAAGATTTAATGAAAGATCCTGCAAACAATATGGATTTTGACCAATATCCTCATGCTGATTATGCTGCAGCTCATTCAATTGCTCTACCTGTTTATCCGGAGTTAGAAGAGCAACAAATTCGTCATATAGTTAAAACTATAAGTGAATTTATCCAAACTTAAATTCAGAGTAAGAATTTTGTCTATTTTCAAGGTGTTTTTATTGACTATTTATTGATATCAGACAATTTATAACCATAAAAATAAGCACGGATAATTGCTGTTAAAATTTAATTCCAACAAATATCAATAAGGAGAATTTATGATGAATAATCATCAAAAGGTTGCCATAATCGGTGCCGGAAGATGGGGTACTAACCACATACGTACCGCCACATCGATTTTAGGGAATCAAAATGTTTTAGTATGTGACACAGACAGTAATACTCGGTTAAGGATAAAATCAGCTTTCCCGGATATAAATTTTACAACTTCATTTGCAGATGTTTATAATTCGGAAGAGTATCATATGGTTATTGTTGCTACACCAGCCGAAACACATTATAAGCTGGCTAAAGAGTTGTTAATGCATGGTAAACATGTATTGATCGAAAAACCGGTTACTTTAATATTGGACGATGCCCGTGAGTTAGTTGATCTAGCAGCTGAAAAGCAAAAGATTATGATGGTTGGACATGTTTTATTGTATCATCCTGCAGTGAGTAAGCTTAAGGTAATGATTGATTCAGGAACAATCGGTAAATTGCAGTATATTTATAGTAATCGTCTCAATTTGGGTGCAATAAGGAGTGAAGAGAATATTCTTTGGAGTTTTGCCCCGCATGATGTATCGTTGATACAATATATTACAGGAGATAATCCCATTGAGATAACAGCACAGGGAGCAGCTTTCGTCCAGCCATCCATAGAAGATACCACTCTGACTTATCTAAAATATTCCAGTGGTGTAAATGCGCACATATTTGTCAGTTGGCTTCATCCTTTCAAGGAACAGCGTTTAGTAGTCATAGGAACTGAAGGAATGTTAGTTTTTGAAGATAGTTTACCAGATGAAAAATTGAAATTATTCCGTAAAGGATTCCGAAACGAAGATGGAGTTGTAGCCAAATTTGACTACGAATATGAGGTGGTTGAATTTGATAAGAAGATGCCATTAGCTGAAGAACATTTACATTTTTATGATTGTGTAGCCCGTAACAAAAAACCATTGACTGATGGTGTTCATGCATACGAAGTACTCAAGATCTTAGTTGATGCTACAAACTCATTAAAGAAATAAGCGATAAATCACTGACCGATCTCATTGAGAGTATTAATTCCACAAAGGATCTGACTTATGGATACCATAATCATTACAGGCGGAGCCGGATTTATTGGTTCCGCTTTGATACGACATATAATAAATCATACGTCTTACAATGTTGTTAATGTTGATAAGCTAACCTATGCTGGTAACTTAGAATCTTTAGTGACTGTTTTACCTTCCGCACGTTACCATTTTGAAGAGGCCGATATCTGTGATGTTAAGGTTATGCAGTATATATTTGATAAGTATCAGCCACAGGCTGTTATGCATCTTGCTGCCGAATCTCATGTTGACCGTTCCATCGATGGACCGGCAACTTTCATTGAAACTAATATAATTGGAACTTATAATCTATTAGAAATTTCACGTAGCTATTACAATCGTCTTGATAATCATCAAAAAGCTCGTTTTCGTTTTCAGCATATTTCAACTGACGAAGTATATGGTTCTTTGGGAGATGAAGGTTTATTTACAGAGAAGACAGCTTATGATCCCCATTCACCTTATTCAGCAAGTAAGGCTTCATCAGACCATTTAGTAAGAGCGTGGTTTGACACCTATGGTCTTCCTGTTTTGATCACCAATTGTTCAAATAATTACGGACCTTATCAATTTCCGGAAAAGATGATTCCAGTGATGATTATTAAGGCTTTAAAGGGAGAGAAACTACCTGTTTACGGCAAAGGTGAAAACATTCGTGATTGGCTCTACGTCGAAGACCATGTTAGAGCATTATTACGTGTTCTAGAGAAAGGTCAATTAGGAGAAACGTATAACATTGGTGGTAACAATGAAAAGCAAAACATTGAAGTTGTTGAAACAATTTGTAACTTATTAGATGAAATTACCCCGCACGATAAAATCTCCGATCGTAAAGAGTTAATAACTTTTGTTGCTGATAGGCCTGGACATGATTTGCGATATGCTATAGATGCCGGTAAGATAAAACGTGAGTTAGGATGGGAGCCAACTGAAGAATTTAATACAGGTCTTAAGAAAACTATTACTTGGTATCTCGACAATAAAGAATGGTGGCAACGTGTACTTTCCGGTGCTTATAGAATGCAGCGACTCGGTAAGATCGATTAAGAGTATTAAGGTTTCTTTTGAATAGTGATATTGTTTAGTCGAGAATAATTATCTGATAATTACCTGCTACATATTATTTGAGGATGATATTACATGTAGATTAACTCATATTAGCTATCTGATTAAGTATCTTTGAAGAGCATCAGGGCAAGGATGAGAGACAGTTATAAATATTGAGCAAGCAATAAGGGAGGAGCCATTGCGAGTTATTAATTATAATATGATTAGCCAGCTTCTAGGTGAAGATCATAAGCTACAAGGGAATATAAGTTTAGTACGATTCAAGCATGTTAAGCCTTTAAGCGAAGCTGATCAAGAATCTTTAGTATGGCTTAAGCCGGGTCTAAAAAACAGTGAAGAACTCGTTGATAAAACTGAAGCTCTTACCATTATATGTGATTTTGAGCAAGAAATAAACCCGGAAATATTCGAGAGAAAATGCGTCATCCGGGTTAATAATCCCAAAAAAGTGGTAATAAGTATTATAGAAAATTATTTTTTAGCAGAACAAGAATACGGTATTCATCCCAATTCTATTATACATCCCGAAGCAAAAATACATCCTGATGTATATATAGGACCTGGATGTATAATAGGCAATTGCGAAATTGGTAGAAGAACTGTGTTAGACGGAAGAGTTTTTGTCTATGATGGGACTGTTATAGAGTATGATGTTCATATTCAGACCGGGGTGGTGATAGGTGCAGACGGTTTCGGATATATTCAAGAAGAGAACGGTAAATGGGAAGCATTTCCTCATTGTGGTTATGTTCATATATGTTCTAATGTCCGTATAAGCAGTAATACTGTTATTGACAAAGGTGCACTGGGAACAACTAAAATCGGCAGAGGCACAAAAATCGGCAGTTTAGTTAAAATTGCTCATAATGTAATAATTGGTGAAGATAATCTTATCATCAGCGGGACAATGATTAATGGTAGTGTCGTCATTGGTGATAGAGTTTATATAGGAACCGGAGCTAATGTTAGGAATAAGATTCGTATAGGTGATGATGCATACGTGGGCATGGGAACTGTTGTCGTAAAAGATGTGGAACGGGGAGTAACGGTGATCGGTAATCCGGGTAGAGCAGTAGAATAAATTTGGATCAGCAAAATTTGGGAAGAAAAAATAATTGAGTTCAGATGATGAAAAAAACAATACCGATGATATATGGATTAATAATAACAATTCTTATGACGATACCTTTAAATAGCAATGAATTAGGTTTAAATAACGTTACCGTTTTCGAGATAAGAGGAGACTATCTGCTTCATTTTGCATTATTTATACCTCTGTTGGTTTTAATGCGATTTTGCTTAAATATTAGTTTTATACGTAATCCGAAAGTTGCTTTATTAGGATTACTATTTGGACTGATATTAGCTATAGGGACCGAGTTAGTGCAGTATTATCTTCCATATAGATCTTATAATATAAACGATGTAATTGCAAATGTATTGGGAGTACTAATCGGCAGTTTGGTATTTTTTATTGGAGAAAGAAAAAAAGATTGAATTAAAAATATAACAATGAGTTGTCTTCAATAATTATCCCACACGTTAAATAGACAAACAAGGAGTTACCAAATGCAAAAGTTTTCACTGTCACCAAGTGGAATAGAATATACTATACCAGATGAGAAAGAATCTGCAAAAGAAAAAGATATAATCCAAGAAATTACCGAAAAACAGCGTAAAATGGGTCTGGGGATAGTGACTGTTCAAGGGATGGGTTTTGTTGGCTGCGTAATGGGCACTGTTATTGCTGACGCTGAAGATGATGACAACAACCCATTGTATTTTGTACATGGACAGCAGAGAGCATCTGTTCGTTCATACTGGAAGATACCGGTTATAAACTCAGGAAAGCCACCGGTTAATTCATCGGATAAAGAAGTTCCTGCAATATTTTCAAGAACTGTTTTAGAAAAACAAACCATGCGTGCTACCTGGAGTAATCGCGCCTTTGAAGTCGCTGACATTGTTGTTGTTGATATCCAATTAGATGCTGCTAAACCTGCTTTTGGGCAGGCTGAAAAAGGATATTGCGATCTTTCTGCTTTTCGTGATGGAATTAGAACTTTAGGTAAACATATTAAACCGGAATGTTTAGTTTTAGTTGAGACTACAGTTCCTCCCGGCACTTGCGAAAAAGTATTGCAGCCAATTATTGAGGATGAGTTTAAAAAACGTGGTATCGACACAAAAACTAATCCACCTCTTATTGCACACTCTTATGAAAGAGTTATGCCTGGGAGTAGTTATGTAAGATCAATAAGAAATTTCTGGCGGGTATTTTCGGGAGTTAATGAACAAAGTAAGGTTTTGGCTCGTAACTTTCTAGAGAATGTCTTGGATACAGACGAATACCCTCTTACAGAATTAGATAGTACAAATGCTTCAGAAATGGCTAAAGTAATGGAGAATTCATATAGGGCTACTAATATAGCACTAACTCTAGAATGGGCGAAATTTGCAGAGCAAATCGGAGTAGATATTTTTAAAGTACGTGATGCTATACGCAAAAGAAAAGGTACTCATGATAATCTTCTCAGACCCAGTTTAGGTGTTGGCGGATATTGTCTCACAAAAGATCCTGTACTGGCTAATTGGTCGATGAAATCAATATTTGAAATAGAAGGATCTCTTGATATGGCAATAAATAGTGTAAATATTAATGATACCATGCCACTACATACAGTTGAACTCATAAAACAAATTTATCCGGATTTAAAAGATTTAATTGTTGCTGTATTGGGTGTTTCATACTTAGAAAATTTAGGCGATACCAGACACTCACCTTCACAAACTTTAATACAGGTATTAAACGAATCCTGGGCTATTGTAAAAACACACGATCCATATGTAGAAATGTGGCAGGAAATGGAAAATATAACTGTTTCCAAAGATTTGAAAGAAACAATTTCCGGAGCTGACGTTATTGTATATGCAGTAGGACATGATGAATACTTACAGCATCAACCGGAAAAGATAGTCGAATTATGTGGTAAGAAACCATTGATCATAGATTGTTCTAACTTCGTGAATGATGAAAAAGTTGCTATTTATAAAAAGCTTCAGTGTCCGGTTAAAGCTGTCGGTAAAGGAATATTCTAAGACAAGAAACAGAAAAGGTTTTCCTTAAATCAATTCAGTAATGGTTTTTTGAGAGAAAGACTTGATGAGTGATCAAACTGTAATTTTTTTCTTGTCAGGTATACTGACTACGAAAAAAGTGTTGGTAAAAATAAAAAAGGTGATGTTTATGGCGAATACATCTGATATTAGAAATGGAATGATAATTGAATATAAAGATGGGATATGGGAAGTAATTGAATTCTTGCATGTCAAACCTGGTAAGGGTAATACCTTCGTTCGCACAAAAATGCGTAATGTTAAGACAGGGCAGATACAAGAAAATAATTTCCGGATTAGCGAAAAAATTACGGAAGTTCGCGTAGAAAAATCAAAAAAACAGTATCTGTATCGTGATGGAGATTTCTTTGTATTTATGGACAATGAATCTTTTGAGCAGATAAATATTCCTTCTCATGTTATTGGTGATTTAGATAAAATGCTGATTGATAATACCGATGTAGTAATGAAAATGACCTCAGATGGAGAAATTTTGGGGATAGAATTACCCACATCAATAGAAATGGGAATTGTTGAGAGTGATCCAAGTATCAAAGGAAATACTGCTTCATCAAGCGGTAAAAATGCGGTAACTGAAACCGGTTTAAAGATTACCGTTCCCTTTTTTATTGAGGTTGGAGATAAAGTTAAGATTGATACCCGTAACGGCTCTTACCTTGAAAGAGTATAAAAAAGTACGGAGTAAAAAGATCTTGATAGGGCAATAGTTTTTTGATAATTAAATGAATTGCTAACTGACACTATTACACAATAGATTTATTAATCAGTTCATCGAACAAGAGGATAGAAAATAATCGAAAATGGTTGACAAAAATACCCTGCTTTATTTTATGACAATCAAACGTTGAACGGAGGATCAATGGCAAAGAAAAGAACATTTGCAGCAAAACTTGCGCATGAAATTGGAACTGAAGGTAAGCAAATATGTCCCAATTGTGATATTGAAATTAAGAGAGTCAAAGTACTTCGCAATAAAAAAAGGGGAGCTAATAATTGGTCTCCTGCAGTTACATTTCAGAACATCTGTAAATGTAATGAAGGCGATATTTTTTCCGTGAAAACGTCTATGCAATAGCACACACAACACACACACCCTACATAGAATGCCCTCCTAACGCCCTCTTATCTCCCCGGTAAGAGGGCGTTTCCTTTATTAAGGATTTTGAAGCGTTATGGTAATATTAGCTTAATAGTAGCTTTAATCAGGTTCAAATTACTTGGGAATTTCGGAGATGTTTATGAAAGCATGGGATTTGTTTATATTGACAAAATACTGTCTATTATTCGATAATATTATAGTATTCGAGAACTACTAGATTAAAAAAAGAAAGATAATTATAACTCGTAAGTTAAGTATTCCAGAGGTTATTGATGAAAAGATTTAGCATAATATTAACATTAGTACTTTTTGCTTATAGTTTTTATACAGGTCAATCCTATAAATTGTCAGCAGGTGAAGAACTTCATGTTTCAAGACTAGATTCATTTGGTATAAATACTGATCAAATCAACAATGATTTAATGAGATTGGTACCGGAAGGTGAAGAAAATGTTATCTCGGAAAAGTATGGACCTTTTGCAATTCAGGAAAGGAAGGCATTTTTAGAGGATAACATTAGAGATAATTACTTACCATCTGAAGGAATTCGACTTCCTGAGAATATTCTTGTGTTAATGGTAGAATTTCCTGAAACACGTTTTGAAAATACTATTACTAATCAGGACTATTTAGCTGATCCAAGCTATTCTATATCCGATTATATCGGTAGATATATGTTCCATTTACAGAGCTATTATTTAGATGCTTCGAAAGAATTATATCAGATAAATTATGAAGTTTTGGATTCAATTATTACTTTAGACAGATCCATGAGTTATTATGGTAGCCAAGTAAATAGCTTAGCAAGAAGAGTGCGATTGATACGTGATGTTATTGCTAAGGTTGATTCGGTCGTTAATTTTAATGATTTCGATTCTTATGTGATTTTTCATGCAGGAGCCGGTAAAGAAACGGACGTATTTAATGATAATCCAAACACTATTTCTAGTTCTTTCATTAATCGACGTTTATTACAAGCTGTTATGGCACCGGATGATGATGAATTCAAAGGTATTAAAACTGAGGACGGTACATATATTCAAGAAGTTATTATTGCCGCTTCTCATCAGAATCACGAAATCACACAGCAAGAAACAAACTATAGCGTATTTGGTTTACTAACTTACCTTTTCGGTAGACAGATGGGATTACCAACCCTGTTTGGTAACTTACCACAGTTGGGTGCTGCATCTGGAGTGGGTAATTTTTGTGTTATGGGAACCGGCGCTTGGAATGCTAACGGTCATGTACCGCCATACTTATCTGCTTGGATTCGATATGTGTTGGGATGGGAGTTCCCTAAAGTAATAACAAATGCATATCAAGATTTAGAGATAGTTTATCCTTTTAAAACACCATTTTGGGAAGCTACTAATAGATTTCATATTAATAATGATGATTGGTGGGGCGGAACTCCACGGCTTTATAAAGTACCAATATCTGCAACAGAATACTATTTAATTGAAAACCGAGAACAAAATCCTGATGGGGCTAAATTAGGTGATGAACCTAGATTCTCCTTTCAGCTATTACCTGAAGGAGAACAAGACTTTTATCCACCTCCTTATTATATGGTACCACGGTTCAATTTTATGAAAAATACCTACCGCGGTTGTGACTGGGATTTTTATTTACCAGGATATGGTGGACCTGAACATGAAGTCTTTATTGATGGTTCGGGGATTCTTATTTGGCATATTGACGAAAATATTATTAATGAAAAATATGCAAAAAATCATATTAATGCAGATCCAAATCATCAGGGAGTAACTTTGATAGAGGCAGATGGAATACAGCATCTGCGCTCAAGCATACCTCACATATATATGCGTGGATCACCTTATGATAGCTTCCGACAAGGACATAATGACTACTTTGGATTTTCAATTAAGGATGACGGTATGGTATCTAATCCTTATGTAAAGAGTCATTATGGTAATACTGAATTAGAGATTTATGATATTAGTATTTCAGGGCCGCAGATGACTTTTTCCGTGAATCTTCCTCGTACTATAGAATATGATTATATAGGGGAAGATGTCTTGCCTTTGAGTGTTGTGCCAAATTCTGAAAAGATGTCGGAATTGATTTTTTTGCCGACTTCCTCAGGGAGCGTATTTTTATTAGAGGAAGATGAAGTTATACCTGGATATCCAATAAAAACTGATGATATAACCCAACTTTATGCTTATGATCCTCTTAACAGTGCGTTTTTAGTGCCGGTTGAAGACAATGATAAAAGCCGTTTAATAATATTTGACATGACTGGTAAAGAGACTGCAGATATTTATCACGGTTATAAATGGGCTACGCATCCTATAGTACTGAATGATGCTTCTTACCATGATCAACCCGGATTAAGATTTGAAAGGCGAAATATAGATGATCAGGCTTATATAGCTTTGGCCTTACATAAGGATGAAGATGCCAAAGTGGTATTATATGACACTCGTTTGAATAGGATCAAACAGTTTAATTTTAGTGAAACAAAAATTGCTGCAAATATGATGTATAAAAATGGGATCTTATATCTGATTACTAAGCCGGTGAATAATCCGGTTATTACAAATTTAATTGCTATAGATACAATAAGTTATGAAAAGAAGGAAATTCGTTTAGTTGATGAAATTGGAGCGTCATTAACCAATCTCAAAGATCAAATATCCAATTATAATATTAAATCAGCATTACTTGCTCCAGTAAAGCGAACAGAAAATGTAGATATCGGAGATAATCTCATCATTATCACAGAATCTAATGGATTATACCTTATCGATTTAGATGGATCATTACAATCAGGTTATCCTGTATATTTTGATGATGATATTCTTTCCGTTCCATCGCTTGCCGATGTCACCGGCAATGGATTTTTGGATATTATACTTGTTTGCGGACATCGGTTACATGTTATTGATTACACAGGAGCCACTGTAAATTATCCCGTTAGGGCTGAGTTGGAGAAGAAACAAGGTGAGATTAATGGAGATAAAATTAATCACTTGGGAGCTGTAGCGTTCGATACTAATGGTAATGGTAATAAAGAGATAATAAGTATAATGGATGCGAACCGATTAAATATGTGGGATAATCATTTAAAGACAGTTTCCGGTTATCCGTTAGTTTTTCTTGAACAAGGGAAACACACTCCTGTCGTAGCAGAAAATCATGATGGAGTTTTTCTGTATGTTAATGCTGAAAACGGTAAAATATTCAAACGTAAGTTGCCAGGAGCTGTTATTGGTGAAAATAGTATATCATCCTTATGGTATAGTGAGTATGGTAATCTACAAAGAACTGCTTCATATACCTTGTTTTTACCGGATAATAAGCTAAAAACCGATGCTATTTTTGTTAAAGATCAATGCTATGTTTTCCCTACCCCTTTAACTTATGAAAATGGCGGAATTCTTTATTTTAATATCATGGTAAGTAAAAACACACCGGTTGAATTGAAAATATTTGACATTTCAGGCCGCATGATTTTTAAAGATGAGTATTACTGTCATGCTTACGTAGATAACCGTGATTTAGTGTTTAAGAGGATCGAAGACTTGAGTACTGGTATTTACATTGCTGTACTTAAGGCTAAATCGGAAACGATGGAAATAAGATTTGCAGTAGAGAAATAAGTTATATATAAAAAGAAATATCATTAAATATAAAAGGATCTTATAATGTTAATTAATAACAAGATAGTATACATTCCTATAGTTTTAATTCTACTGATCAACATCAGTGTCAATATCAATGCTAATCAATCGCAATCAAAAGCTGAATATGGTTGGCAGATGCTTACTATTCCACCTAACACGTCAATATCCTCAATGGCTGGAACAGGTGCATCCATATCACCAGAAGCAAGTTCTTTTATTTCCCATCCAACTGCCGGTTTGTTAAGTCAATCACATTCTATTTCAGTTTCCCAGACAAACTGGCACTTTGATACAATTTTTAACAGTATTGCTATTAACCTTCCTCGCGGATCAAGATCGTTGGGTTTTGCATTGAGGAGTTTGGATTATGGTAAGTTCGATACACGTGATATTTCCGGTAGAATAATTGGAGAGTTTCATCCTTTAGATCTTAATATTATTGGAAATGCCGCCTTTAGAGTTTCGCCGAATTATTATTTCGGATTTAATCTCTTTGTACTGTATCAAAAGATTGAATCCTCTTCATCTCTGGGATGGGCTACAGATCTTGGAATTACTTATTTGACACCGGTAACCGGTTTAGACATTCATGCAGCTATTAAACATTTGGGTGCAACAACTTCCGTTAAACAAGAAAGCATAAAGCTTCCTTTGACACCGGAAATCTCATTTGGATATAGATTGCCAGATAGATTAGATATAGTTTATTGTGAATTTAAAATCTTATCTCATCCGGATGATGATGATTTGAAATTCGTCACTGGCATTAATACGGATATAACAGAACATTTCAGTATAAATTTCGGTCATAGAATAAATTATGATAGCCATAATTATTCAGCCGGTATGGGACTCAACGTCAGGAATTTGATATTTAATTATAGTTTTTTACCATTTAAACATAACTCTGATGATGCTCACTCTTTTAGTATAAGTTATCTTTTTTGATTTAAAAGATTAACAATAATAAAATATGTTCGCAGCCTTATTAGGGCTTTGCTAAAGAAAATCGTTAGACAATGGAATAATTTTTTTACTGTGGATTTGTGTTTTGATAAATGAGGTATTGTGTCTCATTAACTAGTATGTTAAGATACAAACCATAACTAATATGAGGAAGGATTATTGAGATTTATTTTTTTAGTGTTATTATCTTTATTTTTCACCCAATTATTTGTTCAACCGTTATCATCTATAGGTCTAAAATATACTCCTCGAGAGTTAATAGTTAAAACCTCAGCGCCTGTTAATACTAGGGACTTATCATTTGCTGCTCCTGAACTAGACCGTTTATTAGCTGAGCTGTCGGTGAAAGAAATCAAACCGGTTACACCTTCTGCTACAAACAATTATTATATAGTACGTGTAACAGAAGATTTTGAATGGAATAATCTAAGGCGTCGTATTGACTATGCCAGATTGGGAAGCAGTGCCGGTATTGAACATATTCAGCCGAACTATATCAATGAAATGTTAATTGAACCTAATGACCCGTTATTTTCCGAACAATACTTAGATCTGATAAGAATACCGCAAGCTTGGCAGTATGAAACAGGTAGTGAGCAGGTTATTGTGGCAATAATAGATTCCGGATTATGGTTTGAACATCCTGAGTTTGTATGCGAAAGCAATATATGGATAAACCATTCCGAATATCCACCTAATGGCGAAGATAGTTCTGGGAATGGATATATAGATGATTGGCGAGGATGGAACTTTGTTGATGCACCTGAATTATCAGGCATAGCAATAGGTAATTATGTAGGTCAAGATAATGAGCCATTTGATGAAACAGGCCATGGAACTCATGTTTCCGGTATAATCGTGGCTAAAACAAATAATAATGAAGGTATCGCCGGTGTTTGCTGGGATATAAAGATGATGATTTTGAGAGCTGGGTTCAGAACTGTTACCGGAGCAGGATATTTGCAGGATGATGATGCAGCTGCCGCAATAATATATGCTGCTGATAACGGTGCTCATGTTATAAATCTCAGTTGGGGGAGTAACCGTTTTTCACGTATTATAGCTGATGCTTGTCAATATGCTTATGAAAAGGGATCAATCATCGTTGCATCTGCAGGTAACAATCCTCGCCCGGAAGTGATGTATCCAGCAAGATTAAACACTACTATTGCTGTGGGTGCTGTTGATAATAATCTAAATCCGACCTCTTTTACTTCTTATGGTCCTGATATTGACTTAATGGCACCAGGGCAGAATGTATTAAGTACCTATTTAGATAGAGATGATAGAATTTATAGAAGATTATCGGGAACTTCGATGTCAGCTCCATATGTATCGGGTGCAATAGCATTACTATTATCTTCGGAACCACGGTTGAGTTTTGAAGAGGTTAAATCTAGATTATTGCGTTCATCTAAAGACATGGGCGTTCCAGGTTTCGACAATAGATTTGGTCATGGAGTGTTAGATGCTGAAAAGTTGTTAACCATATCTACCGGACCCTATGTAGAAGTTACTTATCCAACAAATAATCAAGGATTTTCGCAATCTTTTGAAATCAAGGGTACTGTTAGGACTCCAGATTTCTTCCGTTATAGTGTTATGTTTACCGATAGTAAAGAACCTGAATCTTTTGATTGGAAAGATGTTATAACTCATAATAATAGCCCTCATTATTATTATGAAGAAGTAGAAGATGATGTAATAACAAAATTTAACATACCTCATACCTTACCGGACAACAATTATTTAGTCCGTATCCTAATTGAAGATAATAGAGGGAATAGTTATCAATCAAGATTTAGAGTGAATGTTAATCAATCCAAACCGAAGTTGATAGCTGAAAGCTTAACAGTATTTGAAAGATATTCGGCCAATTTTTTATATTACTATATACAAGCAAAATTTGATCAATCAGTATCTTTAGAGATTGAGTTAAAAAAAAATACTGATATTGATAATGAAGTACAAGATATTAATATTGTACATAGCAATCATTCTGACTCCTTACACATCTTAAAGATACCTAAATTAGCACACGGAGACTATTCCTTTCGAATATCTGCAGTTAATAACAGTAGCTTTCGTTATACTTCAGATTGGTATGAGAACATGTTAAATGTTCGTCCATATGCAATAAATAGCGGAAACTATCAGAGCCAAATCGTCGGACCTGCTTTAATAAGTATAGGAAAATCTAAAGATTATAATGGGAACGGTTTACCCGAATTTATTGGTTTAGAATATAGTCCTGAACAAGACAAAGCTGAAGTTGGTGTTTTTGAATTAAACTACAATAGAGAGATGGAGTTGCAACATAAATTTGATGATTACTTCTTGCCAGTTGATTCAGGAAATACTAATAATGGAGGTATGGAAGTTTTAGGTCTAATGTTAGACACAGCAGTTATTTTTGAAGCATATGGAGCTGAAGTCTATCCGAATGTAACATTGTGGTCAAAAGATGCTGTCAATGGAGGAAATTTTATTGATTGGAATGATAACGGTGTAGATGACCTGTTTTTGGTTAGAAGCTATGAAGATCAGACCATAATATCTTTTTTCGAAAGAACCGGTAATACTTTCACTGAGCGTAATACGCTTTTTAATAAAACAGAGTCGGATAATCGTAACCAATTTGTTCCTAAAGTTATCGCATCAGATTTTAATAATAATGGATATATGAATGTAATAGCAGCTGATACAGATGGTGATATTATGATCTTCGAAATATATAATGAAAAACAGGATAGTTTAATCTTTCAACATCGGTTACCTGTATCGGACGCATATCATATTTCATCCGGAGATTTCACAGGTGACGGTTATAAAGAATTTTGTGTCGGTGGGCATAGTTTCAATCATGCTGACCCGGGGAAAACATTCTGGTATTTTGAGTTTTTTGGGTATGATCGAGATGGGATTAATGGGACTTCTAACCGTTTCAGATCCTTAGGTTATGTTTCCTTTGATCATTATGAACCAGTCAATGCTATCAAAGCAGTTGATTTCAATGAAGATGGTAAATACTCGCTGGTTGTGGCATTAACTCCTTATCTTTACATCGTTAACTACGAGAATAAAGAATTTAAACCGGATTGGCAAGGATCATCTCATGATACTTATCAAATTATTCCTATTGCTGAAAATGTTAATACACCATCAGGAGTGATAGTTAATGATTATTATCAAGGTAAACTCCACTCTCATTTCGTAAGCTTATCAAAGCATAGTGGACCGCCCACACCTGCAGGTTTAACTGTTGACCCTAAAGATGAAGAGAGTGTTTTATTAACCTGGAACAGTAATGACGCCGATTACTATTATATTTATAGGAAAGATTGTGATTATAACAACAAATATTATAAATCATATGGAGCTGTATTTATCGATAGTGTTACAACAAATTACTACTTAGACAGTGGTTTAGAGGCAGGTAAAGACTATTGTTATGCTTTACAGGCGTATAATAGACTTTACCTGCCGCCAAAGAGCGAGTTGTCGCCTTGGGTAAGAGCAACTCCCAATCCCGTTCCGACAATAATTTCAGCCACACATATAAGCCCTTATGAATTGCATATATTATTTGATATGCAATTAGCTAACGACGCCATTAATGTTGGGTTTTACAGGGTTAATAACAACAAGGGAATACCATTATCAGTTAATCATACACACAACCATAAAGGATTGTTACTCAGGTTTCGTGATCCATTTACTGATCCGCAAGAACCCTATTTTGTTGAGATTAATGGTATAAAGGGAAGGACTGGCGTTCCTGTACCAAATCAGCGTTTCTTTTTCGAATTTGAATCCGACTTTACGAAACCGTTAATAGTTTCATATACCGTTCATAAAGAGAGGCAATTGAGAGTAAATTTCAATAAATCTATTAATCCTGATACTGCTTTAGACGTAAATAACTATGACTTGAAAACCCCTTTAGTGGATAAGCTTAATCGAATCTATGAAGTCAATGTTGCAGATTCGGCACTTGTTTTTATTTTTAAAAATGATTTAAAAGTCACAAATCAACCTTATTCACTTAAAATGGGGAAAATTGAAGATTTAGCCGGTAATACTTTACCAAACGACAATAATATTCTGCATTTTCAAGTTGCTAGTATTGACAATCTTGATTATGTCCAGATCGTACCTAACCCTATGATCAAAGGAAATCCTGGACATGCAAATATGCAACTGATAGGGTTACCATTAAACACTAAAGGTAGTTTTTACTTATATTCTTTAGCTGGTGAACTTATCTATCAAGAGGATATCGATTCACTTACTCCATCACGTAGTATTTGGGAATGGAATGTAACTAACAAATCTGGACGCAGGATATCTTCCGGTGCATATTTTTATGTAGTGATTATGGATGATAAAATAAAAAAAGGTAAGTTTATTATTGTAAATTAAGTATCAATAATTAGAACGATAGATAAGCTTGAGAGGTCTTTCTACCTATATTATTTCAATATAATATCAAAAGATAGTTATGGGGATTGGAGGTAAGATTAAATAATAAATATTATTCTATCAAGTCTCAATTCCTCTGTACATAAAAGATCTATTAATAATAAATAAGGCAATATATCGTCTTTTATTGAGTATAAGACAAATACTTTCTTGACACAAGAAGGTTGTACTAACATCTTGCTCCATGGGATATCCGACAGCAGATATCTTGATATTATTTGTTATGTTGCTTGGTGCGACTTCACACGAAAACTGTTACAGAATCTGGAGGAAATGATGATCTCGTTGGACTGGAAAGATCGACTCACAATTGACACTGAAGATTTCGTTAATCGCAAGCTTCCTCAAAAAAATTATGATATAGATATAGTGTATAATGCTTATCCGAAGAGAGTCGATAATAAAATACCTGCGGAAGTTATAAAATATGTTGGGAAAACCCTTGGTAGCAAGATTGGGAAAAATATAGATCAATATGAAGAATTTCTAGATTATTTATGGGAACAAAAAGGAACTAACGGTCATCTCATTTTTATGCATTTAATGAGAATTGCTTTGGTAAAAAAACCGGATATATATATAGATCATCTAAAAAAGAAAGTAGCAAATTGTTCCGATGCCTCAGAAATGAAAGCATTGATAAAGACAATTATGCCTTTACTAAAGAAAAATCCCAAAACATATATCGATAAACTCTTTGAGTGGTTACATGTTGGGAATACCTTAATGCAAAAAGAAATTATTAAAGCATTTATTAAAGCAGTGAAAGACGATCCCGAATTGGCACGTTATGTTTTTCAAAAAATGGAAAGAGGATGGCTCTATCCTAATCCTTATACAATTAAAACCAGTAGCCAATATCTTAAAGCTATCAGTAAAATTGATCCGAATTATTATTATTCTATTTATGAAAACTATAAGACAAGCCGTAATCCAGTTTTTGTTGAAATACTTTGTGAAGGTTTATCTCCTATTGAAGATCCAACTGCAAGAGAGAAGATTGAACAGTATGTTATAAATTGGACAAAAAGCGGTAATGTCAGGATTAAGAAAGCTGCATTATCAGCAACGAAAATTCTTAATAAAAAGATATAGATTATTTTTGGTGACCAAACATCCAATCTGTTGTACTTGTACAATAGAAGAAGTAATTTGATTATCGGGTCAATTACATAAATCCATACTTAGATATTTATTTGGCCTAACATATTATACTACTTATACTACAGTGGAGTGTATTCGTTGTTTATCAAAACAACATAAAAAAATCAATAAGAGGTTTTATATGAGTAACTTAGACTATATAACAAAGCAAGGTTATGTTAAACTTAGACAAAGATTAGATTTTCTAAATAATACTGAGCGTCCCGACATTATCAAGCAAGTAGTTACTGCAAGGGAGATGGGTGATTTATCAGAAAATGCTGAATATCATGCCGCAAGAGAAAAACAAAGACAAATAGATAAAGAGATTACTCATTTAAAAAATAGATTCAATAAATTGCAGGTTATCGATCCCAGTACTATGCCTAAGGATGCTGTTAGATTTGGGGCGGTAGTTAGAGTAAAAGAAGCAGAAAAAGTCATGAATTATAGAGTTGTTGGAGTGGATGAGGCAGAATTTTTAGATGATGTTGAAATTAAACCAATATCTATTGCGTCTCCCATCGGTAGATCTCTGTTGGGTTCTAAACCCGGCCAAACAGTAATAGTCAAAGTTCCGAGAGGAAATATTGAACTGCATGTTATTGAAATAGTGAAATAGTTTGAACTAAACAAAAATTTTTCTATGGAGGAAATTTGGCACAGGTTGTTATTATTGGTGGTGGTAGTTGGGGTTTAGCTATCGCCAATCTTTTAGCGGATAATAAGGTTACAGTGAGTGTATGGGAATATAATAATAAGTATGTTCGCGAAGTTGAATTAACAGGCTACAATTCAACTTTTTTACCCGGAATAAGAATCAATGATAGAGTATTAATATCATCTGACATGAACCAAGTATTCAAGGTAGATCCACATATTCTGATTTTTGCTGTACCTTCACATACTATGCGATCAGTAGCTATACAAGTTAGGAATTGTTTAAAAGATATCAAAAAACTGAAAGCTATCATTAATTTAGCAAAAGGTGTAGAAGAAAAAACGATGAAAAGAATGTCGGAAGTCTTATTAGATGAATTACCGTCAGTCACGCATCGACTTATTTGTTCTCTTTCTGGTCCGAGTCACGCCGAAGAAGTTGCAAACTTTATACCTACGACGGTAACTTTAGCTGGAGATGATGATGATAGCTTGGTTTATGCCCAAAGTCTTTTGAGTAATGAATATTTTAGAGTTTACACCAGTGAAGATTTAATTGGTGTTGAGCTCGGAGGGGCAGTAAAAAATATTATAGCTATCGCAGCAGGTATAATCGATGGTATTGGATTAGGTGATAATACAATGGGAGCTTTATTAACAAGAGGTCTTGCCGAGATTCGAAGATTGGGAGTTAAACTAAATGCACATCCACAAACGTTTAACGGTCTTTCGGGTATTGGAGATTTAATTACAACAGCTATAAGTCGACATAGTAGGAATCGTTATGTCGGTTATTGTCTGGGTAAAGGTCAGAAACTTGATGATATTCTAAGTAGCATGGCTATGGTAGCCGAAGGAGTTCGTACCACGAGATCTATTTATCATCTATCAAAAAATCTTCAGGTTGATATGCCGATCACATGTGAAGTCTACAACATACTTTTCAACAACAAAGATCCCCAGGAGGCGATACGTGAATTAATGACCAGAGATCTGAAAGAAGAAGATTAATGCAATTAGATGAGCACATCAACACTTATGGCTCTTTTTTGAGAAAAAAATATGGTCATAGAGTTTTCAAAGCCGGTGTATCAACCGGCATTCAATGTCCTCACAGAGATGAGTCCGGTGGCTGTATTTTTTGTTTACCGGAAACATATAACGATATATCAATTGAACATGATATACCCCCCATACATCAATTAGAACAAATAATCCCCAAAATAAAGAAAGGAACAAAGGTCGGTTCTAACAATAAACCATCCTTTTTGGCTTATTTTCACTCGGGAACTGCCACTGCCGGTGACAGGCGAGTGTTGGAATATAAGTTTTTGAATGCCTTGAAGTATAAAGAAGTATGTGGTTTAGTTATTAGTACTAGACCTGACTATATTGATGAAGAAATATTATCGATTCTAAATAATTTACCTGGTGACATATATCTAGAACTGGGGTTACAAAGCATTCATAATAAAAGTTTAAAATTTCTTAATAGAGGGCATGAGTTTAGTGAGATAGAAAAAGCTTTAGAGTTATGCGATAAATATCAAGTAAGAACTGGTGTTCATCTTATATTAGGTATTCCCGGAGAAGATAAAGCAGATCTAATGGAGACGATTTCATATGTTAACGGTAAAAAGATCATATCTGAAGTCAAATTACATAATTTAGTAGTTTATCAGCGAACACCTTTAGCTGGATATAGTCAGGAAATTAGGGATATGATACCAGAGTTCGAAGAATATATTGAACTCTTAGGTATAACAATTTCTTTTTTACGCCCGGACATTGTGATCGGCAGACTGTTTACATCAAATGTTAAAGGTAACAATCAAGCACTCAATTCGTTTAGGTATATAGTAAAAAATTGTCGATATGGAGTTAAAAGAGATTGGATGAATAGATTAGTTCATTATTTAAAGGAAAATAATATAATCCAAGGTATTCATTATGAGGCGATATAACTTATTTGTCAGGATAAAATAATGACGAGAAAATTTCAGGAAATCATAAAAAAATATCAGCGAAAACAGAATCTGGTTTTAGTCACTAAAAACTTGTGTCTGATTATTACTCTATACTTAATATTTCAGAACTTGTTTTTCATCTTTCATTCCTTTACTACTGAAAAATTACACGAACTATTTCTTTTTGGTATCAGTTTGAAGGTAGTACTGGGTTTAGTGACTTTATATTTAATCTTAGAAACGAACAATCGATTAATTAGCATTCATAAAGCTGCACGTTTACTTGATATATTTAACAACGACGATAATGACACATATCAAAATGCTTTAGAACTTTTTGAACAAAGACATGATCAACATCAAGATGTAATCGATGTACTGTGTCAGCATGCAGATAAAAAAGCCAGTAATCAAGTAATAATACCTGACACTACAGAACTGAAAACTGCCATAAATACTTTTGTGATCACTGTATTAGTCTCTCTTATATTTTCCCTCATAACACCGGCTGCTTATATAGATTCTTGGTATGATTTTGCTCTTAATAGAGAAATATTACCGGATTATAAAGATCATATTGAACTAAAACCGGGAGATATTTCTGTAACAAAAAATTCAGAAGTTGAAATTGAGGTTGTTAAACCGGAGCTTAATTTAACACATACATTATATTATCGTTTCTATGATAATCATGATTATAATGAAAAAATTCAAAGAGACGAGAATAAATGGCGTTCGGAAACTTTATATAATAATTGGAAAGTATTCAATAATTTAGATAGAAATACCGAGTATTACATTGATAATCCATTTGCAGTATCAGATACTTTCAGGATTTTAGTGTTTGAAGAACCTGCAGTCAAAAACCTTACTCTCAGGTATAGTTATCCATCCTATACAAATTTGGAATCAGAAACTGACTACCAAAGTAATGGTAATATTAGGGCAATTAGTAATACAAGTGTTAACATTGAACTGGAGGCAAATAATCCTCTTCAGGAAGCTGTTATTATTTTTTCAGATGGGAATGTTAAAACAATGGAAAGGATGGGAAGAGCTTCATTTGAACAGAGCTTTCAAGTATTGCAAAGCGGTTCTTATTATTTTCAACTGGAAGATTTTTTAGGTAATAAATCTCGACGAGTTGATCGAATGATTAGTATGACTGAGGATAAACCCCCTGAGATAAAAATTGTGTATCCAGGTAAAGATACCATCTTTTCTCAAAATATGATGCAACCTTTAACATTCTTTGCATCTGATGATTTTGGGTTGGCTAACCTAAAATTAAATTATTACATAAATGACAATGAAGCGATAAAAAAAGTTATCCAAGAAGATATTGCAGGGAATATATTTGAACATGATTATATTTTCGATCTTTCAGACTCTTATATGTTACCTGGCGATGTGGTAACTTATTGGGCTGAAATAACCGATAATGCACCTAATCCCCAGACATCTCAATCTAAAACATATAGACTTCGTTTTCCCTCAGTCGAAGAAATATTTGCTGAAATCGAACGTGAAGAACAGCAAAAAATGCAAGCCTTTAACGAGGGTTTGGAGAGCTCAAGAAGCTTGCAAGAAGACTTTGAACGAAAAAGAAGAGATATGATGAAACGTGATGAGTTTGATTGGGAAGATAAACACGATCTGGAACAGTTTCTTGATCGGCAAGAAGATATTAATAAAATGGTTGAAAATCTCGCTCAAGAATATGAAGACCTCTTAAATAAGTTTCAAGATAATCCTTCACTATCCCAAGAAACACTTGATAAGATGGAACGAATTAAAGAGCTTATGGAAGAAATTGCCGATGACAGAATGAAAAGTGTCATGGAAGAGATGAGAAGTGCCATGGATAAGATGGATCGTGATGAAATACTTAAACTGATGGAAGATTTTAAATTTTCCATGGAAGATTTTGACAATAAATTACAGAACACCCTTGATTTACTACAGAACATTAAAAAAGAACAAAGCTTACAGAAAACTCTTGCTATTTCGAAAGAGATGGAACAAATGCAACAGAAATTGCTTGAAAGAACTACTGAACAAGAAACTGAAAGTTCTATTCTCGAACATGAACAACAAGTAATAAAGGACAAACTGGAAGCATTAACAGATCAGCTTGAAGATACGATTGATCAAATGGATACCGATAAAGATTCTGAAATCTTGGAGATGTTAAATGAAATCAAAGAACAATTAAATCAAGAGGGTAGTATTGAAGATAATATTGATCATAGTATTGGTAGTTTACAAGATAACAATATGGAAGCAGCTACTATTGATCAACAACAAGCTCTTCAGCAGATGCAACAAATGACAGCTCAATTAACCGAAATATCTGAAATGATGATGCAAGGAAGTATGGACGAAATGTTCGAAATAGTCCAGAAAACTATCCGTCGTTTACTTACTTTATCGGGAGAACATCAGAATATTTCCCAACGATTGGTTCGGGATCCATTCCCCATATACCCCAACCTGATTGCCGGATATGATACTTTACAGTTGATCTTACAAAAATTGTACAGCTCTCCTGAAATAGTACTTTTTATTACTCCAAAATTTATTATGGATGCTGATATGACTATTTCAGCATATCGAGAGATGTTTCATCATATAGTCAATAGTCGTAATCCTAATATAAATAATAGGTTAGTTGATGTACAAAAAGGTTTAAATCTAATGATTTTTAATTTGTTGCAAACTACAGATAATATGCAACAAGGCGGCGGCGGCGGAGGCATGGAAAGTTTTATGCAAGCTATGCAGCAAATGGGTGAAGAACAGATGAGCTTGAATATGTTAACACAAGAATTGTTGGAACAACTATCTCAAGGTCAAGGCTCTTCTCATGAATTACGGCAACAAATGCAAAGAATAGCTGCTGAAGAAGAAAGGCTGGCAGAAAACTTAAAAAGAATGATGGAAACGAATCCTGAGGCTCAAAAACAAGCTAATGCCATAAATCAGATGATTGAAGAATTGGAGTCCGTTTCCCGTAATTTGAGAAGAAATCGTCTCGATGAATCTGTCATAGAACAACAAGAAAGGATATTATCTCGATTACTAGATGCTCATAAATCAATTCATCAAAGAGAGTTTTCCGAGCAAAGAAGAGGTGAAACCAGAGAGTTCGAAGATTGGAATATGCCTGAAGAGATTCGACAGGAATTTCAAAGATTAAGACAACAGTCTTTACTTGAAGAAAGCTTTAGATCATTCCCCAGAGAATACCAAGAATTGATTAGAGAATATTTGAGAATCATTAACCGCAGAGCAATAGAATAAACATAGGAAACTGCATTTTGTAAATGTATAATGAGGAAAAATGAGAAGAATAAATCTACTGTTATATTTTTTGATTAGTTTATTAATTATTCCGGTTGTTATAAATTCACAGCAGGACTCCAAAAGAATTCTGCTCAATCAAGCACGTAGGATGGAAGCCAGAAGAGACTATGAAGAAGCCTTAAGACTTTACAAAGATATGTTGCAAGATTACCCTCAAGATGAAGAGGTGCTGGAAAGATTATTAAATGTTTATATTAGCACCCATCGTCACCAAGATGCTAAGGAGCTTCTTCAAGAAAATAAGAATGCTTTTAGTTCCGATAACTATATCAAAAATAAAATTGTACTAATGGGTGAGTTAGGAAATATTGATGCAGCTTATAAAATTGGGTTAGATTACTTGAATGATAATCGTACAAGAGTCAACTTATATCATGAACTTGCCCTTGTTTATGAAAGAATTAGACAATATGAAAGTGCTGTGGAAATCTTGAACAAAGGCAGAACACAAGCAGGTGATGAATACATTTTTGCAGTTGACTTGGCTCGGAATTACCAAAGAGTTAATGAACTCGAAAAAGCTATAACTGAGTACATCAAGCACCTTTCAAAAAACACTGGTTTCTTGTATTTTGTAACTAATCACATAAAGTCCATATTAGAGAA
Organism: Candidatus Cloacimonadota bacterium; assembly: GCA_003564155.1. GTDB lineage: Bacteria > Cloacimonadota > Cloacimonadia > Cloacimonadales > PWNZ01 > PWOA01. The sequence continues at coordinate 44,554 of PWOA01000054.1, forward strand.
TGATAAGCAGATGATTGGTCATCTGAGAAGCCTATTGTCAGATTCAGATAATAAAGTATTGTTAGAAATGTATGCTCTAGCCTTAACACACCTAGAACTATACGGAGAAGCATTTGAAGTATATCGTCGTATCAGTTTGGAAAAATTGATAGAATTTGCCGACGAAATAATGGCCAAAGGTGAGTATAAGATAGCGTCTAAAGCCTATCAGGAATTCTATAACAACGTTGATGATCCAGTGGAAAGAGCTCAGGTGAAATTAAAAATTGTTACTATTCAAATAGTTAAAGGAGAATTATCTGAAGCACTGCAAATACTAATTGATCTAACCGAAGAAGAAGCCCTTAAAGACCGAAGATATCGTTACAGAACACGGATAAACAGAGAGATTAGAGAAATGCTTGCCGATGTAGCTATTCGGATGGGCAAACCGGAAGAGGATGTAATCTATTGGCTTAATGAAGCATATAAATTTGCAATTAACCAAAATGAACGACAGGAGATAAAGCTGGGAAAAGTTCGTTATTATACTATGATAGAAAACTATGAAAATGCTAGAAATACCATTAATGAAACTCTAGATATTAACAGCTCAAGTACAAGAATCAGAAACATTGGATATTATTATCAATATCTTCTCGAACTAATGGAAAATAGTGTGTCTTCTGATAGCCTTATGGCTGAAATGATGATTAATATCCAGGGAGATGATCTAACTAATGAAGCAATTTTTCTGTCAGTCATGATGAGAGAAATTCGTCCAGATAATAAAGATTTCTTCTTGGCTGCGTACCGGGAAAAAAATCTATATCAAGATGAAAAAGCTCTTTTCATACTACTGAAGTCTTTAATAAGCACTCAAGAAGAAAGAATAGAAGATATTGATCCTAGTAATATCCTAGATTTTGTTGATGAAGATACAATTTATGAAGACGAAGAAATACTTATTATAGCTGCTCAATGGGCAGATAACTTTGGTAACCATGATCTAGCCAAACAACTCTATTCTTACAAATACAATAATGATGCTTTATTAGGATATGCAACTTTGAAACTTAGTGAATTACAAAAAAATGATAAGCGAAATTATCAGAGTACTTTAACTACATTTCTGTCAGCAAATCCACAAAATATTTTTGCACCACAACTTAGGTTATTACTGTCTGGGAGTAATTAACCTGTAAAAATTGGATTTTTCAACTTATTTTTTAAATAAATGATAAATTCTTCTATTTAACAGAAATGACTTCTACAATTTCAGGGATGTGTTCTTTTAAAACACGCTCAATACCTGCTTTAAGGGTATAACTTGCCATAGGACAAGTTCCACATGCACCGGTAAGCCTGACTTCTATAATATTGTCTTCTCTAACATTAACTAACTCAACATCACCACCGTCAGATTGAATAGCTGGTCTTACTAATTCTAATATTTCGTTAACTTTTTCTTTCGAAATCATTGCATTTCCTCCAAAAATTAATTCTTATCGACCATCATTATGTACAGGCAGTTTTCGTAAAGCTATTTCATATTGACACCAAATAAAGGTGTAAGGGAGCTGCTTGAAATATACAATTTCATGTTGATCATTGTTATCCGTATAATGAAGCGATATAAGATTAATGTCATCAAACAAAAGAGCAATAATTTACTAGCAAGCGAAGACTAGTTATTCCCATAAATATATAATAAAAAAGGCCGAGGACAAATACCCATCGGCCTTTTAAGTTATGACACTATAAAACGAATAGCGTTTCACCCAATTTTTATTTCTTTAGCTGGAATAGGTTCCTTTTTAGGTATGATAAGAGTTAACACACCATCCTCCATTTTAGCTTCAACTCTTTCTATATCACACATCTCAGGAAGACTAACAACCCGGCGATAATTTCCTTTAAATCTCTCATAACGATAGACTGTTTCGTTTTTTTCGTTTTCCTTTTTTTCACTGACTTGTTTCCCTTCGATTATTAATTCATTATCGTGAACTGATACTTTAACATTATCTTTCTTAATCCCAGGCATATTTGCTCTTATAATATATTCCTTATCTCTTTCGGATACATCCATTGGCATCATCTTATTTGTTTCAGACTGTTCATCAATAAAGGCATTACTAAAGAAATCATCAAACAAAGATGACATTAAAGGAAACAAGTCTTTAGTATTGCGAGTAGTTAAATAATTCATAATACCTCCCAGTTTACGAAATCTTTATCGATTTTTCAGGTTTTGGTTGCATTTTTGGGATGTTAATTTTTAAAACACCATCTTCGTATTTAGCATACATATTGTCACAATCCCAATTGTCTTGAATTGTGAAAGCTCTACGGTAATTACCTTGATATCTCTCACAACTATACATTGTTTCTTGTTCTTCTTTTTTTTCCTCAAACTGCTTTGCTTCAATCACTAAATCATTACCTTCAACAAAAACCTTGATATCTTTCTTTTTTATTCCCGGTAAATTTGCTGTCAAGATAAACTCCTTATCTTGCTCTACAATATCCACAGCCATCATCTTTTCATCATTTGTAGGTTGATGAAAAGCATTTTTTATAAAGTCATCTAACAAGGTTCTCATTGGCCGGTATTCCATCTTTTCATTCCTGTGAATAATCGGCATTCTCATAATTAGACCTCCTATGTTAAAATTAATCCATATTTTTACTTATTAATTCTACGTACATTATAACGCAGTTATCAAAAAGATGCAACAAATAAATTAGCAGTCAACATGACAGAGTGCTAGTAAAATGCGCTAAAGTGTAGAGGGATTGTATTATAAGAAATAAACACTATGGGATAATTATTTTAGTTACATCAACAAATATCTAATAAGTTTGTTTTGTAGAATTAGGTGTGTATGATATCTATAGTCGGTTTGATGAAGACAATAACTTAATGTTTAGTATAGCTGATAGTTAGGAGATGTTTGCTTATTAATTTGCAATCTGCAAATAAGTATTAATTGAGTACTTAATGAACCAATTAAGATTATGGACAATTATGACGATCTTTTGATTGACAAAACAGGGGTGAGTAATTAATTGACAGGAGTTATAAATACTAAATACGGAGTAATTATGAAGACGCAAGACATTAAGAAAATACGGAATATAACCTTTTCTGGAGCTAGTGGGTCGGGGAAAACAACTTTAGCTGAACATTTATTGTATAAATCTAAAGCGATAAACAGAATCGGTAAAGTTGAAGAAGGTAATACCGTCATGGATTTTGATCAGGAAGAGATTGCTAAAACAATGTCTTTATCGTTAGGAATGGCACATTTCGAATGGAAAGATCATACAGTAAACCTCATAGACACGCCGGGTAATCCGGATTTTGTAAGTGATAAGATTGCCGGTTTTACAGCTGCAGATACAATAATAATTGTTGCTAATGCTGCAGGTGAGTATGAAGTCGGTTTAGAACAGACCTTAGAACAACTTACGAGAAGAGATAATCAACCAACTGCAATAGTCATAAACAGGATGGATAATGAGCATGCAGATTATGATAAAATCATGGAATTAGTACGTGAGAATCTTGGTATTACTTTAGCACCAATTATAATACCAATAGGTAAGGAGAATTCTTTTGAAGGAGTTGTTGATATAATTAAGGAAAAAGCGTATATAAAAGACCATTATACATCAATTCCGGAACATATGAAAGACACTGTTGCCGATTACAAGATGAAGCTAATTGAGGCGGTTGCCGAAACAGATGAAGAATTAATGGAGAGATATTGTGAGTCCGACACTCTTTCTCCCGAAGAGATTCGATCAGGTTTGGCAAAAGGAATTGTAGAAGGATTATTGCAACCTGTTTTTGCATGTTCCGCTGGTAATGAAATTGGTCTTGTTCCTTTATTGGACGCAATCGTCGAATATTTACCTTCACCCGCGGACAAAGAAGTTATAGCCTTAGAAAATGGAGAGAAAAAAATAATAGAGTGTAAAGAAGATGGTGTTGTATTAAGTTGGTTATTTAAATCTATAGCAGACCCAGTTACTGGTGATATTGGATACGTACGAGTGATTTCAGGGACTTTAAAACCTGGTATGGAGGTCATAGTACCAGAGAAAGGGTTAAAAGATAAAATCGGTTCCATATATAAAGTAAAAGGTAAGAATAGGACTGAAACTAATGAACTGAAAGCCGGCGATATTGGAGCTTTAGTAAAACTTAAGGTAGCTCGGACTTTTAACACAATAACATCAGTCAATAGCAAGCTGAAGATACCACCTCCTGTATTACCTACTCCCGTATACTGGAAGACTATAAGAGCACTGAGTCAAGGAGATGAGGAAAAAATTGGGACTGGACTTAGTAAATTATTGGATGAAGATCCAACTTTAAAATTTGAGTTAAATACTGAGACTTCCGAAAATGTTCTATCAGGTGTTGGCGAGTTACAAATAGCAATGGTTCAGAAAAAGCTTAAAACTCGTTATAAAATTGATACTGAATTAAATGATCCTAAAATACCATATAAAGAAACAATACTAGGTAAGGCTGACGTTAATTATAAACATAAAAAGCAGTCCGGAGGACGTGGACAATATGGTGAAGTTTATTTCCGCATTTCTCCATTAGAAAGAGGAGAAGGATATAAATTTATAAACTCTATAGTTGGTGGAACAATACCCAGTAAATTTATACCGGCAATAGAAAAAGGTATCAATGAGACAACCCAAGTTGGGATAATAGCTGGCTATAAAGTAGTTGATATATCTGTTGATTGTTATTATGGTAGTTATCATGATGTTGACTCTTCAGAGTTAGCATTTAAATTAGCATCTTCACAAGCCTTGAAAAAGGGATTTCAGGAAGCTAAACCGATAATTTTAGAACCAATCCATCAAGTTAATATTATCATTCCAATTGAGTATATGGGCGATGTTATGGGTGATATTTCAACACGAAGAGGCAAAATATTAGGTATGGAACAACAGGTTAAGAAGCAGATATTAATTGCACATTTACCTTTATCTGAGTTGTTTTCATATTTTCCTACTCTAAAATCTTTGACCCAGGGCAGAGGAGTGTTTGATCAAAAGTTCTCTCATTATGAGAAATTACCGGAAGAGCTTACTGCAAAAATCGTAGCTGCGTATCAGGAGAGTGAATAATTTCTTCGGAAGACTGAGATTATCTTTTTACCTTATTTACTTAAGGGAATGATACTTCATGAAATTGACACATTAAGTATAAAAAGTTTAACTATTAAGGAGTAATAGTATATGTCCGGACATAATAAATGGAGTACTATAAAACATAAAAAGGGTGCAGCAGATGCTAAACGTGGTAAGCTTTTTACACGCCTCGTCAGAGAGATGATAGTTGCAGCCAGAGATGGTTCAGGTGATATTAATTCAAATCCAAGATTAAGAGCAGCTGTTAATGCAGCAAAAAATGCTAATATGCCAAATGCCAATATTGAGAAAGCTATCAAAAGAGGTACAGGTGAACTTGAAGGAATTGTATATGAAGAATATACATATGAAGGTTACGGACCTAATGGCGTAGCAGTAATGGTAGAGGTTATGACAGATAATAAAAACCGAACTGTAGCTGAAGTTAGACATATTTTTAGTAAGTATGGTGGTTCCTTGGCGGAGAATGGTGCGGTTTCTTGGGTTTTTGAGCAGAAAGGATACATACTCATTGATGCAGGATCAATGACAGAAGATGATGCGATTATGGAAGCTTTAGAAGCTGGTGCACAAGACGCTGAATTTAAAGACGGTGAGGTAGAAGTATACACCGAAGTTCAGGACTTACATAAAGTTATTTCCTATCTCGAAGAAAAACAACGTAACATACTCAAAGCAGAGTTGACCAGAATACCTTCTAATCTTGTTAATGCTGATGATGTAGCTGACAAATTGATGAAACTTCTAGATAAACTTGAAGATCTAGATGATGTTCAAAAAGTATTTGCCAATTTTAGCATTAAGGATGAATTATTAGAAAGTCTATCTAATTTTTGACCTCTTCGAATGAAGTTAGACTGAATAATATCAATGTTGTATTTAGGGATCGATCCAGGTAGCATAAATTGTGGTTATGGTGTCATAAAAATCGAAGCGAAAAAGATTGTTGCTGTAAACTATGACACTATTAAGCTAAAGAGTAAAGATAGTTTAAATATTCGCATTGAGATAATTTATAACGAAATAAGCGATATATTACAAAGTATTAAACCGAATAAAGTAGCAGTTGAGACAATTTTTTACGGTAAGAACATGAAAACTGCTTTTACATTAGGCCATGTCAGAGGTGCTATATTGTTAGCTATAGCTCAACATAAATTGCCTTTTTTTGAGTTTTCTCCACGAGAAGTTAAGAGAGCGGTTACAGGCAATGGAAATGCTTCTAAGCAACAGTTACAGTATATGTTACCCAAAATATTAGGACTGAAAGTTGCCAATATACCTGAAGATGCTGCTGACGCCTTAGCGGTAGCTTTCTGTATGTTTAATCAGGATAGGTTTGTTTACTGAATTGGTTATGAGAAAACAGGTAGAATTACGGAAAATATTTAATTTAATTAAGCTATAATTTTGTTCTATGATATCATATCTTAAAGGGAAACTTATTGAAAAAACACCGGTTATGGTTGTTATTGAATGTAGTAACATTGCGTTTGAATTTAAAATACCTTTGAGCACTTTCGAAAAACTCCCATCACTGGGAATGTCTGTTCAAATAAATGTTCATGTTAACGTTTCAGATGATGGCTTGAAGCTGTATGGTTTTTATTCTGTTCAAGAGAAGGAATTATTTAAACTGTTGATTACAGTTACCGGCATAGGTCCCAAATTAGCTGTGTCAATTCTTTCCGCAATCAACTGGCAAACTTTTATTAAGCATCTAAGCAATGATGACGAAAAAGCACTTACAGCAGTTCCCGGATTAGGCAAGAAGACAGCTCAAAGACTGATTTTAGAGCTCAAAGATAAAATTGAAAAAACAAGTTTACTCAGCATATCTGAAAAGATTGAAGATAGTCAATTAAAAATAATAAAAGAAGCAGAGACAGCGCTTCTAACTTTAGGGTATAAGTCTTTGGATATTCGTCCGATAATAGAAGAATGTATTAATAATGAGAACATTACTACTTCAGAGCAACTCATAAAAATGGTTATTAAAATGATGTATAGTAATAAAAAACGTAGATAGTGTATCTAAAGATGTAGATACATTTTTGGAACTAATAAAAATTACAACACTAGGAATCTCATGGATCAAGTAAGAAAAGAAGCTCATAATATAGTTTATGCCGTTTTAAATAAAAAAAGACGGTCAGAAGATTTGCTGTTGAAGGCGTCAAAGAAAATCTCTTCAGAAAATAAAACCTTATTGTATCATATTGTCAAAGGATCGCTCAAAATGATCATGAACTTAGATTATATTGCAGCATCTTTATGCGAAGAAGACAAATATTCAAAGACAGATCTAAAAATAAAGGTATTACTTTACATAGGTCTTTATCAACTTATCTATTGTGATAATATACCTGAATATCATGCACTGAATGAAACAGTTGAATTAGCGAAATTGCTTTATGACCGAAAGGTTTCGAGTTTTGTTAATGCGGTACTCAGGCAATATCAACGAAATTCACATATTGAATACCCTCAAGACCGAGTTAAACGTATTTCCGTACAACATTCATATCCCCTCGAATTATTATTAGAATGGGAGAAACTATGGGGCTTGGATGAAGTAGAAAAAATGTGTTTATACTTTAACGAAGTGCCAAAGTTATCTGCACGAATTAATCAAATAGCAACCTCCAAAAAAAGACTTATCAAATATTTTCAAAGAAAATCTATAGACTTTATAGAGGTTGAACACTCTAAAAATATAATAGTTACATCTCAAGCTCAAAAAGCGTTGAGCGATGTATCTTTCGATGAGGGGTATTTTTCAATACAAGATCCAGCAGCAGCTATGGTCGTAGATCTTTTAGCTCCTGAGGTTGATGATAGTATATTAGATCTATTTGCCGGACCTGGCGGTAAATGTACTTATGTTTCAGAAATTATGCAAAATACAGGAGAAGTCATAGCAGTAGATCGTTATCCACAAAAAGTAAAAAAAATAAAACGGTCTTTACATCGATTGCAAATAACAAACACAATTACTGTAAATGAAGATGCTTTTAAGTATGGACCAAGAGCTCCGGCGTATGATAAAGTATTACTTGATGTACCATGCTCGGGATGGGGTGTGTTTCAAAAAAAACCGGAATTAAGATGGCAATCTTTACAAGACATGAAATCTTTATTGAAGCTTCAAGAACAAGCATTACATGTAGGTGCAATTTTTGTTAAACCGGGAGGATATTTAGTATATAGTACCTGTACAATGAATCCGAAAGAAAATGAGAAACAGGTTGAAAAATTTTTATTGTCGAATAAAGATTTTCGGGTAGTAAATGCTGCAGATTTTATTCCTAAGCGTTTTACTAATAGTAGTTATCTTTATACAATTCCTCATAGAGATAAATCAGATGGAGCTTTTGCTGTTAAGATGAAAAAAAATGATTAATGGGATTTTAATATGACTTTTGAATATAGAAGTAAACCAAAGAAACAGGACAATATTACCAAAGAATACAAAGTCGCCAAGAAGTTGGGTTCCATTGGGAAAAAATCAGCTAAAAGTATTAACAAGAACTTGACCTCGACTTCAAAGAAGATAAAGACATCTTTTTATCGTAGAGATGGGAAATCTAAATTATCAGCATTGACAGTTGTGTTGGCATCACTAATAGTATTCTTTATTATTGGATTTGTGGGGATTAATGTTCTTATGTCACTTGTAGTAGGTGCTGGTAAAGAAGTATTAGTACCGGATCTTTACGACTTACATTTTGATGTGGCTCGGAAAAATGCCAGAGAGTTAGATCTTTTTGTTCAACAAATTGAACTTCGTCATCATGATGAAATTGCTCAGAACAGAATTATATCTCAATCTCCCGAACCTCATAAAATGACAAAAGCAAACCGAACAATTGAAGTTGTAGTTAGCATGGGTCCCGAATTAGTTAGAGTTCCTTATCTGGATAATATCACCGAACAGGAAGCTAAGTTAAGACTTGATAATGTTGGTTTAATATTAGGAGAAAGGATATATCGCTATTCTGATGATGTTTCCAAAGATAGAATTATTTATTCTCAACCTTTAGCTGATGATTATATTCCTCGGCAAAGCAAAGTAAAAGTTTTTGTGAGTTTGGGTAAACTACCGGACATTTCCGACAGACATCAAAGATATAGAGGAGTTCTTGATAATATCGAATAGATACTTTGGTTTCTATATTTTCAGGGAAAGTGATCACAAATAATTATACAATATATTTTTTATAAACAACCCATAAGATGACATTTTAATTAAAGGAGAATTGATGGCAGCTAAAGATTACACAGCACTTAATATAAAAGTGCTTAAAGGATTAGAAGCAGTTCGTAAAAGACCTACTATGTATATCGGCGGAGTAGGAGAGAGAGGTTTACATCACCTTATTTATGAAGTAGTAGATAATAGCATTGATGAAGCTCTTGCCGGTTTCTGTAATAGAATAGATATCACGATTAATGATGATGGATCTGTTTCAATTGAGGATAATGGACGTGGAATTCCAGTTGATATACATAAAGAGTCTAATGTTCCTGCATTGCAGGTGGTTATGACAGTACTGCATGCTGGTGGGAAATTTGATGATAAAACATACAAAGTTTCAGGTGGTCTTCACGGTGTAGGGGTTTCTGCAGTTAATGCATTGGCCTCCCTAATGGATGTAAGAGTATTTAAAAATGGAAATATTTATCATCAAACTTATGCCAAAGGGATACCACAGAAAGATATGGAAGTTATAGGTAAAACTGATAAAACTGGGACATTAATTACTTTTAAACCTGATTCATCGATCTTCGAAACAGTAGTTTTTAATTTTGAGTATCTATCTGTTAGGTTAAGAGAATTAGCTTTTCTTAATAAAGGCTTAACGATTACCCTTGATGATAAAAATACTATGAAAAGCCATAATTTCTGTTACGATGGCGGTATTGTATCTTTTGTTAGTTTCCTTAATGAGGGGAAAAAGGTTCTTTTTAATAAACCTATATATATCTTCGGAACAAAAGATAAGATAGAGTTTGAAGTCTCTATTCAATATAATGATAGTTACCAAGAGAATATACTGAGTTTTGCAAATAACATAAATACTATTGAAGGAGGAACTCACCTTAGTGGTTTCAAAACAGCTTTGACCAGAACCGTGAATAATTATATCAAAACAATAAATGCTCTAAAAAACGAAAAAATATCTCCTCAAGGTAGTGATATAAGAGAAGGTTTAACAGCTGTTATTAGTGTTAAGATACCTGATCCTCAATTTGAGGGTCAAACTAAAACAAAACTTCAGAATTCTGATATTGATGGTTTAATTAACTCTGTAGTTGGTGAAAAGTTACTAGAGTTTTTCGAAGAGAATCCCAATGAAGCAAAGACTATCGCAAATAAGGCAATTTTGGGAGCACGATCAAGAGAAGCAGCGCGAAAAGCTAGAGAGTTAACCAGAAGAAAGACTGTTTTAGAAAGTGGAAGTTTACCGGGAAAGTTAGCGGATTGTACTTGGAGAGAACCGGAAAAAACCGAACTCCTTCTTGTAGAAGGGGATTCTGCCGGTGGTTCTGCTAAGCAAGGAAGAGACCGAAACTTTCAAGCAGTATTACCTTTATGGGGCAAGATGCTGAATACAGAAAAAGCCAGAATAGATAGAGTACTAAATAATGATAAAATCCAACCGATTATCATGGCGATAGGAGCAGGGATCGGAGAGGAGTTTGATATTAGTAAACTAAGATATCATAAGATAATTATCATGGCTGATGCTGACATTGATGGAGCTCATATAGCAACATTGTTATTGACTTTCTTTTTTAGGTATATGAGGCCTTTAGTTGAGAACGGGAATATATATATTGCCAAACCTCCATTATATTTAATTAAAAAAGGTAGAACTAAACAATACGCGTACACTGATAAAGAAAGAGACGATATACTCAACCAAATGGATAGACGGGGTATATCCATTCAAAGATATAAAGGATTAGGTGAGATGAATCCGGAACAGTTATGGGAAACAACGCTGGACCCTAATTATAGAATCTTGATATCTGTAAAAATCGATGATGCTATAGAAGCAGATAGAATGTTTACAATCTTAATGGGTGATGAGGTTGAGCCTAGACGAAAGTTTATCCAAGAAAATGCTCACTATGTCTCTAATTTAGATATAGATTAGTGCAAATTAAAGACTCGCTTTTATTACTCAATTTCTGATACTTGAGTAAATTATTTTATGCGAATATTAACGGAGGTTGAATGAACATAGATAAATCAAGAATAATTTCAGTTGAAATTGAAGACGAATTAAAGAAATCTTATTTAGAATACTCGATGAGTGTTATTGTATCAAGAGCATTACCTGATGCTCGAGATGGGTTAAAACCTTCTCAAAGAAGAATACTGTATGCCATGCATGAACTAAACCTTCTACCTGATAAAGGATTTCGAAAATGTGCAAAAATTGCAGGTGATACTTCAGGTAACTACCATCCCCACGGAGAGCAAGTTATTTACCCGACTCTTGTGAGATTAGCTCAACCATGGAACATGCGTTATCCTTTAATACAAGGACAAGGAAATTTTGGTTCCATTGACGGGGATCCACCGGCGGCTATGAGGTATACAGAAGCTAGAATGTCAAAAATTGCAGTTGACTTACTCACAGATATTGGGAAGGATACTGTTGATTTTCGGGTAAACTATGATGAAACAAGATCTGAACCTACTGTATTTCCAACTAACTTTCCAAACTTATTAATTAATGGATGTTCAGGTATTGCCGTAGGTATGGCTACTAATATGCCCCCTCATAATTTAGGCGAAGTTTGTGATGCACTCGTAGCATTAGTTGATAACCCTCAATTAACACCTTTAGAAGTGATGGATTATATACATGGACCCGATTTCCCAACCGGGGGATATATATTAGGAAGAGCTGGAATAATTGATTATTATCAAACAGGGTATGGACGTATACGTTCTAGAGGTAAAGCTGAGGTAGAAACAAAAAGTAATGGCTCAGAGTATATTGTAATTTCCCAAATCCCATATCAGGTTAATAAAACAGTGATGATTGAACGAATAGTTAATCTAGTTAAAGAAAAAAAAATTGAGGGTATTAGCGATATACGAGATGAATCGGGACGAGATGGCATGAGGTTGATTATTGAGATTAAACGTAACGATGATGCTCACATTGTATTGAATCAACTATATAAATATTCTCAGCTACAGGATTCTTATGGAGTTATTAATCTTACGTTAGTTGGTGGAGTTCCCAAAGTCTTGAATATAATTCAACTATTAAAGCAGTTCCTTGATTTTCGACATAACATCCTTGTAAGAAGAACAAAATATGATCTTGATAATGCCGAAAAAAGACTCCATATTTTGGAAGGTTTACTAGTAGCTTTATCAAACATAGATGAGATTATTAAAACTATAAAAGAATCAGGTAACGTTCAGGAAGCCAGTCAAAGACTTCAAGATAGTTTTTCTTTAACTGAGATTCAAGCAAAAGCGATTCTGGATATGCGGTTACAAAAATTAACCGGTATGGAGAGAGATAAAATTGAAGAAGAACATAATCAAATTAAAAATACTATAAATCATCTAAAAGAAATATTAGATAACGAACCTTTGAGGTTGAAGATTATTAAAGATGAAATCAAGGAGATAAAAAAGAAATACAATGATCAAAGAAGGTCAATAATAACAGAACATGTAACTGATTTTGAAACTGAAGATTTAATAACAGAAGAAGAAATGGTAGTTACAATATCTCATGAAGGCTATATAAAAAGAATGCAGCTTGATACTTATCGTCAACAACGAAGAGGAGGTAGAGGTCTATCCGGTTCTAATTTAAAAAAGGAAGATTTTATAGAGTCAATCTTTGTTGCATCAACACATGCTTATATTCTGTTTTTCACTAATTTTGGTAAATGTTATTGGTTAAAAGTTTATCAACTTCCTTTAGTTAGCAGATTAGCAAAAGGAAAGGCTATAGTTAATCTTTTACCTCTTGAAGAAGGAGATAAAATCAAAGCTTATGTTATAGCTAGAGATTTTAAAGAACCATTTAATATTGTTATGACCACTAAAAAAGGGATCATTAAAAAGACTGCTTTAGAAGCTTATTCAAGACCCAGATCCTCAGGAATAATTGCGATCAAATTGATGGAAGGTGACGAGTTGGTTGCTGCTAATATATCTGAAGGACAAGATGATATTATACTTGCTACCAAGTTTGGGTATGCTACCAGATTTAATGAGGATAGAGTTAGAACTGTAAGCCGGAATTCACAAGGTGTTAAAGGCATAAAATTAAGAGATAGTACAGATGAAGTTGTGGCTATGGTTGTGTTAAGAAACAACGGATCAATCTTGGCAATTAGTGAAAACGGATACGGCAAAAGAACAACTACTGACGCATATACTGTTAAAAATAGAGGTACGATGGGAGTTAGAACTCTAAAAACTACTCAACGTAATGGCTATTTGGTTTCTTTAGTTGAAGTTACCGATAATGATGACCTGATGATTGTTACAAAGGCTGGTATGATTATTCGTCAAGCAGTAAAAAATATTTCATTAATTGGTAGAAATACGCAAGGAGTTAGGCTTGTGAACCTTAATAATGACGATAAAGTTTATGACGTTACCTGTATCGCTCATGAAGAAGAGAATAGTGATCATGGTTCTGATGATAATAATGATAATTCACAAGTAACGTCAAAAGTAGAAAAGTCAGACAAGCTTATACATACTAAACCAACTTCATCAAAAGATAATAATCAATAAGAACTTATGGCGATTAGCATGTTCGTTTACAATATATTAAAGATAAATGAAAACATACTATTGTTGATAACAGTATTAACATTTGTGTTTATTATCGTAAGCGGATGTGCTACCAGCTACTACCCCAAAGCTAGTGATAGAGTGATGGTCGAGAATGATTACGCTATCATAAAAGCCGATGATATCTCTTTTGCTATTAGTCATAAAAGATGGGCATCCGAACCGCAAAAAATTAGCGACTATTTTACTACTTATCATGTCATTATAAAGAATGAAAGCTCTGAAAGTATTACAATATCATACGAAGACATTATCTTATTGGATGAAGATAGGAATCAGTATGATACAATACGATACAGTGACGTTGGGGACATGATGTTTAAAGATGATTATCTAATAGATAAATTTATGCCTTATCATGAAAGAGAAAATACTAGATCGGATAACTTGAGGAGGGCGAGAGCTTCTCTTATGCAAAACTCTTTGCATTTCGGGGATATTATGCCAAATGCAAGAAAATCAGGGTATATATTCTTTAGCAGAATTTCACCTGCAAACGAAAAAACGTCGATATTATTTCGAGGAGTTGAAATCGTATTTGTTAAGAAATAGTGAGGGAGTTTAAATTAAATATAATTACTGTTGTATGTCGTTAAACTTCTCGTGTACCTTTTGTCGAAAAGGGATTAAGATCTAGAGACGAGAAATTGTTGTTTTTGTATTTTACTATCGCTGCCGCTCCTATCATTGAAGCATTATCCATGCAATATTCGATTGGAGGCGCAAATACTTTTATATCTAATTTCTCAGCTTTTTGAAATATTTGTTTCCTGAGAAGACTGTTTGCTGAAACGCCTCCTGCCAAAACTATCTTTTTAATGTTTTTTGACTTTGCGTAATTAACAGTCTTTTTAACTAGAGGCTCAATTATTGCAACCTGAGCAGATGCAGCTAAATGATGGATATTCTTTTTAATAAATTCTGGGCTTTGAGAGTGTATGTATGAGCTAAATGCTGTCTTTAAGCCGCTATAGCTAAAGTTGTAGTTGTTTTGTTGGTTAAATGCTCGGGGAAAATAATGAAATGAAAGATCCCCCTTTTTACTCAACTTATCGATTATGGGACCTCCAGGGTATTCTAATCTCAGAATTTTTGCGATTTTGTCAAATGCCTCACCGGCAGCATCGTCACACGTATTACCAATTAAAGTAAAAGTTTGTTCGTCCTTAAAATGAATCAATTCCGTATGACCTCCGGATACGACTAAAGCTAAAAAAGGGGCGGATAAATCCGGAGAAGTTATTTTATTGGCATAAATATGTCCCATCAAATGGTTTACTGCAATCAGGGGAATGTTTAGACTGTAGGAAAGTGCTTTAGCATACGATACTCCAACTAGGAGACTGCCGATTAATCCAGGATTGACTGATACTGCTATGGCATCAATATTGGTGAGGTTTATTAAAGCCTTATTCAATGAAGACTTGGTTAACTTCATAATATGCTTCATATGGATACGTGATGCAATTTCAGGAACAACACCACCATAAAGATTATGTATCAATTGAGCATCGTTAATATTAGCTAAAACTTTATAATCTGAATTTATGATGGCGACCGAAGTGTCGTCACATGAAGTCTCTATTGCTAAGATGTTAAAAGGTTTGTTCATCATCATTATACATTGTAACTTTGGAGATCTTAAACAATATAACTAACCAAATAACTATGAGTTTTTATTTGTTGAGTCACTTAATTATTATCGATTTCTTTCCGAATTACTTGGACCCTACGAGGGGTATAGTCCACTAATTTGACATTATCAGGAACATAAAATTTAGTCACAGCAAAATCATTATTGTGATCAGGTTCTATTTCGATATAAGCTCTAACCATATCAGGTTTGATTTGTGCGATATTTTCACTGCTGCCTTCAATTTTGATGGTAGCATATTGAGGTATGATAATGATTCCTAAATGTTGGGGATATTCAATATTTATCATTGGTATCGTTTTACTTGAATATGATTGATGTTCCAAAATTATTTGAACGACGTCCGGTTTAATACCTAAGACTTTCTCAGGTATTTCGAGTTCAACCACAGGATGTAAATCGTTAACGATATTTTTCGACAAGGGGATTGTTGTTATATTAGTGATTTTATTTATAATTTGTTCAGGACCTTCAATGTCCACCTCTGCTGGTGATATAGTGGCATTGCGCTGTCGGAAAAACATCTCATCTTCCAATGTGAGGAATCTCTTAATTATTTTTACTTTAGATCTTTTAATACGGTCAAAGTCAAAATTAATATGGCGATTAAGATAAAAATTTATTGTTCCGGGTTGGACTGTTTCTTGAAGGACTATATCATGTTCAGTTACGTTTACCTCATTACTGCCATAAGTGAAATTTTTAGCATTAATTTCGATATAGTTATTAGTCCTAATAAGATTATATACATGAAAACCTTTACCTTCTACAAATATCTCTATTTGATCAGAGCTTGCAGGGGATAAAATAAGATCATCACTGAGATTACTAAACATTACTGGTAGCTCTATCTGGGTATGATGAGTTTTCATGAGATGGTGAACACTCCAAACCATTAAAACAATTAAAAGTACTAATATCTTCAAGTTTAAAGATTTTAAGGACATTATTGATTCTCTGGAGCGGTTATTGTTTAATTAAGTTCTTTAAATATTTTTTGTCAGCTAAATGAGGTAAAGTAATATGACCTTGCTGAGTATTTTGCTTGTTCCATTCAATGATGGTGTCTAAAGCAGGTGTGTTACCGGCCCAACTTCTTCGAGCTACTCCTCCAATAACATCCCAAGAAATACCTTTTCTGATGATTTCATCTGTTCTATAACTACCATCTAAAAGAATTCCATTTCCTCCATTAGATGAACGACCTATTCCAACTCCACCTCCATTTGACAATACAACTAAGGTCATTCCGCGTGCAATATTTCCACCAAAACATTGTACTGACATGTCTGATGTTGTATTACTTCCGTCATATATATTTGCTGTTTCTCTGAACGGTGAATCTGTTCCCGAAACATCATGATGATCTCTGCCCAACATGATAGGACCGACTTTTTGATTTCTAACTAATTCATTGAATCTTAGGGCTATTTTTATTCTTCCTATATCGTCAGCATATAATATTCTAGCCTTAGTGCCGACCACAAGGTTATTGCTATCAGCTGTTGATATCCAATGATAATTATCTCTGTCATTTGCGTTTCTATTTGGGTTTATTGATTCCATAGCTAATTGGTCGGTTATTTGCAAATCTTCTGATTTTCCTGACAAACAGACCCAACGGAAGGGGCCGTATCCTTTATCAAAGCATAGTGGTCCCATAATGTCTTCTACATAAGATGGGAAGATGAATCCATCATTTTGATTATCTTTATTTTTTGCGATATCGGTTATTCCTGCTTCAAAAACGGAAGTTAAGAAACTGTTACCATAATCCCAAAAATGTGAGCCGCAAGAAGTTAGGCGCTTTATAACATGAAAATGTCTACATAATGATTCATCTACTTTTTTTCTGAACTCGCCAGGTTCCCGCTCCATTAAACTACGCGCTTGTCCATAAGTAAGTCCTACAGGGCAATAACCTCCTTCGTAAACAACGTGACATGAAGTTTGGTCTGATATAAGTTCCGGAACAATTTCCTTTTTAGCCAAATACTCAAGCAGGTCAACAATATTTCCATGATATGCAATTGAAACACCCTTATGATGTTGAGCACTTTTGTCTGCAGTATTTTTCTTAAGATTATTTATCCAATTACCAATCACATCTAAGTTATCTGATTTTCTTGCCACCCATCCTTGTGAGTATCTCATTTCTATTCGAGATTCGTCGACTTCAGCTATCACTCCAATTCCTCCGGCTATCTCGACAGCTTTCGCTTGAGCACCAGACATACCACCTAACCCTGAAGAAACAAAAAGGACACCACTCAAATCTTGATCTGAAGGTATATTCAGATAAAGCCTTCCTGCATTAAGTAGCGTTAGATAAGTACCATGGACTATTCCCTGAGGACCAATGTACATCCAACCACCCGCTGTCATCTGTCCATAGTTTGTAACCCCTAAAGCTGCCAGATGACGGAAATGCTGGGGATTATCCCATTGCCCGATTATTAAACCATTTGTTACAATGACACGGGGAGCCATTTCCGAGGAAGGAAATAAACCTAAGGGATGCCCTGAACTAACAACTAAAGTTTGGTCATCTCTTATATTCTCTAAGTATTTTTTTACTAAGAGATACTGCATCCAATTTGCAAAAACTTGTCCTGTTTCACCATAAGTAACTAACTCATAAGGGTACAATGCTACATCAAAATCCAGATTATTATCAATCATAACCTGTAAAGATCTGCCAGCTATTGATCCTTTATATTCAGATACGGGTTTTGCTTTAATATTACCGGTAGGCCTAAACCTGTAACCGTAAATTCTTCCCATTGTTTTTAATTCATTTAAAAATTCAGGAGCTATTTCTTCATGCAACTCTTTTGGTATGTAACGAAGAGCATTTTGTAATGCTAATATAGTATCGGCTTCCCCAAGGTTATAACCTCTGTTGGGTGCTCGTCTGATTCCCGGATAAAACTCCTTTCTCGAAGGTAAAACATTACATAGTGTATATTCTTCTTTATGCATCTATTCTCCTTGGATATGTTAAATATTTGCAACAGCTATTTGATTTTTAAACTATCATTTAATATAGCCTACATTCTCCACATAATTATTTGAAACTATATTGTCATAAAGATAGTGTTCGATGTTATCATTGATTGTTTTGATTACATCAGCATGTACAACTCCCAATCTTTTTGGTGATTTCCTTTTCCGGAGCACAAAGATTATATCTGTGTATGAAAAGAGATCTTCGTGTTTAAAATTTACGTCCAGATTTTCACAAATAACAATTATCTTAGATTTGCTGAAAGTTTGCTTCGCCTTTTTTGCAAAGTATTCAATACGGATCATATCATCTGAGTGTAGTTTTTTATAAATAAAGAAAACTGTTAATGGTAAAGATACACAATGCTTGGAAAAGTTCTTTTTCCCATGAATACGGAACTGTAAATCGAGTTTTTGAGTGAGTTGATAAAAATGAGGTGAGTCTTTATAGGTAAAATTAAGCTCTTTTTCGAGATTGCTGAAACGATTAGGATTAAAATTCATATTCATTGTAAAACTTTGTTTACCCCATGAAATACCCTTGTTATTTAGTATCTTTTGTCTTTTTATAATTGAATTAAGATAATCATCAATATAGTTTGACGACAAGATTGAAGAGCTTTTCTTAAAACCGGTCTTAGTTGGTTTATTATAAGAATATTTGTGACTATCTAACTGAGAGGTAAATTCTGTCATCGCCTTAGCTATTATTTCAGGATAGCTTTTATCGTCCGGATTGATTGAAAGTGCATCAACGTATTTTCTATACTGTAACAGTATCTCGTTAAGGTACATCTTGTTAACAATGTTTTTCTCATCTTTTAGTGTTTTTTTCAGCTCATTCCCATAAATCATTTATATTATCCCTGTAGTTTCATTATTTTTAATCATTACACCTGTATAATTTATATACAAGCATCTCGAGTATAGTTGTTAAAGTAAAGTAATTTGTATATCGACATATTTAAAACTATCTCATTTCTCTATTCTTTGCTATAATTAGAGCAATCTCATCTTAAGAGTGTAAGTTCTAAGAAATTAATCATTTGTTCATTAACTAAAATAGAATGATAAACGCTAAATATATGTTATTGTGTATCATCGATAATAATTATTATTACCATATTTATATAGATAAGTGAAGTATTCTTAGATTCTTATTATTTTTATTCTTAACTGTTCACTAAATAACCTTAATGTGTCAAGTATAATCGTTAATAAGTAAAATAACAGATTGATGGTTCTGATCGACAAGTGTTGGATGTTAGTAATTAATTACCATATTGATGATAATTAATATATTCTTCGTTAAACACATATCTCTTAGCATGACGATTATATCATAAGATTACTTTTATTATGATGAAATTTGTCTGGATCCGGTAACAAAATTTCGGTATTCTGGATACTGTTTTATAATTAAATCGTGTTGACCTTTAGCTATCAGATATCCACTGTCAAGAAAGATTACATTATCAACATAACGAATGGTCGAGAGTCGATGGGAAACAATAAAACAGGTAATTTCACCAAATTGTTTTGATATGTCGTTCCATAAGTTTTCTTCATTATCGGCATCCAAACTGGCAGTTATGTCATCAAAAAAGAGAATTTGCGGTTGTCTGAGTAAAGCTCTGGCTATTGCCAGACGTTGCTTTTGCCCACCGGAAAGAGTGACACCTCTTTGACCAACTCTCGTTGAATCTTGTTCTTTGAAGAGTTGGATTTCTCGTTTCATTTGAACTATATCCAATACTGACCGATAAAGATCATCTGAAACAGAATCTTTACCAAAAATGATATTATCTTTGATTGATCCGGTAAAGAGAAATGGTTCTTGAGGGACATAACCTATCTTTTCTCTGAAATCAACTAAATCAATCTCATCTAACGGAATACCATTGATTTTTATTACTCCTTTTTGGGGAGTTAATAAACCGGTTAAAAGCCCTAAAATTGTACTTTTACCTGCGCCTATCGGACCAATTATTATTGCTCTTTCTCCCTTTTTTGTGTTAAAGCTGACATTGTTCAATATGTTAATTTCATCTTTTGAATAACTGAAAGAAACGTCTTCAAAAGATATCGTTTCAATTTTGGAGAGCTTGTTTTTTGCTGGTATTACCGGTTTGGCTATAGGGTAGTTTTTTATTTCTTCTAAACGGTCAATGTTGACGAAAGCTTGTTTACCTGAGACAAACAGCTGGGGTAAATCGAGTATCGGATATATAATCATTGATAAGAAGGTATAAAATGCGAAAAAAGTACCTATCGTTATATCATTTGTTACGACCATTATCCCACCAAAAACTATTACGGCTATTTGAGCAAAATAATCAATATACTCATAGATCATCCTTATTCTTGTATTAAGTGTTACTAATCTTATCTCAGTTTTAAAGCGTTTAGAAAGAGTATCAGTGAAAAATCTTTTATATTTATTCTCGCAGACAAATGCTTTTATGATCTTTATCCCTGAAAAACTCATTTCTAATTGATTATTGATTTCACTAATTGCTTCCTGATTTTTTTTAAAGGAATTATGTAATTTATTTGAAGTAATGTAAAAGATGATCATCATTATCGGCAAAGGGATTAAAGTAAGCATTGTTAATTGCCAATTTAGATAAAACATTGCTGCAATACAGAACATGATTTTTGTGAAAGACTCCAGTGATCTGAATATGCCGGAACACATAAACCAGGCAATCTTCGGGAAATCTGTTATATCTGAAGTCAACCTAGTAACCAGATCTCCTGTACGAAAAATATTAAAGAAATTAAAATCTTTCTTTAATATTTCCGAGAAATAACGGATTCTAAGAACATATTCAAACGTTGTGTTCATTAATGATCGGAAACCCGGATAAGTAGAAACTGTCAATTTTACCAATCCGACGATAATAAAGAGCCAGATAATCGCCCATAATTCCGGCCCTATGTCGCTATATATTTCCGGTCTTTCAACCATATACTGTAATGTGTCTAACAATTTTTTTATAATCAATGGGAAAGTAACAGTTACTGAAGCCGAAACTAATGTTAAAAATAACAATAAACTCAGCATTAATTTGTGAGATCGCCATTCATTAATAATCCATTTAATGTTTCTTATATTATGTTTCATGTTGACCCTCGTCATATTTGTGATATAAGCTAAAAATTATTACTTGATTCTATCCTTTATCAAGCTGTTAACCTGCTTCCTTGTGACTCAAAAATTGTAAATTCACAAGTTTTTTATACTCATTGGATTCATTCAACAATTGGTTGTGAGTACCGGCAGCAATTATATTACCGTTGTGGAAGAAAATAATTTTATCGGAATGAATAACCGATGAAAGTCTGTGTGCTATAATTATTGCTGTTTTTTGCTCTAATATTTTATCCATAGCTTTTTGTATCTTTTTCTCTGTGAGAACATCTACTGAAGCAGTTGCTTCATCGAGTATAATGATTTCAGGGTCAAATACAATGGCTCGAGCGAAACTCAATAATTGTTTTTCTCCCACCGAAAGATTTTGACCTCTTTCCATTATTTCGGTTGCTATACCATTTTTTAAACGGGTAATCATTTCGGATGCACCGACATATTCTAAGGCTTCAAAAATCTTTTCATCTACTATTGTATCATCGTAGATGCGGATATTTTCGCGTATATCTCCAGGGAAAAGATAGACATCTTGTAAGACTAACCCGATTTTTTTACGCCATTCTTTTAAATCAAAGTCGTTAATATGTATTCCATCAACATAAATACCTCCACTTAGAATATTATAGAAACGACATAACAGGCTTATCGTTGTTGTCTTTCCACTACCGGAAGCTCCGACTAAGGCAACTTTTTCTCCTTTCTTGATACAGAAGTTAATATTATTCAATATCAACTCATCTTCTTTATATTGAAAGGAAACATTTCTAAATTCTATTAAATTATCAAATCTTATCGGTTGATATTTATGTTTCTCATTACCTTTATCAACGTCATATTCGCTACTGAGATTGAGGATGTTGAAGATGCGGTATATCGATGCAAATGCACGTTGAATTTGATTAATGTTTTCAGAAACCATTATCAAAGGCCAGAATATCCTTTGCGTATATTGAATAAAAACAATCAATGTACCAAGTGTAACTAAACCTAGAAGAATTTGAGGTGCTAAAAGATATATCAAGATTACGATGAAGACCGTTTCTATGAGAAAACCAAATAACCCCCAAAAACTGTATTCGGTAAATGTCGCTCTGGCATCAGTGTTTCTTTTTATTTTGGATTTATCGTCTAATATGCTTATTACTCGTTTTTGTTGATTGAATAATTGTATAATAGATATTCCTTGTATATATTCGGTAATGATTCCTGTGATTTGAGAATTGAGTTCCCTTATTTTGCGGTAAAATTTACCTAAATAACTTACTAAAAGAAATAAACTAATGATAATTATACTTATTGGAATTAATAGTAACAGTGTGACATTGAAATGTCTTAAAAACATAACTATCAACATTCCTAAAAAGAAAAGTAAATTTCCAAATATAGTAACTGATAAATCTGAAAATAGTTGTCGTACATTTTCGCAATCACTCTCCACTCTTGCTATCAATTCTCCAACTGGATTATGATCAAAGTAACCTACAGGAAGATGAAGGAATTTATCAAACATTTGCATTTTTAATCGGGTTACAATTTTTATCCCCATTTTTGAAAGAAGAATAACTTGATAATAGGTCAATAAACCGGACAACACGATTACCGTAACAAACAATCCCGCAAATTGATACAACTTGCCTATGTCGTTATCGGGAACTACTTTGTCGACGATATGGCCTATAATTAAGGGATCAATCAGCCGTAGTGTTGAAGTAATCAGCATCATTGTAAGTCCACTAAGAAAAAGCCATCTCTCCTTCTTAATATAGGGTGTGAGTTCTTTAATCATCTTAAAGTTAATAAATTTTTTCTTTTCCATTATTCCTCATATCTGGTAGAAAATATATTGTTTTTATCTTCTTTATGGTATTATTGAGCTAATAAGTTGTCCTACATACTGTAGGTGTTGTAATGTCCTGGATGAAATAATTTGTGATATTATAATTTGAAAGAAAGGAGCAAAAAAAAACGCCACAGGTCTGTGCCCGTGGCGTTAGTAAAAATTATTCTAGAAAATCTATTGTTTAGGACACCGTTCTCCAAATATAATTTTAGCTCTGATAGCTAAGATGACCACGGGATTGAAATTTGGTAACATGCTCATGTCTCTTAATTAACCTCCCTTCTAAAGTATTATTACTGAGGAACCGAAATATATATCACTGTTATTATGTCAATAAAAATCAAATTATCTGTGTTGGCGATAGAGAGTGACATCCTTTAGAAAAGAGACCAAAAATCACAATATTTCGTTTTTAAGGATGATACCGGGAAGTTTGAAAAAATTATTGAAGCAACATGTATATAGTACTTAATCATAAAGATACAGGAATTATTATCGCTTTGTTTTGATCATCGTACATGCTATTAACAAAGAACTGTGTAGATTTATTTTGACAATTTATGCGTCATTATTTAGATCAATACATAGAAGGAGGATGTTATGAATATTATGAGGATTTCCATATCATTTCTAATTACTATATGTTTATCCACGTCTGTTGTCAAAGCAGATGTTAATGTCCAAGATATTGTAGTCAGTATTAACCGATTCACTTTTGATTATTTGTCTAATTTAGGAGATCACAACAGTATATTTTCTTCTTATTCGGTATCAGCATCTTTAGCAATAACCTATGCAGGTTCATCGGGAAAAACTGAGGAAGAAATGGCTCAAACAATGTATTTCCCACAGAAAACGAAAGAATTTCATACAGCATTTTATGGATTAAATAATGCGTTGGTAAAAAGAAAACATGAAGGTATTTCTCTTCATATAGCTAATGCATTGTGGGCTGATAATACAACATTACTTTTAGATGATTATTTAACGACAACCAATGAATACTATGGTGCAGGAGTTAATAGAGTCGATTTTATTAATCAAACTGAAAAAACCAGGTTAAAGATTAATAGATGGATTGAAGAACAAACTGAAAATCGGATCAAAGATATGCTTGAACCTAATACAATAACCCCATTAACTCGTTTAGTCATAACAAATGCAATTTATTTTTTAGGAAGTTGGCAAGATGTATTCTTAGAGGAGAATACTGAAGATAAATCATTCTATTTGACATCAGGAGAAGAAATTACAACACCTTTTATGCAAAGAGAAGGTTTTTATAATTATAGTTTTAATGATGACACCAAAATCGTAGAAATACCATATGAAAAAAAAGAGTTAGCTATGGTTATTATTA
Organism: Candidatus Cloacimonadota bacterium; assembly: GCA_003564155.1. Classification (GTDB taxonomy): domain Bacteria; phylum Cloacimonadota; class Cloacimonadia; order Cloacimonadales; family PWNZ01; genus PWOA01. Next base: position 69,582 of record PWOA01000054.1, read on the forward strand.
TACCAAAAGTAGAACATACTCTTCAAGAATTGGTAAATAGACTTAATTACGAAGAATTTGAAAAAAATATCAGTACTTTAACGAGAGGTTATATAAGTTTCCAGATTCCCAAGTTCAGCTTCGAATCCAAGTATAATCTCAAAGATCTGCTTATTAAGCTGGGAATGCAAAAAGCTTTTACCGATAAGGCAGATTTCTCGCATATGATAAGTTCTGATCAAGAATTACAAATTGACGAAATAATACATCAAGCCTTTATCGAAGTTAATGAGAAAGGTACTGAAGCTGCTGCATCTACTGCTGTAGTTATGAGAACAACAGCATTTCAGGATGAAGTAAAACCTATTGTATTCAGAGCTGATAGACCATTTATGTTCTTTATACGAGATACAGTTAACGGAGCAATTTTATTTAGCGGTACCTTATATGATCCGCGAAATTGAATTTATTATAATTAGATACTCAGTTTATTAGTTATCGCTATTCATATTATTTTGGTTTGATTCAGAGCTAAACATAATCAATTATACTGATTGACAATATGTAGTATTTTAGTTTTTTACGTTATCAATCCAAACATTATTAAGTTTTAGAAAAGGAGATTTAAATGGTTACGAATGCAGATACCGTTTTTATTGATTTGCAAAAAATCAGAAAACAGAAACCTCTTGTCCATAACATAACCAATTATGTTGTAATGAGTAATACGGCAAATGCCTTGTTATCATTGGGAGCTTCACCAATTATGGCACATGCAGTTGAAGAAGTCCATGATATTGTAAATATTTCATCAGCTTTAGCTGTTAACATTGGCACACTTAGCAGTCATTGGATTAAAGCTATGAAAATTGCAATGAAATCAGCCTTTGATAAAGGGATACCTATAGTATTTGATCCGGTAGGTGTGGGAGCAAGTACATTTAGAACACAGACATGCATTGACTTACTAAGATCGGTAAAGCCAACTATTATCAGAGGGAATCCTTCAGAGATTATCGTATTATCTAATGTATTACAGACTATAATAACTGATTATAATAATTTAAGTAATACTGATACGCAGGTTTCTAAAGGAGTTGATTCGACAGAAAGCAGTTATACAGCATTAGATGCAGCTAAACTACTTTCTCAAATGTTAGATTGCATAGTTAGTGTAAGTGGTGATATTGATTTCGTTGTTTATAATGATTCTATTGAAAAAATTGCAAACGGGCATATTATGATGCCTTTAGTAACCGGTTTGGGCTGTACAGCAACAAGTTTAACAGCAGCTTTCGCAGCTGTTAATAAATCTTCTTTTCAGGCAGCAGTTAATGCAATGATTATTATGGGTATTGCCGGAGAAATTGCAGCTTCTGAAGCATTAGGTCCGGGCACATTACAGGTTGAGTTTATTGATGCTCTTTATTCATTGGACAAAGAGCAGATTGAAGCAAGGATAAAGATTTCATCAAATCCAATCGGTATATGAGAGAAATTGACTTAAGCCTGTATCTAGTGACTGATCAAAAGTTGTGTTTAGGTAGGGATTTGACAGATATAGTTGAAGAGTCAGTAAGAGGTGGAGTAACGCTAGTACAGTTAAGGGAGAAAGATATTGTCGATCGGGAATTTTATCGTATTGCATTAAAGTTGAAAAACATGCTAAAAAAATATCATGTTCCTCTCATTATCAATAACAGGGTTGATATTGCAATAGCTGTAGGTGCAGATGGGGTTCATTTAGGTCAAAATGATATCCATCACACAAAGGCTCGATTATTGTTGGATAGAGATGCATTGATTGGTTTATCGATCGAATCTTTAAGTCAGGTAAAACTGGCTAATAATACTGATGTTGATTATTTAAGTGTAAGTCCGATTTTTTATACCCCAACTAAAGTTGATACTGTTATAGAGTGGGGACTAGAGGGTTTGAAACAAGTAAGGGAAATGACAAACAAGCAACTGGTTAGTATCGGCGGCATTAACCAAAACAATATTATGGACATAATGAATGCGGGCTCCCAGGGAGTTGCTGTCGTATCTGCAATCTGTTCCGCAGATAATCCGTTTAAGACTACTGTGTGTTTAAAAAAAATGATAGATGAATATAAAAAGGATTAGAAGACACATTGAAAAAGATTAGTGAGTTCGAATATATAAAAAAGTTTTCGGGTCAGTTTCTAAAAAATTTACCTAAACAGGTAACAGGAATTGGGGATGATTGTGCAATTATCCCCTACACTTCTGAAAAATCGTTATTGTTGTCTACTGATACTTTAGTTGATACAGTTCATTTCCTTAGTCACAAAATGCATCCTTATGATGTAGCTTACAAATCGTTAATGGTTAATATTAGTGATATTGCCGCGATGGGTGGGGTCCCGCTTTTTGTATTACTCTCTCTTGCAATTTCTCCAGATACTGAAATAAATTGGCTAGATAGTTTTTTTGAAGGTCTCCGGGATAGTTGTCAAAAATATAGTGTTAATCTTATTGGTGGTGATACGACTAAAACTCCCGGAAAAACTGTTATTTCTCTGACCATAATTGGAACTGCGGTTACTAAAAACATTAAATACCGTTCATCTGCACAAATTGGTGATCTAATATGCTTAACAGGTACAATAGGAGATTCTGCAGCGGGGTTGAAATGCTATTTGGAAGATTTGATTCCCTTAAATATTATTAATTGTGGAATTAAGGAAAAAGCAAAAACTGGTTCAGATATAGAGAAAATTATTTATGCTCATTTACGACCACGTCCGCATATTGAAGAAGGTTTGTTATTATCAAAAAGTAATGATGTTAATGCTCTGATTGATATCTCGGATGGCATTGAATCTGATGTCAGAAGAATAATGGAAAATTCTAGATGTGGAGCTGAAATTGAACTGATAGACCTTCCTCTATCTTCTTCATTTGTAAAACTAGCCGACAAATATGGTTGGGATTGCTATGAATTAGCTATAACAGGGGGAGAAGATTACTGTCTTATGGTAACTATAAGACCAGATGCTTACCAAAAGATTGCAACTCAATTCAAGAATAAGATCGATTCACGTTTGACTGTCATCGGGGAAATTATCAGTATAGATGAAGGTTTGTTAATTAAGAAAAATAACAAAGTTATAAACTTTAAGAACCATGGATACGACCATTTTCGTTGAACAAAGGAGAAAATAATATGTATAAAGCCTTAACTGTAGCCGGATCCGATAGTGGAGGAGGAGCAGGAATACAAGCAGATTTAAAGACTTTTAGTGCTTTCGGAGTGTATGGGATGTCGGTTTTAACAGCTGTTACCGCTCAAAACACTTGTGGTGTTTTTGGTATAGAAGAGCTTTCTCTGGATATTATCAGAAAACAATTTGATGCAGTTATTAAAGATATTGGTACTGATGCAGTAAAAACGGGCATGCTTGGCAATTCCCGAATAGTAAAACTTGTAGCTGATAAAATCGACAATTTCGGATTGTCCAATGTTGTGGTGGATCCCGTTATGATAGCTAAAAGCGGCGATTCGCTGTTATCTCAAGAAGCTGTAGTACAAGTAAAAAAGTTGCTGATACCTTTAGCTGAAGTGATAACACCAAATATACCTGAAGCTGAAATACTTTTAAACAATAAGATAACTTCCGAACAAGATATGGAACAAGCTGCAGTAGAACTTCATCATCTTGGTTGTAAATTTGTTGTGATCAAAGGAGGTCATCTATCTGAAAAACATAATCCAGATATTCAAGAAGCAATAGATATCATATATGATGGCAGTAAAATTGTAAGTTTGCGTGACAAGTATATATTAACAACAAATACCCACGGGACCGGTTGTACATACGCTTCAGCGATTGCAGCTAGTTTAGCTCAAGGATGCTCGACGCTAAACGCGATCAAGAATGCTAAAATTTTTATAACAAAAGCAATAGCAACTTCTACTAACTTAGGGAAAGGGCATGGGCCAGTTAATCACTTGATTTATGTAAATAGAAACGAACTGTATTAGCTTATGATAATACTTTATATATATATCAACAGATGACTCATATTGAAGGGTTTAATGTGGCTAAGTGATTAGAATTTTATAATTATAACTTGTTAAACCATATTCTTTGTCTTATAAGCGTTAGTTATATTTTTATTGACGGATTTCACGTAGTGATATTATTGATTATTGATGATTAGATGTATGAATATTAATAGAGTAAATAGATTTGGGAGGAGACATATGTCTTATAACTGTAAGTTAATAACAGAAAGAATAAGTTTTTCGAAAGGATTATTTATCATAATTGCATTATTCGCAATGATAATTTCACTAATTGTTATTGGTTGCGGCAAAGATGGTGTATTGGAAAATATTGATAGACCTGAAGTATTCATAACTTCTTATGAAGGAGTCGATGATCCAGCAACGATAGATAAACCTTATTTTTTCCAAAGAAGAATATTTTGGAGAGGTGAATCATCAAGAGGAAGGATAACGGGATTTGCATATAGGATTTTAGAAGATGATGGAGAAACACCTTATCAATCTCCGAGAACTTATATTGACCCTGATGGTTGGGTTTATCATTATAAACCGGGAGCTGATGAGTCTATACCTTTAACCGGTGATCCCCAAAGTCTCGAAGTACGCACTATTTGGACAACACAAACTCATGATGTGATTCATTTCCCCGGTACTAGATCGGATGGAGACAGCACAGCGGTAACTAGTATATTCGAATTAAAGTGTAAGGATCATTACGAACAAGAGAGTGACACAATAAGAAGATATTTTAATGTAGTATCACATGTACCGAATATAGATGTAATATTCTCAGATAGATTTAGGCCAATCCCAGCAGCTGCGAAAGAAGAACCATATTATCCGACTTTGGGTTTAGGTTTTGAAGTAGAATTCGAAATGGAAGAGAATACCCCATACACCACACCACAAAATAGGCCGAATTATTTCAAGTTTAGGATTGAAAGGAGAAATATTGCAACTCAAGAAGTTCTAAAACGTCTTCCTGAACAGGAAAATGAGTGGTTTGACACTCAAAATCAAAGTAACGTAAGCAGAATTTGGTTAGCCCAGCAAGATGATGATCCTTCCGATTTTAATGACAGAGATGATGTTTATCTAATTTTGACTCCTGATGAATTTGAGAATAACGACAGAAATAAACCGATAACCGAAACTATACTTTATATGAAAGCAGTAAATTTTGCAAATGTTCATTCTCCGATTCAAGATGCGAAATTTCGTGTTTATGACAATTTTCGTCCTCAAGCTTTAGTATACACAGAAGGGACTAATGTTTTAGGAAGGAACCATTTTACTACTTATCAAGATGGATCACTGTCAAGACCTTTGCCGGAAGTACCAACACCGGAAGGAACTCATTTTGGCACACCATTTTTCCCAACTAAGGACGGAACTTTGGCAGCTTTATGGAGTGACGATATCCGTATATATCTCAGATGGGGTTGGGAAGGACAATACGAAAATAATGATCCCGACAGAGGGTTTATAAATGAAGTACATGATGCTCAAACCGGTGATGACTATTTAACAGCTATAAAAGCTTTTGATTTACGATTAGGAGATAGTCCTTATCCCTTTCCACCATTAGTAAATCATCCGGATTATGAAACAAAATATCGTTATTTAGATTCCGATGGTACAGAATGGTTAAGAGTGCCTCGATTTCACGAAATCGATACTCGAGCTTTATTGTCTGGAATTCCACCCGGTGAGTATTCCTTTCAAGTTAGAGTAGTTGATGCTCAAAATAGGTTTTCTGCGGTTGAAGAATTCCCTTTTAAAATAGCAGAAACTGTAACCAGAGAAGAAAAGAACGGGATTTTGATTATTGATAATGAAACATTTCCAAATCCAGCATTTAAGGAATATACTGTCAATTACTACCAAGAGATACTTGATAATATGGATGTTGATAAAGTTGACGTTATAAGCCGTCATCAGATGCGAAATAAACATGAAGATCTTGGCATGCATTTCGGTAGAATATTCCTTTCAACTGCAGATCTTGAACCATATCGTTTAGTTATATGGCATTCCGATAATCCTGCAGATATAGGACCAAATAATGCTAACATGCACCAAGAGTACGAAGTTTTGAATCTGTATTTAAGAGGTGGTGGTAATGTTCTGGTTAGTGCTGGATCAAATTTAAACGCTATGAAAAGAGCAGCTGATGCTCAAGCATTCTTCAACTTCACTTTTCATAATTATTTCGGTCTCCCATTTAGAAATGACGAAATTACGGGAACTATATCAACTTCAATGACCGCTAGGCCATACTTTAAGGGAGCTAAACCCGAAGTTGGTGCACCATTAACTTTTAATGACATTGATGTAAACCCGGAACATCCTTTTCTTGATGCGCTCCGATTAGATGCTTTTGGAACAGTTACATATTTCAATGAAGATTATCTGTTACCTTCTACTAAACCAATTTATAGAATTAAAGCAACTGAAGAGGGTGAAGAATTTGATGGTCTTCCTATAGCTATCAGGACAAAAACCAATAATAATAATACCTATATGTTTGGTTTCCCATTGTCTTTTATGAAACAAGATCAAGTTATTGAAATGTTGTCTGAGATATATAAAGATGTCAGTAATTGATAAAAACTATCATCGATATGATGGTATGCCTTAAAACAATATAAACCAAATAGGTTATTAACAACTGTATATATAATAATTAATAGGGGCAATTGCCCCTATTTTGTTATTATTTTGATTATACTAATTTGCTTTATGAAATCATAATATTTATTAAGGATGGCTGAGTTTGAAAGATACGGAAAATAATCTTTATTTAATCGACGGAACCGCTTTGATATACCGTTCTTATTATGCTTTTATTGCTAATCCTTTAAGAGATAAATTTGGTAATAATACCAGTGCAATATTTGGAGTTGCAAATAGCTTTATAAAGCTAGTAACTAATCTTAAACCTCAAAAAATAATAATTTCTTTCGACCTTAAAGAACCGACATTTCGCCATAAAATGACTGATTCATATAAAGCAAATAGACCACCTGTACCTGATGAATTAATTAGTCAAATCGAGCCAATAAAAAAAATATTTGATTTAGTCGATATCCCAGAGGTTAGTTATGAAGGTTTTGAAGCTGATGATGTCATTGCAACTTTAGCAGAATACTACAAAAATGACTATAAGATCATTATTGTTAGCGGTGATAAGGATTTCGGACAAGTCGTTGACGATAATGTTTGGCTGTATGATCCTTTTGCCAATCGTTTGCTTGATAAGGAAAAGATCTACAATAAATATGGTGTTAAACCTGATCAATTCGAAGATTACCTTGCAATTATCGGAGACAGTGCGGATAATATCCCAGGTATAAAAGGTATCGGTCCCAAAGGCGCATCGAAACTTCTCGAAGAATATAAATCCTTAGATGGTATATTTGAGAATCTATCAAAGATTAATTCACAATCGATCAAAGACAAACTTATCAAAGACAAGGATACGGTTTATTTTTCTAAAAAATTAGTTTCTATTGTTACCAATGTCCCTCTTGAAAGCCAATATGACTTGAATCAACTTATTAATGACAATAATTTCGATACACATAAGTTCAAGAAACTATTACCCTTGATCAAAAAATACGATCTTTACTCCATAAATAAAAAAATCCAAGATCTTTATCAAGTTGAAGAACATCAAGCTACTGAAATAAATCCCAATAAAGAAAACAATCCTTCCCAAGAAATTGTTTATGATGAGAACCAAGAATCTGTGATTGATGGGCATAGAGGCGAGGATCAAAGAAATGAATATTCTCAACAATCATGTGATTTTTACAAAGAATCATTTACGTCTAATATTATTGTTGTAGATGATGAGTCAACTGTATTATCATTAATAAAAGATATTTCCAAAGCTAAAGTGCTTGCTTATTATATCCAAATTCCCAGTACGACTTCAGGAACAGCTATATTACTAAGTGTTTGTATATATTTAGATCATGATAAAGCTTACTTTCTACCTGTTTATTTTAACGGGGAGAAAAACATTTGGAGAAATATATCATTTGATAATGACTTATTCAATTTGCTGTTTAACAATTTAGAGTTGATCATTATTCACGATTTGAAGAAGAATTATCATGTCATAAATCATTATCTAATCGATAAAATAGAGGAAAACTCTCAGGTTTATCATTATAATGACGGAATCTTTTCTCTGTTATCCCTATTTTTACCAGACCATAAGATTCATAAATCCAAAGAAAGAATTAAATGGTTCGATATAATGATTGCATCTTATTTACTCAACGCTCAAAACTCAAACTATGAATTAGATAGATTAATATTCAAAGAGTTTGGGGTCGAAATTGAAATTAATAAAGAGATAGTAAACGGTAAAGAGAAACTATATAGATCATCTTACGAGACAAATTGCGTAAAAAAAAGCTATTTAATATATAGATTATATGAAATTCAAAATAAAATGCTCCATGATCGATCATTAGCGAATCTATTCCTTGATTTGGAAATGCCTCTTGTGACGGTATTAGCTAAAATGGAAGAACAAGGTGTTTATATCGATAAAGATATTTTATGTGAAATTAATGAGAGTATTGGAAAAGAAATTGATAAGCTGACGAAAAAGATATATGAAATTGCTGATCGCCAATTTAACATTAATTCACCACAGCAACTAAGCAAAATTCTCTTTGAAGAAATGGGTATTCCACCTGACAAAAAAACGAAAACAGGTTATTCAACCGATAACATGGTATTAGAAAAATTAGCCGAACGTTATGAAGTAGCATCATATATTATATTATACCGGCAATATACAAAACTCAGATCAACTTATGTTGAAGCCTTACCAAGTATGATAAACTCCAAGACCGATCGAATTCATTCTACCTTTAATCAGACAGTGACAACAACCGGTAGACTCTCATCATCTAATCCTAACTTACAAAATATACCAATTAGAAGGGAGGTCGGCAGACAGATTAGAAAAGCTTTTAGAAGCGATAAAAGGATTATTTTGTCTGCTGACTATTCACAAATTGAGCTAAGGTTGCTCGGTATCATGGCTAGAGACCGAAATTTGATTTGGGCATTTAATAACAAACAAGATATACACTCTCAAACTGCCGGATTGATATTAGGAAAACCAATTACGATAGTTTCTTCAGATGAGAGAAGAATGGCTAAAACAATAAATTTCGGTATTATATATGGTATGGGACCAGTGAAATTATCTAAGGAAATAGGTGTTAGTCAAAAAGAAGCTAGACATTTTATCGAAGAATATTTCAGAAAATTTCCAACGATTAAGGATTTCATAAGAAAACAAATAGAAAAAGCTAAGCGAAGAGGTTATGCTGAAACTCTTTTTGGCAGACGTCTTAATCTACCCAATTTGTACAGTAACAACAAACGCTATAAAAGTGAGGCTGAAAGAGTTGCTTTTAATATGCCGATCCAGGGAACTGCTGCTGATATTATAAAAATAGCTATGATAAGGATTGATAATAGATTAGAAAAGCTCAATCATAAGATTAATCAACCCGATAACTTTGCTGCAAAAATGATAATTCAAGTACATGATGAACTGGTTTTTGAAGTTTCAGAAAAATATTTATCTCAAGTTGAAGAAGTTATTCAAGAAGAAATGAAAAATGCCTTACCTGAAAAATATCGTATTATCATTCCAATGTCTGTTGATTTAGGAACCGGTTTAAATTGGTACGAAGCACATAATTGATATATTGATTGGCATACACCATGTTATTGTCTATAAAGTTAAAAAAAACGGCATCTTAAATATGATGCCGTAAATAAGATAAATAATTTGTTTTGGGCGGATACTTTATTCGCTAATTGCCTCCACCGGGCATGAAGGGATACAATTTCCGCAATCAATACATGTTTCTTCGTTGACTACTGCTTTTTCGTTTTCCATAGTAAGTGCTGCAACAGGACATGTATCAATACATGCACTACAGCCTATACATGTTTCAGCATTAATTTTTACAGCCATAATCAGCCTCCTTTAATTAATTAACTCCATAAAAAAAAAGTAGTTATTATGTTCAAGCTTTTTTTAAGAAAAAGTTGTGAGCGTTTATATAAGTTCTTGCTACAACAATTTCTTCAGATAAGCCCTTAATCTCAGCTATTTTTTTCACAACATTAACTAAGGCTGTGGGATCGTTTCTTTTACCCCTTATAGATTGTGGTGCTAGAAAAGGACAGTCTGTTTCAATCATAAGTCGATCTAATGGACAATGTTGTACGATATCATTGATCTTACAATTCTTATAAGTTAGTGTGGCATTAACAGATATGTACCAACCTTTATCCCACAATCGGCGGGCAAAACACAGATCACCGGCAAAACAATGGAATAAGACATCTTTTGGATTATATTTATTGAGTATTTTTTCACAATCTTCTTGCGCGTTGCGATTGTGAATTACTAATGGAAGATTGCTTTCTTTTGCAATAAGAATCTGTTCTTCAAATATCTTTTTTTGTAGCTCTTTAGAAGTATAGTTACGATAATAATCTAATCCGATTTCACCTAAAGCGACGACTTTGTGATGTTTTAAAGATTCTCTAAGAAATCCTTCATCATAATCATCAACGTAATTTGGATGATAACCTGCTGCCACAAATATGTCATCACATATTTTAGCTATTTCAATACTCGCTTGAATTGATTTTGTGTCAATCCCGACATTTATAAAATATTCAACTCCTGCACTACGACATTTGTTAATTACTTCATAACGATCTTTATCGTAATCTTTGAAATCCAGATGACAATGAGTTTCAAATAGTTTCATAATTAATTCTGCCGAAATATACTGTTATTGGTTGTTTACTCGAATAGTGCTTCAATATAGTCTGTACTGTTAAAGTATTGTAAATCTTCAATTTTTTCGCCTAAGCCAATGAGTTCAACCGGTATACCCAGTTCATGTTTAATTCCAATGACAATGCCTCCTTTTGCAGTTCCATCTAACTTAGTTAAAGCAATACAGTCGATATCAGTTATTGAATCGAAAATTTTTGCTTGGATAATGGCATTTTGACCGGTTGATGAATCAATAACCAGAATGCTTTTGTGAGGTGCTGATGGAATAACTTTTTTTATGGTGCGCTTCATCTTTGCCAACTCATTCATAAGGTTTACTTTATTATGTAATCTCCCGGCAGTATCTATCATGACGATATCGATTTTTTTGTTTATGGCAGATGTTAAGCCATCAAAAATAACTGCTGAAGGATCAGCACCACTTTGATGTTTTTGTATAATTGCACCTGATCTTTGTGACCATATCGACAATTGTTCAATCGCAGCAGCCCTGAAAGTATCTGCAGCGATCATCATGACTTTTTTCCCCTGTTGTACATATTGATGAGCCAATTTACCGATAGTGGTTGTTTTCCCAACTCCATTTACTCCGACAAAAAACATTACATATGGTGAATATATCTCAGCATTAAATAACTCATCATGATCGGAATCCAGAATGTTATCTATAATCTCTTTCAGTAAGATCATAACTCGAGAAGGATCTTGGATTCGATTAAGGCGAATTTTATCAGAGAGTTTTTCAATAATAAAACTACAAACATCAACTCCAATGTCAGCTTCTAAAAGGATATCTTCTATATCATCGAGTAAGTCTTGGTCAATTTTTGTTCTCAGTTTAATCGTTTCGGCAATTTTTGCAACGAAACCATTCTTTGTTTTGGCTAGCTTTGACTTTAACCCATCAATAATTCGTTTCATTAAAAAATCCGATAATTTAAACAACTATATAATAAAAAAAATGACCGCTAAAGACGTTTTATTACAGTTATAGTTGTTCAACCCTTTAATGGCCAGATTAAAAACGTGAACCAGTAACAATTACAGCTGTACAGTTAACTATACAGTGTTTTGTACCAAATTGAAATGCATTATAATCTATATATAGAGATTGACGGTATCTATTTCTCAACGTGTTGTTTTTTTTCTTTATTAAGAGCAGCCATAATTCTCGATTTTTTCCGGGAAGCAGTTTTCTTATGAATAACTCCTACTTTAGCAGCCTTATCGATTTTTGAATAAAAATTGCTGATCATAGCAGTTCTTTCACTCAACTCTATATCATTACTACGAAGTTTTTTTGTTAAAGTTTTCAAAGTTTTTTTAACAAAGTTATTATTTTGATTTCTTTTAATATCTTGTCTCAGTCTTTTTTTGCAAGATTCGGTGTTCGGCATTATACCTCCATAAATTTCATAATCATTCACGACTGTGTATTTTGAATGTGTTATTCTGTCAATTGAAAAAAGTATAATCGGTCGTAAGAATCCGTTCAAATGTAACTCTACTAGTCTATTTCGGGTCGAAGGAACTCGATAAATCTATGATTGTTAAATAAGGAGTTACAGCCTGAGAAAAAACATTTTACAGATGCATAAAGACCGTCTTTTATTAGTAATAATCTTTTGCTCTATTTTTTTAGCTTCTTATCTTTAAATCAAGATTCTTATATTCTGTTTGCTTATCTATGATAAAAATTTAGTTGAGACTAAGTATGTATTAAATTCTATAGTGCTATTAAATATTCAGTTGACAATATGGAGATCCGTGATTACGAGTATTATTCTGGTAGACTACCAGTAGATCCAATATCGTAAAAACTAAAAGGAATGCTAATGATTGATTTTTTACCAATGACTAAAGATGAATGTTTTAGGCTTGGCTGGTCAGAGCTTGATATAATAATCGTTACCGGTGATGCATACATAGACCATCCTTCCTTTGGCACGGCAATAATCGGTAGATACTTAGCTAATCATGGTTTTAAAGTTGGAGTTATTTCTCAACCTGAATTTAGGAGTGACCAAGATTTCTCAGCTTTAGGGAAGCCAAAACTGTTTTTTGGTGTGTCAGCCGGTAATATGGATTCTATGGTTAACCATTACACAGCCCAAAAAAAAATACGTTCCGAAGACAGTTTTTCTCCACAAGGTATTATGGGTTTAAGACCTGATAGAGCAACTATAGTTTACACACAAAAGATCCAACAGTTATATAAAGAGACACCTGTAATAATTGGAGGTATTGAAGCTAGTTTAAGAAGAATATCGCATTACGATTATTGGCAGAATAAAGTACGTAATTCAATTTTGTTCGATAGTAAAGCATCTTTATTAGTTTACGGGATGGCTGAAAAGACCATACTTAATTTAGCAAAAAAACTAGATACTGGGTCAAAAATTAATGATCTTACTGATATACCTGGAACAGTTGCTTCTCTGTCAGAGAAGGAATTCGAGACAACGAGAACTATGGATAAATCTGATTATATAATTTTACCATCCAACGATGAAGCTAAAGATGAAGAGATGTTTTTAGATATGAATAGGTTGTTTCACAAAAATTGCTATAATAAAGTAATTTATCAGAAAGTTGGTAATCGTTATTTGAAACATAATAAACCTTCAAATCCTTTAAATCTAGCTGAGATGGATCTTATATACAATCAGTCTTATCAGTATAAACCTCATCCGATATATTCTGGTAAAGTTATACCGGCTTATCAACAGATCAAAGAGTCAGTTACTTCCCACCGTGGTTGTTTTGGAGGGTGTAATTTCTGTTCATTATATTTTCATCAAGGGAAAAAAATCCAATCACGAAGTAAGAATTCTATTATTAATGAGATAAAAAACTTAACGAAACAAGGTTTTTTTAAAGGAACCATAACTGATATTGGTGGTCCATCCGCAAATATGTATGGTATAAAATGTGAGAATGTTAATTGTTCTCGTCCATCATGTCTCAGTCCGAATATATGTATCCATCTGGACACTTCTCATCAGGATTATTTGAGTCTTTTAAAAAAGTGTGGTACTATAGAAGGTGTAAGAAATTTGTTTATATCTTCAGGAATAAGGACAGATTTAGCTATTAAATCTGAAAAATTTATTGAAGCTCTTGTCAACACACACACCGGTGGAAGGATTAAAATTGCTCCTGAACATAATAATTCAAATGTTTTAAGGGCAATGAACAAACAAGATTTCGCAACATATCAAAAATTTTGTCATTTGTTTTTTGGTTTTTGCAAAAAAAATAGTAAGAATCTATCTATTATACCATATTTTATGGTTGGGCATCCTGGAACAACCTTGAATGATGCCATTGAATTAGCAATATATTTAAAGACAAGAAATATTAAACTTAAACAGATTCAAGAGTTTACTCCGACTCCTATGTCTATTAGTACTACAATGTATTTCACAAAGGTAGACTTTTATACAGGAAAAAAGATTTATGTACCTCAAGGACGAGATATTCGTCTTCAGAAAGCTTTAGCTCAATGGTTTATACCAGACAACAAAGAATATGTTATTGAGGCGCTAAAAAAAGCCAATCGTAAAGAGTTAATCTCATTCTTTTATGATTGATTAAACGATAATGTATTTGCAATCATAATATAACCATAATGATCAAACACTATATTTGATTTGGTTTGACAGGATTGGTTCAAACAGATAATAGTATTAGACAAGTTTTACAACTAATAATAAATCTATGGCTATTATTTCAACAAAGATATAGTCGATACACATGGAGGATAAATGACAGCAGATTTGATAATTGTAATTGGAGCTTACGGCAGTGGTAAAAGTGAATATGCCATTAATTTAGCCGATATGTATAACAAAAAAGGACAAGAAGTATTTCTAATTGATTTAGATGTTGTTAATCCTTATTTCCGCAGCAGAGATGTTCGAGATTATTTTACTGACAAAGGTATTAATGTAATATGTCCGGAAGGAGATTATTCTTATGCTGATGTGCCCATGATTTCACCTAAAATTGCTGGAGCAATACGTCAAAAGAATAAGGTTGTTATTCTGGACGTGGGAGGTGACCCCTCAGGCTGTCGGGCCTTAGCAAGATTTACCGAAGCAATTATTGATCGTGGATATGAAATGCATTATATAATAAATACTTTTCGACCATTTACGGGGAATAAATTAGATGTTTTGGCTATGATAAAAAATTTAGAATCAGCATCTAAGTTAATAATTACGGAGTTAATTTCAAATACAAACCTACTTGATGAAACAACAGAAGAGATTATAGCCCAAGGAATTCGAATTATAGACAATGTGTCGAAAGAGACTAAGAAACCGTTTAGTAAGTATTTAGTGTTAGACAAGTTTACAGATAAAATTGGGGATGGAATAGGAAATAAGAAAAGAATGATTTTACAATACTATCTGCAAAAACCATGGGAAAAAATTATCATAAAGGGTTTATAAATTTAGGCTAACTTGTCTCATTGTGCTCGTATTAACTGCCGTGTAGCTAAATTTAATGTAATGGATAAAATTATTATGTCGTCAGAAAAACAATTATCGTTCAAAAGAACCGAAGTCAGGAATAGAATCATTACTGCTGCAGGTGAAGTATTCAAAACAAATGGTTTCCAGGCTTCCTCAATTTCAGCTATAGCCAAGAAAGCAAAAGTCGCTGATGGTACAATATACCTGTACTTTAAAAATAAAGAGGAGCTTTTTATAGTAGTTTTAGATTTGATGATGGAAGATATTTTGGATAATGTACATGATCAAGTAAAAAGAGTTGATAATCCAATCGAAAAAATACTGAAGTTCTATGACGTTATAATTGAGTTTTTTACCAACAATCACAGTTTTGCGAAGATGGCGATTTTAGAGGTAAACCAAGTCAAAAAGGGAATTTTAGTTTCTACTGGACTACCTTCATATTATAAGTATTTGAATTACATATCAAATTTGTGTCATCAAGCAATTAGAAAAGGTTTTATTCGAGAAATAGATACTGAATCATTTTCAATCATGGTTTTTTCTTGTATAGAATATATAATACGACTTTGGATATATAGTGACTATAAAACTGACACCCACAAGCTGAGGAAAAAAGTCTTAAATATTCTGATTTATGGGATAATTCGATATTGATTCATTAATCGAGAACATTATGTCCAATAATGTGAAAACTCGACTTGTATTAATCAATTACCATTGGAATCTGGTTCTTATTATTGATAATGAGAGTATGAAGACTATCTGACTTTCAGCAGCAGGAATATTTTAAATCTACGATATGCAAAAAAATACTTTAAATTTTGAGTAGAGCTAAATCTTTGTATACTTGGTTATAAAAGAATTTTTTCTATTATTTATAATCTGCTTTGCGGAGTTACATGTCATAAATTTTGCTTGACCTGGGTAAGAAAGGTACTATTATGTCGTTAAGTATTTAAAAGGAGTAATAAATGATTAGATTATTGATAATATTTGTACTCATCTTATTGATGACTATAACGAGCTTGTTTCCAAAGATGGTTTTTGACATACAAATAGATGATTTCGGTATGAGGAATAGTCAATTTGATTCTTCAATGCCAATACTTAAAAATATTGGCGAACCTATGGTACCATTTAAAGACTTACGTATCTTATTACCACAAGGAAAAGTATTTCAGGAAGCGGGAATAGATATAAAAAGAGATAAATATGTATCTGTACCTCAAATTAATCATACACAAGAACCTTTACCTATTTCATATTTTCATGATGTCAATTCAAATTATAGGATAACGAGGAATGAGACAATATATCAACGAGATGCCTATTACCCTTATAAAGATATTGAAATATTGGGGATTGAAAGAAAAAATGGACATGATATTTTAATCTTAAACATTTATCCTTATCAATATAACCCAGTTAAAGAGACTGTAAAATGGGCTTCTGACATTACATTAACTATTAAAACTGAGTCGTGTGATGGTGTTGCTTATCAGCAAAACCTTTTTTTGGTTCAAAACGAAAGAATCCGTGATGAAATTTCTCATTTGGTTATAAACCCTGAGATTTTAAATACTTATTATAAACAACCCTTTAGAAGAGAATCTTTGCTAGCTGACCCGAATAATCCCTTCGAGATGATAGTAATATCAGAGAAGTCGAAGGAAGAAGTTTTCGAAGATTTTATTGATTGGAAATTCGATAAAGGTATTACAACAGGTTTCTTCACAACAGAAGATATCTACAATACCTATAAAGGTGTTGATAATCAGGAGAAAATACGTAACTTCATAATTGACGCTTATAAGACGTATTCCTTAACAAAAACTCCATTGGAATATGTAATCTTAGGCGGTGATGATCAAATAATCCCCATTAGAGGCTTATATGGACGTGTAGGTCAATACGTCGATTATAACATGCCCGCTGACATTTATTATAGCAATCTTGACGGATGTTGGGATGGTAATGGAAACGGAATTTATGGTGAACTAAATGATGACATAGATTATTTTTCTGAAGTAGCTATCGGTAGGATACCGGCTTATTCAAATCAAGAGTTCTACAACTTTTTTGAAAAAACATACCGCTACGTTGATGTTAATAGCTTCAGCAATGATATAGTTTATATGTTGGGAGAAAATCTTGATAATACACCTACTTGGGGAGGAGACTATAAAGATGAGATAATACCGTACATACCGGATGATTATCATATGGAAACTTTATACGAAAGAGATGAAACATTTAGTAGTCAGGGTGTTTACAATATTTTTGAGGGAGGTTTTTCATATATAAACCACATTGGACATGCTAATCATTCAACTGTTTTCGGAATTAGGAATAGCAGAGTATCCTCTTTAAATAATACAGAATTTGGTTTTGCATATACACAGGGATGCCACCCAGCTGCCTTTGATTATGGAACAAGCGAAGAATCGGGAGCTGTCGGGCAGAATCTCACTATAGCTTCGGGAGGATTGTTTGCATTTATAGGTAACACGAGATATGGTTGGTATCGCAGAGGAACAACTGATGGCCCGTCACAGGCATTCGATATAACATTTTTTGAAGGACTTTATGACAAGTCTATACGTGAACTAGGTCATACTATGAATTATTCAAAAGAAAGTCTTGTTAATCAAGCTAAGAAATATGATGTAATGAGGTGGGTTTATTTCCAGCTTATACTTTTTGGTGACCCTTCGGTAGCCGTCAAGGATCCTCTTGGTACATTTCCTTTTGTTGAGGTTAGTGATTTTATGTTTGACGATGTTAAGGGAGACGGAGATGGAGTAGTTAATCCAGGTGAGACAATAAATATATATGTAGAAATCAATAATCTCGAAAACTGGGCAGATGCAACTGAGACTGTGGGAACTCTTTATATTGATGATCATCATATCCAAATACTCAATGAGACAGTATATTTCGGAGACATACCAACAAATGACTCAATAAATAACGAAGACGCACCATTTATGGTGGCATTGGATGACAAAATCTCATATGGAACTTATGAACTTAATCTGCTGATAGAATCATTGGGAGTTGATAATGCAAAGTTTTCTAAGGTTTATTCAATTCCTATGCCTGTAACCCTTGAACAAAAAAAATGGCCTTGGAGACACCAGTATCCGATTAATGCAAACCCAGTTTTTGCTGATTTAAATAATGATGGAGTTGGTGAGATTGTTGTCACCGATGTTCAAGGGAATGTAAACTTCTTAGACCGGGAAGCTTCCTTTTCCAGAAAACAAATTGAGAATACTGAGTTACTATGGCGCAGTTCGTCTTTGGGAGATTTGACTGGTAATGGTAAACTTGATATTGTAATGGCAAGTAGACGTAATAAAGTCATCGCTTACAGTGTCGAAAATGATACACTTTTCACGTACAATGATTGCGGACAAATTGTTTTAACGCCTGTAATTGCAGATATTAATAATGATGGGAATAATCAGATAGTAGTGTTAGACATAGACAAAAAGCTGTATGTTATCGATAATGAAGGTAAGATTGGAGATGGATTCCCTCTTACATTGTCACAGACAGCAGTTGCTGATTTAGCTGTTGCTGATCTTACAGGTGATGGAAATCAAGAAATCGTAGTAGGAACTTTAGATGGTAAACTCCATGCCGTTAAGTATGACGCTTCATTTGTTGACGGTTTCCCAGTACAATTAGATAGTCGTCCTATATCTGCACCGATAATATTGCCTAACTACGATATCGTAGTTAGTACTGGGGGCAATAAATTGCATTTGATTTCTAAAGAGGGTAAGGTATTAATGGAGAGAAAAACTCAGGGAAGAGTTGCGATGGAGATTATTGCTGCAGATTTTACAAATGATAATATTTTGGAATTTGCTTATGTAACCAATAATGGCTACATTGATATCATAAACCGACAGGGAAGTTCATTATCAGGTTTTCCAATCAGAGCCAGCGGTTCCTTTCTTCATCCTCCATTAGCTGTAGATATGAACGGAGATAACTTGGTTAACTTGATAGCTCATACTTCGACCGGAACTATTTATGCTTTTAATCATCAGGGCGAGATCATTAATTATTTCCCATATCCTGTAGGACGCTCAATAGAAGCACCTGCATCTATAGCAGACATAGATAAAGACGGTGATTTAGATATAATCATTTCAACTTCTTCAGGTGTTACGGTTATTGATTATAAAAACCGATATAAATCCATTAAACCTTGGACAACTTATCGAGCTAATTTACAAAGAACCGGTTTTTATGGAGAGGATCATACTTTAGAAATTGAAGAGATAAATGTTCCGATTGTTACTAATCTGAAGCAAAATTATCCTAATCCATTTAATCCTGAAACAAAAATTGATTTTGCCTTGAGTAAAAATAGTCATATTTTATTAGAAGTATTTAACTTAAAAGGTCAGCGAATTAATACTCTTATCGATGAATATTTAAAAGAAGGACATCATAGTGTTGTATGGCAAGGTGTTGATAATAAACAAAATATCGTTAGCAGTGGGATATATTTCTACAGACTAACAACAGAAAATAAGTTATTCCATAAAAAAATGATGTTGTTAAAATAGTTAGATATTCTGCGACTATTTCTTCTTATTAAATGTCGTGAACTTATGATTCTACAGGATAGTTATTCTTCCAATAAAGGTTTCATATTCAACTTGCAGCGACTGCTAGCGGTTAAATGCTTACTTATAATATTCTTGATTTTTATTTTTCGTGCGATAAGGGCAGATATATGCAGTCATAATCAAATATTTGGTCCTTTACTGCCGATAGAAATTAATGAAACTTCTTCCCCAGAATCGATATTGGTGCCGAAACACTTTTTGAATATTCTATTGAAAGAATGTCTAAGCTGTTATATCTTTTTAGTAGAGATTGATGAGCAAAAAGCCTATCTAGTTAATTTTCAAAAAGAACCTTACGATTTTAACGTTATTAGAGAATTTGAGATATCGAGCGGCAAGCAAAAAGGAGCTAAGAGGAGCGAATGGGATTTACGAACTCCTAAGGGTTTTTATGAAATAACCGAATATCGACAGGGTAAGAATTTGCATAAGAAATACGGTCCTGGTGCTTATGTCTTAAATTATCCAAACCCGATGGAAAAAGTAGAAAAAAGAACAGGTAGTGGTATTTGGATTCACGGAACAGATAGGCTTGACTTTATAGATTATGACTCTGAAGGTTGTATACGTTTAATAAATGAAGAATTGCTCTTTTTGAAAACGTATCTTGAGCCATATCAATCTCCGGTGATCATTGTAGATAAAATAGAATGGGTATGTATAAGCAAACTTCAGAAAGATAAAGAATTGTTTTTACGAAGATTTAGAGAATGGCATAAAAGCTGGCAAGAACACAGAATTGATGAATATCTGTCATTCTATCATCCTTCATTTTATGCTCCAAATCTTAATATGGATATTATTCGATGGAACCAGTATAAAAGCGATATATTTAAAGATAATAGATCGTTAACTGTAACGTTTAGTAATATATCTTATATATTTAGAAATAATAGAGTTCTTTTACAGGCCGATCAATCCTATCAATCATCAAACTATTCAGATGCAGGTATCAAGACATTGTTTTGGGAATTGATAGATAATAAATGGTATATTATTTTAGAAAACTGGTTTTAATAGGCCATTTTTATCGTCTCTATAACAAATCTATCTGTAACAAAAATCCGATTAAAATATATCGTGTTGGAAATTTACCGGAGTTGTATAGACTATAAACACCACAGAAAAAAGTTTTTAAGAGTAATAAAATTCGTTAATGTAATGGATTAAGAGGGGTAGTTTGATTGAAGAAAATAAATGCATCATACCTTTCAGTTAATATTGTAGGAACGTAGTTGCCAGGATATTCACGATGCGGGTTATAAACTACACCAACTGCACGGTGTCCTATTGGTTGACTCAACAACGTGTTATGGCGAATATTGTCATCAATAATAATGTAATAATTAGGGATATCAACTTGGCTAAAAATATAGTCTACCGTATTCTCGGCTGCTTCAGGCATAGTCATAGTTTGACGTGGAGAACCCCAAGAACTTCCTGCTAAGACTTCACCTTTGTGACAACCAAATCCAATGAGGAATACATTGTCGTGTCCCAAATTTTCTCTTGCTAATTGTCCAATATTGTGATTGCCCTGTTGGAGCATAGATGTAGCTCGTGCATCTCCAATATGAGTATTATGTGCCCAGACGATACCTTTAGTAGTCTTACCGGTATCTACCCCTTCAGATTCGTAAAAATCCAGAAGATGGTTAACTGTTTGATAAAAATGTGAAGCTCTATAATTCCAACTGGAAGGATCTTGCATCCCTGAGGCTCGATAATGCTTTTCGCCATTTTTTATAATAAGAGCATTTTGTTTAGCGTTGAAGTACTTTTGGTTATTGTGTTCCTTCAAACGAGCAGAATTTGTGCTCAAGAAATTAAAAACTCGAAGCACTTCTTTTTCACAACCTGAGTGACCTGAAAAAATAGCTCTTGCATAATTAGAACCATCATAATCAAAACGAGCAAAACAATTCAAAAGTGAAGCTTTATCGGAAAACTCCGGTTCCCCGAATGAATTAAGATAATTCTGTAATTCTTGAATAGATTCTTTTTTACTATACACGTCCATACCGTAAATACCGACAGGCTGTGAATTATTAATCTCTTGATTAAAAATGGTTAACCATTCAACAAGTTTTACTGTCTCTTCGTTAGCCCACATCCATTCCGGCCATCGATTGAAATGTTCTACAAATAAATCTTTGTATTCATATTGTCTATCGTTACGATTTCCTTTTACATGTTTGTTGATTGTATAAAAAGAAGGCCAGTCTCCTTCTACAACTATAAAATTAAAATCATGTTTTTCAATAAGCTTTCTACTTATGACTTTTCTCCAGTAATAGTATTCGGAAGTACCGTGAGTTGACTCACCTAGCAAAACCAATTGATGTTGAGCAGCTTTATTCACTAAATCGTTAATAGTTGATTCATCTAGTAAGGGATTAGCTTGTTCTTGTATGAGTTTTATTGTATCTGAAATGTCTGACACTAATAGCGTTGTTGAAGAGAATAAGATAATTATCGTAAAGAAAAGTGGTAATAAATATCTATGGATACTCATTATTAACACTCTAGTATAAACTAAATAAATTCTTATAGGACAATATATTTGATGAATAAACATTGTTAAACTACCTCTTGGTTAATTAGTTAATGAAACCTTAATAGAGCTATTTACAACTATGAAGGTTATGAATACCACAATTAATCATTGAATCTTAGCCATTTTTTTCTATTCGTACACTACTAAAAACAGTATTTAATTCAAGATTTATCTTATTCCGAACGTTATTTGTCGGACCAAAATCAAATTTTTCTATGCCAAAAAACGAAATAGTTTTACCCGGATAAGAAGTTTCTCCGAAAACTGTATTGTTTTCGATCTCAAAAAATGTTTCAGGATCTATCAAAATGATGGCCGATCCAAAAACGACATTAACAGTCACTTTTTTATCAGTATTTTGTTGTGTTAAATTGATTGAACCACTATCAAACACAATATTGTATTCTGTTATCTCATTGATGTTTTTTGGTTTTGAATATTCGTTGAAAAGTCTGGATGATCTGTTAAAAACTCTATTGACTCGAGAAGATCTTTTAAACATTCTAAATGAAGGTCCGAATAAAACTTGCAATCCCAGATAAATCAGTAAAAGCCCAATTATAATCTTAAAAACTGGAATATCAATGTTAAAGACCACTCTAACAATTATTGAAAGACCGATTAATACTAATACAAGTCCCCAAAAAATTCCACTGCCTAAAAAGCCCATGATACCTCCGTTTCTCATTTTTTATTTATCCTGTTCTTTTTATCTTTCTTTTTAAAATAATCACCTAGTAGAGTGTCTAATCCTAAATCTATTAATATAATACCGAGTATAAGGTGAATTATTGGGATATTGACATTAAATAGAACTCTAACGATTATCAAGAGTCCGATTAATATTAATACAAATCCCCAATACATTTTAGTTCTCAGAAAAAACATTTGATCTCCTATCTCATGATGTTAACAATAGTAAATATTTATCATTAAGAAAGTGGTTCCGATATTTTGGATTGACTCTGTTTTTATCTACTGATTAGTATCGTATAATTAATGATTGTATTACAACCTACTTTAAGTCAATCTCTTCAATGAATATTGACATATATTATCTACTTAATACCAGAGTTAAAATTATAACTATTAATACTTGCTTAAATTTTGTATTTATTTGAAATACTGATAACTTGTAAGCATATAAAACAGAGGTAATTGTTACCATCTAATGGTTGAATCATTGAATAGTCTCGATACAATTCATAAACATGATTTTATTCAGTACATCTTATCTATATGCTGTTTTTTGAAAATAATAAAGTAAATATATCGATAAGTAAGGTATCGGGATTATTAATAATCAATCAATTGAAAAAACTATTATTTTTAATCGGTATTCTTGTAGAGTAGGGTGATAATCGGAGATATATAAGGTTACCTTATCTTCAATATTATTATCTTGCTCAATAATTTTCTTTGGCAAACCTATCTCAATCGTTAAACTTTTTTCTGCTAACTGAGTTTTTACTGTTGGTTTAATCCCCGTAATATGGATTATATAACTAGAAATGGATTCTTTAAGATGCAAGTATTCATTTGTCTTTTTTAAAAAACGGACTATTATGTAGCTAGTTAAACCCAGAGTCATTAATTTGATTAATTTACATATCTTCCGCATAATATCTGTCCCCTTGTAGAAATAGGTATTGTTTTATAAATTAAAACGAATTTTAAACAAGTTATTTAAAGTTACCTGTATAAGAATTTAATTCTGCCCCATGATGGTTTATTAGTTCCAAGTGGAGAAGCAGTAAAGTCATCATTATCGCGTGGATTAAGACGATATTCACCAAATCGATAATCAACTACACCTACAATAGTCGAATATGAATCGTTATTAAGTGCTATTTTTCTACCTTGTTGTTCATTTAGTATAGTATTGTTAATCCTACAAGAGCCTGAACCATCGTCAACTATAAATACTCCTCTACGGCTTTCTTGACCTTTTACAGTAACATTATTTAACTTAACCAACACACCTTCATAGGCTTCATTCGTAGCTAAATCATGGGTGGATATACTGTATGGTTTAGGCAAAGGATTGCCGGATGCTATTATTTTTAAATCATATATGTTTCTTAGCATTGTAAAACCGAATGACTCTGAGACCTCACTTGTCAATTCAATGTTGTCACCAATTCGTATGTTGTGTCCAAAATATTCAACATATATACCTCTCCAAGGTCCTCCTTGAGGTTCTGATATATAAAATCCGTCTTCGGCATGATTTATAGCTGTGACTATTCCTGTTGTTGTTACTATTCTGCCTCGATATGACGATGGATAGGTACCATCTGATCCAGGATTGTTGGTAAATTGAATTTCAAAGATTGAAACTTGTTTTGCCATAAGTAAAAAAGGCACTATAAGAAAAACTATTAGTAAATTCAATCTTTTCACTTTACCTCCTATATAATAGAGCCAATAAAGGCTGATTCTAGATGTAGCAATAACCTAATAGAGTATAAACTGTCAAGTTAATTATTAATGAGTAAAAACATAAAGGGCAAAATTGGTTAGTATTTCTAATAGATTACCAACTATATGATGAAATCCAGTGATTAAAAGTGACTTATAAGATAAAAAAATGACCATGAAATGATACCTGATATAATCGGGGTTGTTATCCATCCTGAGGATATCTTGGCAAGGGTACTAATTTTGATACTGCGAGAACCTTTAGCAACTGCAATACCAATAATTGCTCCGATTACTGCTTGTGAGCTGGAGACAGGGACTAAAGGTAAAGGGGGAATATTCAAAGATATTAAGGTGTTTCGCAGTCCTTCTGATGCGAACAGATAAAGAACTAAAGAATGTGAAGTGACAACAATTAGTGCTGTTATTGGCGATAGAATGAATATGTCGTTACCTATTGTTTTCATAACTCGATAAGAATAAGTTATTATTCCAAGAGAGATTGCTATTCCGCCAATTAGCAAAAGCTGTTGAGTTGAATTAATATTAATTATATTTCCTATACTTATGTCAATAAATGGATTAGAAGTCATAAAAACACCTACCACATTACCTATATTATTTGCTCCCAAGCTATATGCCCCTAAAGATCCAGCTACGATTAGTCCAAATCGAGTCAATGCGTCTAATGAAAGAAGGTGAATTTTGGAGTTTGTGATCAGGTATTTTAAAGCATAGTAAAGCAGTATTGCAAAAAAAGCTGCGATAATTGGACATAAAATCCAGGAAAGGATAATATTCGTTAATAACTTTAAATCAGTTTGGAACCCAGCAAATAAGTTTTGACCGAGAATAGCTCCTATGACTGCTTGTGATGTTGAAACCGGAAGTGATAGTTTGGTCATGGCAGAAACTGTTAGGGCACTTGATAATGACACAATAAAAGCAGTAGACAACTTATCTATCGAACCAAGCGAGTCAAGTGTCTCGGATGTGCCTGATCCTTCTAGTACTGCACCTAATATAACAAAAATTGAGGCTATTAAGGCAGCTTTACGAAATTTTACCATTTTAGTTGCAACGGCAGTACCAAAAATATTTGCTGCATCATTAGCCCCTAATGACCAACCTAAGAGTAATCCGCCTAGGAGATAAAAGAAAATCATAATCACACTAATCTTTTTATCGTATATATCGCCAGTTTATCACCTACTATTTCTGCATAGTCCGATATTTTTTCGATATTATCTGCAAAATAACGTAGTTGCATTTTTTCAGACAAATCGAATTGTTGTTCGAAGATCTCAGTTTTTAATTGTATCGCTATATCATCTGTTATCTTTTCAAACTCAGTGACTTTATCAATAAAGCAGTTGACGGTTTTCATTTCTCTAAAAAAAGAGTTGATGGCTTTTATTAACCACTCGACTGATTCGATAGATGACTTGGTTAATTTATTATACATAAGGTTTAGTTGAGGAGGTATCTTTGGAGTTTCTACTGAAAAACTTGATAGAGTTGACTTCATGGCATCAATAACATTATCCGTGTTTTCTAAAATATCCAAAACATCTCCCCGGTTGTCTGGGATCAATGTCTTTAGGTATAATTGTTTTTCCACTTCCGATCTCAATTCGTCGGCTTTTCGTTCATAATCAGTAACCTTAGCAATATTTTTGTTAAAACTTATTATGTCATTATTTAAGTATTCATTTATTGCCATTTTAAAGATTAATCCACTTTCGTAAACTAAAATAAGAAATCCATCAATTTGGTTTTCGATATCCTTAGCTAATTTGAAGATCACTGGCATAATACCTCCAAAAGTATAATTATAAATCGACCAATAATTTCTACTGTTTTGATGTCAATAATATTTCTGAAGACAGTTAACTTTGAAAGAAGGAGGCTTATTTCACAAAAAGTGATTGATGGTTTTTCCAGCTAGAATATCTAACGATACATTTTCAAGAAGAATGAGCAGGTATCTAATAATAGGGACAGCGTTGATTTATGTAACAATATAACTTGACCGTTACCCTAGAAAATAAAATATTGATAGCTAAAATCAAATAATTTTTTATCAAATGATAATATCGGAGGAGATAATGATAAGAACTGCCGAATGTGTAACACCAATGCATCCTGACAAGATGTGTGATAGAATTTCTGATGCAGTTCTGGATGCAACCTTAAAGGGTGATCCAAAATCGAGAACAGCTATAGAAGTTATGGGAGGTCATTCATTAGTTACAGTTACAGGTGAAATGACAACCGATTCCTATGTTAATATACAAGACATTGTTAAACGAATTGTTATTGATAAAGTAGGTATACAAAGTAATATTGCTCGTCAATCACCAGAAATTGCCAAAGGAGTTGACACAGGAGGGGCAGGTGATCAAGGTATAATGATTGGATACGCATGTTCTGACAATGATGCAATGATTCCGCAAGAACTCTATTTAGCACGTAGTTTATGTCAGCACATTTTTCATGAGTATCCATATGATGGTAAAACACAAATTACGATCGATAATAATAATAATTTAACAGCTATAGTAGCTAGCTATCAAAAATCAGAACGTGATACTCTTAAGTGTTTGACTAAGGAATGGATTCAGATCAATTCTCTTTCATTACCAAAGGGTAATATGTATTTTAATCCTGCTGGGGATTGGGAGGTAGGAGGCTTTGATGCAGATACCGGTCTTACTGGAAGGAAGCTTATTATTGATAATTATGGTCCAAGAGTTCCTATAGGAGGAGGAGCGTATTCAGGAAAAGATGCAACCAAAGTTGACCGAAGTGCTGCCTACATGGCTCGTAGGATTGCTGTTGACTTATTAAAAAAGAATAAGGCTAAAGAAGTTTATACATACCTTGCTTATGCGATTGGTGTATCTGAACCAGTAATGGCTATTGCAAAAATTGACGGCAAAGAAGAATTGATTAAAGGTTATGACTTAAAACCTCAAAATATAATCGAATATTTAGGGTTAAGAAAACCGGTTTTTGAAAGTACTGCTGAATGGGGACACTATGGTAATGGCTTCCCTTGGGATCGAGTAAAATAGATTATGAAACAGTTTTATATCGATTAGATTGTGCAAAGAAGAGCCTTCTATGAAACTAAATCATTTTTTAACATCCAATGAGCAAAAAGTAGTTTTCTTTTTACTGACAATCGGTTTTTTAGGTTTAAGCTATTCATTTCTTAGAAAAAATCTTTCAGAAAATGAAGATGTTGATGTTTTGAATTCAATTATAACCTCTACTCAGAGAGTACGTTACGACATAAATACTGTTAACGAGGATGAACTAAAAACTATTCCAGGTATTGGAAACGTCAGGGCTAGAGCAATTATTGAATATAGAAATAATGAAAAGCCAATTGCCGTAGAAGATTTAGTAAGTATTAAGGGAATTGGACCTAAAACTGTCGATATTATGAAAGAGTATTTTTATGCCGATAATGATTAACAATTTATCTGGTATATCACCAACCATTACTTTAGCTGAAATTTTTGCTATGCAACATCATTTTGCTGCAGCGTACTCAATTTATAAGTTTTTAGCTATGACGAACCCGACCGAAGAAGTAAATTCAGCATTAAAAAAGATGAAAGAGGAACTTTTATCAATTTCACAAGATGATAAACTTTATAAGCTAAATGAAATATTCGACGAGGATGAAGCAGATAAGTTAGGGATTTTGCCTTCTGGTCTATTCAACGTTTTACAACAATTAATGGATGAATTACCTAAGAAGGAGGATATTGTTACAAGCGAGGTTGATATAGAAACCGATCATCAATTTACGACTATTGAAAACCGGATAAACTCGGAGTGGCAAGAGATCATTTATTCGGAATCGGGACAAAAAGGAAATTGTTTTAATAAAAAGCCTATGTCTGTTGAAAAAATTGACTGGTCAAAAATTAAGTTATCTGATTTTATCGAATTCCTGATAGGGTTGCGTAAGAAGGAACAGACACTTGATGAATTAAAGCTTTCAGAAATTATGCAAGCTTTTTTAAGCCAGTATAGCCATGAAGAATAATGTCAGTTTATTCAACACAAAATATTAGTTTCTATAAGTAATTCATTGCCAAGATAGTATTAATTGATGAAGTTAATACGTTGGGGTAATTTGATAATGACTCATAAAGAGAAAAAGTTGTCTAGAATAAATAAACTTTGCAACAGCTGTGACCGTAGTTGTAAACAATATGATGATGTGCAACTTCTGAACTGTCCAAATTATGTTTTTAAACCTTGTCAACAATACCTACCTTTTTGGAAAATTA
Organism: Candidatus Cloacimonadota bacterium; assembly: GCA_003564155.1. Lineage (GTDB taxonomy): Bacteria > Cloacimonadota > Cloacimonadia > Cloacimonadales > PWNZ01 > PWOA01. The sequence goes on from PWOA01000054.1 coordinate 98,874, forward strand.
TTAGAGAAAAGAAATAGAAAGAGAACTAAGATTTTAAAATCATGATTAAATATTTATCAGTTCGAAGGAAACGATTATGAGAATTATTGCCGGATCGAAAAAAGGATTCAGATTATTTTCTCTGCCAGGTGAGAAGACAAGACCTACTAAAGATTCTGTTAAAGAAGCGATTTTTTCCATGATATATGAATGTGATGGATTAAGAGTTTTAGACTTATATTCCGGATGTGGATCGTTAGGACTGGAAGCTCTTAGCAGAGGAGCTTCAAGCCTTGATTTAGTAGATTTTTCCGAAAAAGCAATAAGAACTATAAAAAGAAATATCGAAAAACTTGAGTTTTACGAATCAGCTAAAACATATCGCTCTAAAGTGGAAAGTTTTTTGATCGCAAATGAGATGAAATACGATTTGATATTAGCTGATCCTCCATATAATAAAAAAATGGTTAACAAAACCATCAAACTTGTACTCGAGCATAACACTTTATCTGAGAATGGTTTGCTGGTTATTGAACATTTTTTCAAAGAACATATAAAGGATATTTGGCTGGAATATCTTGATAAACAAAAGAAATATGGGAATACATTAGTATCATTTATCACTCCAAATATCCAGTAGTAATAATTTTCGTCGAGATACTTATCTTCAGGAGGAACATTGTTAAAAATATACAACACCTTAACCAATAAAAAGGAAGATTTCGTCCCAATTAATCACCGGGCAGTAAGAATGTACGTTTGTGGGCCAACAACTTATGACTATTTTCATATAGGCAACGGTAGAGCTTTTCTGTTTTTTGATGTGGTTCGCCGATACTTCCAGTATAAAGGTTTTAAGGTTTTATACGTACAGAATTTAACAGATATTGATGACAAAATAATTCAAAAAGCAAAAGAAGAAAAGACCGATATTGATAAAATTGCTTCAAAATACATTAGAGCTTTCCAAGAGGACATAAAGGGTTTGGGAATTAAAAGAGCTTCAATTCAACCTAAAGCAACCGATTATATACATCATATGATTAAATTCATAAAGAGATTAGAGCATAAAGGCTTTACTTACTCAAAGACCGGAGATGTATATTTCTCTGTCGGAAAAGTGAAAGATTATGGTAAGCTTTCAGGCAAAAATATCGATCAACTCAAAGCTGGAGCCAGGGTTATTGCTGATATGAACAAAGAATTTGCCGGAGATTTTGTCTTATGGAAAAAGGCAAAACCGGGAGAACCACAATGGGATAGTCCTTGGGGTAAAGGTCGGCCCGGTTGGCATACAGAGTGTGTAGTTATGGCCAAGGATATTTTAGACAAAGAAAATTACTCTCGTCGAGACGATTCATCCAATCCAGCAGAACTGTTTGATATTCATGCTGGAGGGGTCGACTTGATTTTCCCTCATCATGAAAATGAAATAGCTCAAGCCCGTGCAGATTCTAACAGTCAATTAGCAAATTATTGGATACATAATGGTTTTATAAATATCGAAGGTGAAAAAATGTCGAAAAGCTTAGGTAATTTCTTTACGGTGAGGGATATTTTGAAAAAATATCAAGCTGAAACCATTAGACATTATTATTTATCTAAGCATTATCGAAGCTCTATAGATTTCAATACGGAAATTCTTAGAGATTCACAAAATGCATATAACAAGTTGCTTCAGCCTTTAAAAGAATATTACCGTGATAAAGGTACATTCCCTCAGAAGTTGAAATGCGAAAGACTGTTCAAAGAAGAGTTTTGTTTAGCAATGGACGATGACTTTAATACTGCTAGGGCTTTAGCTGTATTATTTGAATTAGGTAAAGAAATCCACAAATCTAATACTTCAAAAGATTTGTTAGTTTATACCCTTCTCAAGTTAGGGAAAGTGGTAGGTTTTTTTAGAAATATTTCTGCGCATATTAAAGAAGCTAAACAAGATGTTTATACTGAAAAACTTATTAATATGTTAATTACCTATAGAAATGAGTTTAAGCAGGAAAGAAAATGGATATATGCTGATATGATCAGAGATGACTTAGCTAAAGCTGGTATCGTTTTACAAGATACACATGAAGGAACTAAGTGGTATTTTAAAGACAGTTAATATTATACGAGGCAATGTAATGAAACATATAATTTTTGATGATCTGAATAGAGATAATTTTTATCCCTTAACGCTTAACCGCTCAACAGGTGATTTAAGATTGGGAATCCTTAAATTAAGTCAAAGGATAGCAGCTTATTTTGACATAAAAAAAAACAACTTAATAGTCTCGAAGGTTATACAGGATGTATATGTCGAAAGAAATCCCGAAAAGTTTATTAATCATGTATCCTGTGGTGAAAATGTTTTTATAAACAGCAGATTAAAAGTCAACGATGATTGGGTAGAAAAAATCAATAGTTTACCTACTAATACAATGTATTATGATGGTAAAAACGTCATCGCAGCCAGATGCAGTTTAGAACAGACAAAAATAAGTTCTGAAGACTTGATAAGCTCGTTTATGAACTTGTCAAAGATCAAAATCTATGATGATCATTGTTGGGAAAATTTATGGGAATTAATTACTAATAATGCTGATTTTATTGAACAAGATTTTCAAGATTTTTTTTGTGAAGCAGACAACCATTTTGAAATAGAGATGGGTGTAACTGTTCTTAATCCTTATAACATATGGATCGGTGAGAAGGCAGAATTAAAACCGGGAGTAATAGTTGATGCTTCAAAAGGTCCTGTAATTATCGACGAAGAGACGTTAATTATGCCTAATTCAGTAATTATTGGTCCAGTGTATATAGGTAAAAATACAACTATAAAAGCAAATGCTAGTATCTATGGGGGAACAAGTATAGGTCCTTTCTGCAAGGTTGGTGGAGAATTGGAAGCTAGCATTATTCAAGCTTATTCGAACAAACAACATGATGGCTTTTTAGGCCATAGTTACATTGGTGAATGGGTTAATCTGGGCGCCAATACAAATAATAGTGATTTGAAAAACAATTATAAAACTGTCTCTGCTTACTACTATCCCCAAAAATCTAAAAAAGATACAGGATTTTTATTTGCTGGTACTTTAATTGGAGATCACAGTAAAACAGCTATAGGTACTACCATAAATACAGGAACAATTATTGGCATAGGATGTAATCTTGTGGGTAATGAAATCGTAAAAGATCATGTTCAATCTTTTTCCTGGGGTAGATATGGTTCTTATGAAAAATACTGTAAAGATAGATTTCTTGAAACATGCAATTTGGTAAAGCGGAGAAGGAAACTCAGCTTGTCTGATAGTGAGAAAGAGCTATATAACTTTCTCATTAATAGAAGTTAATAATACAAAATATGTCTGAATCAATCTGTGAGACAGATTTAGCTCATTTCCTTCCGAATAGAAGAGCTGATTTGTTTATTACAGAACCGTTGGAGGTATAATGAATACTTACATTGAGGCAGAATTTCGTTCCGGTAAATTAGGCTATTTTACTAATCCCAACGAATTAGAATTAGAACCTGACAGAAAGGTAATTGTTGAAGTCGACAGAGGCTACGATATTGCTACTGTTGTAAATAGCTCAATATGGAACGAAGAACTGGATTTACTATATAAAAATTCAAAAATAATGAAGTTGGTTAAGGTCGCACAAGATGAAGATATTAAACAAATTGATGTAGTAAAAAATAAAGAGTTGGCAGCAGGAGAAAAGTTTTTAACTGTTTTAAAAAAATATCCTTTTGAGATGAAACTCATAGAAACAATATATCAGTTTGACGGAAATAAATTAACCTTCTTTTTTACTGCAGATGGACGGATAGATTTTCGAGATTTCGTTAAAGAATTAGCTACGATATTTAGAACAAGAATTGAACTGCACCAATCAACCGGGAGAGACGAAGCTAAAAGATTATCTGGTATAGGTGTTTGTGGATATAAATATTGTTGTTCCACTTTCTTAAAACGGTTTAATCAAGTTACCATTAAGATGGTAAAGGATCAAAATCTGTCTTCAAATTTATCAAAAATATCAGGGCCTTGTGGAAGGTTACTTTGTTGTTTAAAATACGAAGAAGATTATTATGAAGAATTTGCTAAAGATTTCCCAGAATACGGTGAGAACATAATGTTAAATGGTGTGTCCATGTATGTATACAAGAATAATTATCAGAAAAAACAAGTTCATCTTTCTAATGATGAACAAATACAGGAGATTATATCATTAAGCGACTATTATATGATTAAAGAAGGTAAGAATCCCAAGAATAGTGGGACTGTACCTGAAGAAAACAGCAATAATAAAAAACTTAGACACGCTAATAATAATAACAACAATAACCGAGGCAAGAAAAAAAGATGATTCTTGGAAAAAGCAAATTACCTTTGCTTGCTTTGTCGGAAAAAAGAATCAAAGAGTTAATTTATAGTTTAACGGAAGAACCTGAAAAAGTTGTAAAATATCGAACTAGTCAATTATGTGACTGGATATTTAATAAACGAGTTTATGATTTTTCACAGATGACTAATCTTCCAAATAAGTTAAGGAAAAATCTGGATGGCAGTTTATCCGTTTTCTTCCCTAAGATACGTAGAGAACATATGTCTATTGATGGCACTAAAAAGTTTTTACTTGAGTTAAAGGATAGCAAATATATTGAAATGGTGACTATACCGGATAGTAATAAGATCACCTTATGTTTATCTTCTCAAATTGGTTGTGCCCGGAACTGTAGTTTTTGTGCTACTGCCCGGATAAAACATATTAGGAATTTGACAGTAGATGAAATTATTGGCCAAGTGATAGTTGCTCAAAATGTCTCAGACAAAAAAATCACAAATCTGGTTTTTATGGGAATGGGCGAACCACTTGACAACTATGATAATGTTTGTGAGGCAATTCGTTTATTGCATGATAAAAAAATGCTGTCTTTCAGTCCTCGGAGAACAACTCTGTCAACATGCGGTATTGTACCTAGTATTAATCGACTCCTTGCTGATGACATAAAATTAAAACTAGCGGTATCTCTAAATTCTGCTAATCAGCAGAAGCGGGAATATTTGATGCCGGTTGCTAAAAAATATCCCTTACCAATGTTGAAGAAATCGTTACTTAATTATCAGAAGAAAAGAGCTTTCAGGATTACTTTCGAATATGTCATGATAAAGGGTATCAATACTACAATAGAGGATGCGAAAGAATTAATGAGTTATGTAGGTGATCTTTCTGCAAAAATAAACCTTATTCCATGGAATGCTAGTCCTCTTATACCAGAATATCATTCACCTACTGAAAGAGAAGTTAAAAGATTTGTATCATATTTTAGTAACGCTCCTTGTGCTGTTACTTACAGGAAAAGTAGAGGATCAGATATATCTGCTGCTTGTGGTCAGTTAATAACAGATAGTTCGAATGTTAACTTCGCCAATTGAGAGATAAAAAATATACAAGGTTGTTATTTAGAATGGACGAAATCAAATCATTAGTAAAACGATACTTTAAAGTCTCAGAGAATAAATTATCTAAATGTTCATCCGGTCATCACTATTGTCTCAATTGTTTTTTATGCCGGGCAAATCATAAAGACCTGGACATGAATATTTGGACTTCAGCCAGAAGCGAATATTTGTCTGATAAACAAAAATTAGTTAACATAGTAGCGTCGAATATTGATCATACCCTTCTTAAATCAGATGCTAAAACCCAAGATATTATTTCCTTGTGTGATGAAGCAGATTACTATAGATTTTGTTCAGTTTGTATAAATCCATCTTATATAGATGTTTGCAAAAAAAGATTGTCAAAAACCGAAGTTAAAGTTTGTTCTGTCATAGGATTTCCTTTGGGAGCTACATTGCCGATAATAAAAAAACATGAAGCCATTGAATGCCTGCAAAGGAAAGTTGATGAGATAGATATGGTAATAAATATTTCATATCTCAAAGAATTGAAATTAGCTTCTCTTATCGATGAGATAAAAATAATTGCAGAATTATGTTTGGCAGAAGGTGTATCGTTAAAATGTATTATAGAAACTTGTTTATTGACCGAATACGAAAAAATAATCGCTTGTTTGGCGATTAAAAAAGCCGGAGCTTTATTTATCAAAACATCAACTGGTTTTTCTACCAGTGGTGCAAAGATAAAAGATATTTATAAAATTAGAAAGATTGTAGGACCTAAGATGGGTATAAAAGCTTCAGGAGGAATTGCCAGTGGAAAGAAAGCTATACTGATGATTAATTCGGGAGCTACACGGATTGGAAGCAGTAAAAGTGTTAAGATTGTTAACGATATTGAAAGCAAAAAATATTACATATAGATAAAATTAGAGAAGGAAATATATGAAAGTAAATATTGCAGGATATAATATTGATAAATCGGTTTTGAAAAAGTATGGTATTTCTGCAACACCTGAAACTATTTCAGCTGCATATGCAAGAATAAGTAGGAGTGAAAAAAACATTCCTGAGTTGAGGCAAGAAGCTTTGCAAGAGGTTAAAAAAGCAAGAGTATCTAACCAAAGAATAGTTTTTGATATGGGACATGCATCAATCGCAGAACATGCAGTTTTTAATATTGATATTATGGGAATATCACGTTATTTGACTGAGTTTATCCAAAAAAGCAGATTAGCCTCTTTTACAGAGAAATCTCAACGATATGTTAAATTCGACAGTGATGTTGTAATTCCTGAGGAAATAGTTAATAATGAAAAGTTACACAGAGAATATAAAGTACTGGTTGATGAACTTTTCGAACTTTACCGTGGGTTAACGATTGCTCTAAAAAATAATTATACTTCATCAAACGATAAAATGAGTATTACTAATTCAAAGAAAGTTAAGGAATTAGCAAATGAAGATGCTCGCTATTTTATACCTTTGGCAACAAAGACTCAAATGGGGATGACACTTAATGCCCGAAGTTTAGAAGCATTATTAAAAAGACTAGCATCTATCGATCTAATTGAAGCACAACAGCTATATCGTCAACTTATAGAGCAAACAAGTAAGATCGCACCTTCTTTAATCAGGTACATTGAATCTGACAGCTACCAAAGGGAAAAATTGAACATCAACCGAGAACTAATTGGAAAGTATTCGTCAAAACTAAATAATGAAAAGGTGTTATCGACAAAAATTTATCCCAGTAATGATAATGGTGAAGATTATATTTTAGCTGCTTTACTTTTCGAAAAATACCCTCAAGATTTTTCCGATCTTCTACAAAATATTAGTTTATTGTCGGAATCGGATAAAAAGGATATATTTGAAAAACTACTGTCTGACATGAAATTCTATCATAAAGCACCTCAAGCTTTTGAGATGGTTGATTGTGTCATTCAGATGTCTATGTCATCTTGTTGTTTTGCACAGCTTAAGCGTCACAGGATAGCTACTATTATTCGTTCACCCTACAACCCACAATTCGGTTGGGTCATACCTCCTTCGATAGAAACAATAAGGTATGATGAACAGCGATTAAATCATATATTTAGAAAAGTCAATACTTTATACGTTAAACTTGAAGATTATCATAAAGGGATTGGGAATTACATCATCACAAATGCCCACCGTAGAAATATCATTTTTAAAACAAATTTAAGAGAGTTGTATCATTTTTCAAGGTTACGTTCCGACAAACATGCTCAGTGGGAAATTAGAAATATATCTTACGAAATTGATAAACAGCTGAAGAAATTATATCCTAATGCATGTAGTAAGTTAATGGGTAAAGATCGTTTTAAAGCAGTTGGTGAAGTATAGTTGTTTATTTACTGATTATAGTGTTAGAACTAGTCATTACACAAAGCATTAATCAATATTAGATTGTCGTAAGTTGTTTTTCTTAACTTTGTTGATAAGGAGATAGCTATATCTTTGACAATTAGGTAACCTGCAAATGTGTTTTCTTGACAGAATTTTCAAAGTCTTCCTTTTTTATCACATAACAAACTGTATTGGTAATCGCAAAAACGAAAGCAGATCTAACTTCATTATCTAATAATGCCAATTCCCCGAAAAAACATTTTCTTCTTCCGAGATTTTAGCTACCGTAAAAGAATCTCCCATAGGTGTAGTTTTTTCTATGTTAACGGTTCCTTAACAGAGAATATACATGGTATCCTCAATACCTCCTTCTTTAATAATGATGTATGTATTTTTTGCTGGAATTTTTTCTTAACAAAAAGATTTTGCAATTTGAGCAGAAAATCTTCCTTATCTTTTAATGTCTTAAATAAAGATATTTCTCGAATTTTATTATCAACATTCATCAAGAACCTCAGTTATTACTAATTAATATGGCTAATGAATTATTAGGTATCTTATAATTATTATCGGGTAGTAGATGAGATTGATTGTTTTCAATATTTTAAGCTGATTTAAGATTATTAACCAGAAGTGAAACATTAGCAGTTTGTTGAGCAGATCTAATTGCTTCGGTTTTTCTTTCTCTAAGATTTCCAACATTTTCCAGCAATCCAATAGCTAAAATATTTTTACTCGAAAAAAATCCTTTAACTCTCCAAAGCTTTTTCCATATAAATGTTTTAGAATTTCACTAGTTTGTAATGAAGCTGTCTTATGATTAATTAACAGATCATTTCACCTATCGACTAAAGTGAATTAGCTAATAAGGTACTTGTATATTCATTGGTATAAATGATTTCGTCAACATATGAAGAACGCAGATATTTTTCAAACTTGATATCTGTCAGTTCTGCTGTTATTGAAATACTAATTGATATTGAACGAATGTCCATGGCTGTTAAAACTGTTAGAGAATCTATCCCTTAACTCGATTCAGGATTACTTTCATCGAAGAGAATAAGTACCATTTTTGCATCAGAAACATTAGCTTTTCTTAATAAATTCTCATTGAAATGATCCCCTCTTATGATAATAATATCTTTAAATGGACATTAAGCACTAAAAGTATCCAGTTATTGAAGTTGGAATTGTATAATGAAGAAGTGTTTAAGAAATTATGCAGACAGATGTTTCGATAAGCTCATCAATCCCCCGCGGGGGATTGATGAAAAAA
>PWOA01000109.1 GCA_003564155.1 Candidatus Cloacimonadota bacterium
AGCAATAGATTAGGATATTGTCTTTACTAAAGACCTGTGTACATAGTATATCAATACACTATTATTATATTAATACGAAGATAAATAATCGGTATTTATAGTATATACTGTCGATGTTTTATATAAAAGATTGTTGACATTTTTTTTGAGTTGGATTTATTAGCCTTAGTTTAGTATTTTTTTGAGAGTAAGGAATTATTTATGTTATTATTTGTTAAGGAATCATGTTCTTTAGGGTGATTTCTTATTTATTTAGGTCCCTAAAGTATTATTGTTGTCAAGTTAGAGGAGTATATCATAGTAAACACAGAAGATTTATTAATTATTACTAGTTACGAAGATAAACAAGAAGTTGTATTAAACTTACAGAGAGTCTTTAGGAAGGAATTCTCAAGCGAAATTAAACAAAGGAGTTGATGATGAAAAGAATTTTGTCAATTTTATTAATAACGTCAGTTTTGATTTTTATCCTTATTTCTTGTAGCGAGGATAAAGATTCTCCCATTGCACCGAAAGATGATTCCGGATTAATAATGGAAGAGAGGAATGGCTTTCTTATATTACCGGATGGATCAACAATTAATTATGACGAATTGGAGGTAGTAACATTTGGTGGCTCATCCGATATTGACCACGAGGGTTATTTTTCTGTAAATGCACCGACAGCAAGTACATATCAAGTAATAACTTTTTTATCGAAGAATGACGGAAGGCCAGTTTTCTTAGGTTTATACGATCCATTAGATGATACAGTTGTCGCTTCTTTAGAATCGACTGCATTGGCTTTGATGTTGTTTAATCCAATGTTAATATATTCTGATCAAGCATTACGTATTGAGTATTTAGATGCTGTACAGCAGAATTATCGTTTTGAATTATTATTGGATAATCTTAGAGAGCATTATCAAACAAATGCAGAGATGGCATTAGATAATAATGCTAATCCTGTTGCATATCAATTAGTAGTTCAGATCACAAAGGATACGATGGAGTTATTAGATCATCAGGAAAGATCAACATATCGTAATCAGGAACCACCAACAATTAATAATGCCAATGGTAACTATATTGAGTTTGAAAATCCTCGTCACGTATGGTATGCAGCAGGAATACGTCCGGGTGGAGGTAATACGTCCGATGTAGTTACTGTAAATCGACAAAAGACACTTTATAGTTTTGATTGGGGTTGGCCTCCGGTAAGTTATACAGAACCAGCCCGGACTAATTACCTATTAGGCAATGGTTATTTTGAAATATTTATAACCAGAGGGTTTGATTTTTCTAAAATAAACCAGTGGAATGATCCGGCAGGAAGAGCCACATTATTGAATACAGCTCAAAGTATAATCTATTTCATAGAATTAATTATTGGATCACTACCGGAAAGCAATCTTCAAAACATACATAATTATATCAATATTTCTCCTGGTAGAGCTGCTGATTTGAGTTTGAATATGTCTCAAGGAGCTCCACAAGATTTTCTAATAAATTTTTGTCGATTGATAGATGATAATGCAGATGAAATTTCATTATGGATTTGGCAGGATTTATTACCCAATGCAGCTACTAACTACTTAAGAGTCAGTAGTAGGCTTACACGAAATGTTGCTTTAGCGTTTCGTCTTTTTGGTTATTCGGATGAACAAAGTGCTTTCTTTTTAGATTTAATTCATGCTCCTAACGAGATTACATATTTTATTACGCAAGAGAACGGTATGATAGTTTCGACGGATTTAAATGAACCACCCAAACCGAGTTTTTCAATAAGTCCACCAGCCGGGATAGTAGGAACGGAGTTTGTTTTTGATGCATCAACGACATCCGATGACCACGATGATCTTGAAAACCTTTATTACAGGTGGGATTGGGAAAGTGATGGTATCTGGGATACAGGTTGGATTGCTGGTAATCCTATAGCTACTCATAGCTACAATGAACCGGGAGCTTATCAGGTTACTTTGGAAGTCAGAGACAGCGGACAGTTAACAAGTTCAGTATCACGAAATCTAAATGTGGGTGGTGGTGCAGGAACAGCAACTCGGGTCAAATTATTCCGAGATGTTTTACCATGGAACACAAATGCTATGGTTGATATGTTAGAAGCTCTTGGTTTTGAAGAACAAGTAGAAGATGGTGATGATGAGTATACCTACCAGATTATTCCATCAACTGAGTTTGGAACGGTACCTTTAATTCCAGGAGATGATTTAATCATTATTTCTAACGATCAGAATCAAGGATTTTATAATAATTACGCTGATAGTCAATTAAGGTTTACAAATTTTGTTAATAATGGTGGATCACTATTTTGGCAAGCTTGTGATCAAGGTTGGGCAGGAGGTTCGATATCCGAAGCAGGCATTGTATTACCGGGTAATATCACGGCAAAGTTAAATTTAGACAGATGGAATTATGTTGTTGATCATAATTTACCGCTTGTGGCTGCTTTACCGGACTCTATGCAGCATAACTATGCAAGTCACGAGAGTTTTGTAGACTTACCAGATGGTGTTACTGTATACACTGTAGATTCAGATGGTGATGCAACATTAATAGAATTTAATATTGGAGCAGGGTGGATAGTATTCACCGGTCAGCCGTTAGAGCATCAATATGTTTACTCCTCAGGCGGAATGGAGAAACTATTATCGAGAATTGTTTCTCATTTTACAGGAAAGGAAATGCCTGATGAGGATTTAATACAGCGTAAACCATTAACCCCTTTAAGAGATTCACGTTAGTATCTTACGTGCTATAGTACAAAACAGTAACTGTACCTCTTTTTATGTACGGTTACTGTTTTTTTGTATTTCATTATCAAATCGTTATGAATATTGTAGTTTTCTACATGAATGATAGTTGAAAAAGGAGGAAAGCTTGGAAAAAGTCTATTATTTAGATTCCAGAGTTAAAGATAGTGTCGGGTTATTAGAAAAAACGGTTAATTTATTAGACAATATGAAGACAGGTTGGATAAGAAAAAATTCAATAATCTGTATTAAGACCCATTTTGGAGAGGATGGGAATACTTCTTTTGTTTCACCTTTATATATTAGAAAGATTGTTGATTATGTGAAAAAAAATGGAGCTCATCCCTTTATTGGTGATACTAATACCCTATATTCAGGAAGGAGAAAAATGGGAGTAACTCACCTTGAATTAGCTGCGGAGCATGGATTCTGCAGTTCTGTGGTTAATGCTCCATTAGTTATATTAGACGGGCTTAAAAGTAATTCTCGTATTGAAATAGAAGTACGTAAGAAACATTTTGATTCAATTAGTTTAGCCGGTGAAATACAAGACATAGACGGAATGATAATGGTTTCACATTTTAAAGGTCATTTAGGTGTAGGTCTTGGGGGAGCAATAAAAAATCTTTCAATGGGTTTGGGCACCAGGAAGCAGAAACAGTTAATGCATAGTGATGTAAAACCGGTTTTTAAGGCGGATAAATGTATATTTTGTCGTAAATGTGTGAATATATGTCCAGTACAATGTATATCTTTAACTAAAGATAATATGCAAATTGATTATGATTCATGTTTGGGATGTGCGGAATGTATTGTAACCTGTCCCACAGGAGCTTTGAAAATTCTTTGGAACGAAACACCCGAGAATATGGCTGAGAAATTGTCAGAGACTGCTTTTGGTGCTGTTGAATTGATGAAGCGTAAAGTAATGTATTTAAACTTTTTGATCAATATAACACCGAATTGCGATTGTTTAGGTGCGTCGGATAATAGTATTGTTGAAGATATTGGTGTATTACTTTCATTTGATCCGGTGGCTATTGATATGGCAAGCTTAGATTTAGTTAATAGTGCTCAGCGAACTCACAATTCAATACTTCCCAAGAAAGAAGGTGAAGTTTTTAAAACATTACATGACCATACCAACCCTGAGCATCAGATACTATATGGGGAAGAGATCGGTTTAGGAAGCAAGGATTACAAATTAGTAAAAATCAATTAATATTGATCTAATATCGAATTAAACCTTCATTGAAGCTGAAATTATATTACTCATCAACATAGCAGTCGTTATACTCCCAATACCGCCGGGAACCGGTGTAATGGCTGAAGATTTTTCAAAGCAATCATCAAAATCAATATCACCAACGTAATTTCTTTTATCACCTGAAATTACTTCGTTGATACCGACATCAATTAATATTACTCCTTCCTTAATATGTTCTTGTTTTATAAAAAACGGAATACCGAGACTTGTTATAAGTATATCCGCTTGAGAGGTAAAGTAAGGTAAGTTTTTGGTTTTACTGTGGCAAAGTGTGACAGTAGCATTACCGGGTGAATCTTTTTTTATTAACAAATTCAACAGAGGTTTTCCTACTATTAAGCTTCTGCCACAAAGAACCGTATGTTTACCAGCCAGCTCAATTTCATAATAATCTATCAAGGTCATAACAGCGAGAGGTGTACAAGGTATAAAGGATTTTTGCCCGGTTAATAATCTTCCCAAATTAACAGGCGAGAATCCGTCGACATCTTTATCGGGATTAATATTGCTAGAAATTAAATTGTCATCGATATGTTTTGGGAGTGGTTTTTGAACCATAATAGCATCAATATCATTATTATTATTAAAACTATTGATAATTGATAGCACTTCTTTTTCACTTATATTTTCGGGATATGACTGATGTTTGACCAAGATTCCGACCTTTTGAGCATTCTTAATTATATTCCGAATATAAAAATCTGAGGCTGGATCATATCCTACGGAAATCAGAATTAAACAAGGTTCCTTCACTAACTGCCTGGATTTTTCAGATATTCTTTCATATATTTGTTTCACAATAGGTTTTGCAGTTAATTTTTTTATCATTCAAATCTCCATATGGTGATTTTTAGGTTATAGAGTGAATATATTGATTACGATGATTAAATTTTTGCACGAATTCTTTCTAATTGTACTGCCTTGCCGTTGACGGGATTAAGTTTAATATAGATACCATTTAATTGTAGACCTTGATCTGCAACTTCAAACTTCTTGGGCATTCCAGTAAGAAATTTACTGATAGCGATTTCTTTGATTACACCAATTACTGAATTATGAGGCCCTGTCATTCCGGCATCGGTCATATAAGCAGTTCCTAATGGTAATATTTCTTCATCGGCTGTTTGTATGTGAGTATGTGTACCAATTACGGCACTAACTCGACCATCGAAATAAAAACCGAAAGCTCTTTTCTCTGCAGTAGATTCAGCATGAAAATCAACAAAGACACATTTTGTCTCTTTTTTCAATTCCGGTAATAGTTCGTCTAATATATTGAATGGTGAATCTCCTGTGTTCATAAAAGCTTGGCCGGTTAATGTTATTATTGCCAATTTATGTCCATCTGAGCATGTTTTAATAAAATAACGGTTACCAATTGACTTTAATGGATAGTTTGCCGGTTTGAGAATACGATTTTCAATCGCCAAATAATCGTATACCTCTTTTCTGTCCCAGAGATGGTTGCCCCCGGTTAATACATCGACACCGGCATCAAATAAATCTTCAGCAATTTTTTCAGTGATTCCTTTTCCGGAAGCTGCATTTTCACAGTTAGCAATACAAACGTCAATATCATAAGAAGAGATTAATGGTTTAACTCTTTGTTTGATAATATTTCTGCCCGGTTTACCAAAGATATCAGCAATAAATAATATGTTCATATAAGTCTCTACTTAGCAATGTCTTGATGTCTGGTTTCTCTAATAACAGTAACTCTTATTTGACCTGGATATTGCATTTCGTTCTCGATTCTTTTTACGATATCTGAAGCGAGAAAAACAGATTTTGAGTCATCGATTGAAACAGGATCAACGATAATTCGCAGTTCTCTACCGGCTTGGATAGCATATGATTTATAAACTCCTTCTAATGAATTGGCAATTTCCTCGAGTTTATCAAGTCGTTTCATATAAGATTCCAGTACATCTCGTCGTGCACCTGGTCTAGCACCCGATATTGTGTCTGCAGCTTGAACTAAAGGTGCATATGGTGATTCTGCGACTACTTCTTCATGATGAGCTTGTATAGCATTGACAATAACTTTTTTCTCTCCGTTTTTTCGGGCAATCGAAGCACCTAACGAAGCATGAGAACCATCAAATTCATGATCAACTGCTTTACCTATATCATGTAGAAATGCAACTCTGCGTGCTATTTCTTGATTAAGTCCTAACTCTGCAGCCATAATACCACTTATCCATGCACACTCTTTACTATGTTGTAACACGTTTTGGCCATAACTGGTTCGATAATTCAATCTGCCGAGAAGTTTAATTATATTTGGGGATACATTTTTTATGTTCAGTTCCATACAAGACTTTTCGCCAATTTCGACAAGATTTTTTTCCATTTCTTTAGTTGTTTTTTCAATTAAATCTTCTATTCTACCAGGATGGATTCTCCCATCAGCTACTAGTTTTTCCAAAGCGACACGAGCTATTTCTCTTCTAACCGGATCAAAACATGAAAGAACAACGGCTTCTGGAGTATCATCAATAATTAAATCAACACCTGATGCCTTTTCAAATGTTCGAATGTTTCTTCCTTCTCTTCCGATAATTCTTCCTTTCATTTCATCGCTAGGTATTGAGACGACTGAAACGGTAGATTCTGTTATGTAATCGAGGGATAATCTTTGTATCGTAGTGGAAAGAATTTCGGCTCCTTTTTTGTTAGAATCTAATTTTAACTGTTCGATACAATGACTAGCGTCTTGAGCAGCATATTCACGAGCTTCTTCAATTAATTGAGTTTTAAGTAGATTTAAAGCTTGTTCTTGAGAGAAGCCGGAGATTTCACTTAACCTCTTCTTTTGTTTTTCAATCTCCGCATCTAACTCAAATTTGCTCTTTTCTAACTCAGATTCTTTGACTTTTATTTTATTTTCAATTGAATTGAGTCTATTTTCTTTGTTAGCTAATTCGTCATATCTTTTATCAAATGATGATAAACGGTCATTGAGTTTTTTTTCTAAAACTCTAATCTCGCGTTTTCTATCTTTGATCTCATTTTCTTGAGCTCTTTTCCTGTTAAACCACTCATCTTTTGCTTCTAAAATTGCAGCTTTTTTGTCTATCTCAGTTTTATGTTTACTTTCTTTAATGATTTTTTGTGCTTTATTTTTTGCATCTATAACGATTTCTTCTGCATTTCTCTTTGCGTTATCAACTATTAATTTACCTTTTTTCCTTTTAAACTGGACTATAAAAAAGGTAAAAAGAAGCCCGACAACTACGCCTATAGTCAAATATATACATATATCCATTTATAACCTCACAATTAAGTTTAATGCACCTGCGATACCGTCGTTAGTTTGTATTGTATGAACCTGATTTCAAGATGGGTATCTACCATAAATGCTTTTCACTTCCCTGCACTAATCTTGCTAAGTGATCAGTCTCCTTAATAAAGTTAGTGCAGGGCATGTGAGCCACAATCGGATCGATTCCCTTTGATATGGTTGGCTCAATTACAAATTAAAATCCACGAATATCGCAGGCGTTAACATCATTTATCAATAAGATCGACGAAGAAAGAGGAAATTTTACTGTCTAATGTTTCAATTTCCTTTCTTAACTTATCACTTTCTTCAGTCATAACAAACAATTTTTCAGCTAAAACCATAGTAGCCAATACCAAAGAATCTTTATTGTCAACTATTCCGTATTTTGAGCTGATATCATCAAGAAGAGTATTTACGTAAGAAGCATAGTCTTCAATCTTACGGCAATCTTCTGCTCTTAGGCGATATTTCTTACCTAAAATTTCTACTTCTACAGATTTCATTTTATTTTCGAAATATTTATAATTTGCTGAGTTGAGATAAGATATTATCTATTTGAGATGAGGTTGATTTGGTTACATTCTCATAGTTACTTAATTTATTCATATACTCATCACATTTTTCTTCTATCATAGCAATTTTATCGTTTTTTTCAGATAGATCTATTTCGAGTTTTTCTATTGTATTATGTAATTCCTCAATAGTTTGAGAATTATTATATTTTATATTTGTTAGTTCTATAACCTGGACGTTAAGAGATTCGTTTTTCTCTTTTAGTTCTTTATAATTATTTATTAGAATTTGTACTTTTTCTTCTAATTGGGATACAGGTTGTTCACTCATAATTACCTCTTTTTTATTTCATAATTAACTGATAGTTGGTTAAAGACTTTATCTACAAGTTTCTGGATAGTATCATCGGTTAATGTTCCCTTATTTGAACTTAGTACTAAACGGTATGTCAGGCTTCGATGATTAACCTGGATATTCTTGCCAATAAATTCATCAATCAACAGAACATCCTGAATTAATTGATGATTTGTTTCTTTTATCTTTCGAACGATATCAGCATGATCTATATTTCTGTCAACTATGAAAGATATATCTCTTTCGACATCAGGATAACGTATGATGTCCTTATAATGCTTTTCTTTAACTGCTGATATCAACAATATCTCTTCTAAATCGATATCAAAAATATATATCGGCTGTTCAATTTCAAATTGTTTAGCAATTAATGGATCTAATTTACCCATAAAACCTAAGATCTTTTTACCATATAATAAACTTAAGCCTTGACCTTTTTGTAGAAAAGGTTGCGAATCATCAGGTTTTGAAGTAATTTTATCATTCACCTTTTCAAGCAATTTCTCTATAGTTCCTTTGACAGTAAATATATCAGCTTTGATTGTTTTATATTTCCAATGATATTTTCTATGATCACCTGCCACTATGCCCGATAGATGCAATTTCTCTATAGCCATATTATCTTGATCATAATAAACTCTGCCTAATTCAAATAATTTAAGATTATCTTGTTTGTTATTAATATTAAGTCTTAAATTTTGCAGTATACCGGGGAGCAGTGAGCTTCTAAGAATTGATGAGTCAGATCCGATTGGATTATCTAATTCAATGTAAGAATGACGATAATCGTTATCAGCTAATTCCAGAAAATTGAGTTGTTTTTTATCAGCAAAAGAACTGTTAATAACTTCTAAAAAGCCGCAATAAGAAAGAAAATCTGCTATCATCCTTTTAGAAGTTAGTCTATTTTTGTCGGTTAGAATGATTCGAGAACTACTTCCGGTGGTCTTAATGCGGTTATATCCGTAGAGTCTAATTATCTCTTCAATAATATCAATTTCTCGGGATACATCTTTGCGGAAATGGGTTATAGAAAACTCAATATAATTGACTTTACTGTCACTTATATTCAGATTTCCTGATTTTATCTCTTGTATAGAATTATTATTATTATTATCACTATCACTTGTAAAAAGACCGACATTTACTAACTGAAACTCCAGTTTTTCAAGGTAATTGATAATTTGATCGGCAGAAAGATCAGTAGTCAGGATTTTATTGACACGTGAAGGTCTTATTTTAACTGTTTTTTGGACTATTGGAGAAGGATAAGAATCACAGTAGCTTACTAATTTACCACCACAAATATCCAAAATAAGTTCGGTTGCTCTATCAGATATGTCACTTACTGTATGTGATGATAAGTTTCGTTGAAAGCGGTATGCTGAATCGGTGTTTATTTTTAAACGGTTAGTAGTTTGGCGTATTGACACATAATTAAAGTTAGCTGCTTCCAAAACAATATTCTTAGTATGCTTTGTAATAGATGAACCAATATTTCCAATTATTCCGGCAATAGCTACAGGTTTCGTTGAATCTGCTATGACTAAATCAGTATCTTGTAAGTCATAGTTTTTATTATTTAATGCAGTAAAAGTTTCGCCCGACTTAGCTTTTCGGACAACGATTTTACCATCTTTTATTAAGTCATAATCAAAGGCATGTAAAGGATGTCCGAATTCGAGCATGATGTAATTAGTAATATCAACGATATTATTCACAGGTTTTATGTTGACGGATCTTAGTTTTTCACGTAACCAGAATGGTGATTCTTGTACATTAACACCTTTAATTACCTTAGCTAAATATCTGGGGCATAGATGATAATCTTGATTATCCACTAAATTTGGATCATGATCAATACCTTTATAAGTCGGTATTTGAGGGTATTGTAAAGAAAGGTTTAAAATGGCAGCAATATCTCTAGCAATACCCAAAATCCCCAGCAAATCCGGCCTGTTAGGAGTAATTTCAACTTCATATAGAACATTCTTGGATTCATAAACATCTTGTAAGGGAGTTCCATTTTTTGCCGATAATGGCAAACTAATTATACCGTCATGATTATCTGAAATATGCAGATCTTGTTCTGAGCATAACATACCTTCCGATTTAATACCTTTTATCATAGCATTTTTAATAATACTATCACCTAATGTCGAATCAGCAGGTATGAAAGCGGTCTTTAATCCTTCATCACAGTTAGATGCACCACAAACTACTTGTTTGATACTCGAACCATCTGAAACTTTGCAAATAAATAAGTTATTGCTGTTAGGATGAATTTGCGTAGAAATGATTTCTGCAACTTTTACATTCTCAATATATTGAAAATATTGTTCCTGATTAACAGCTTCAACTTCAATACCGCTGAAAGTTAATTCATCTGCTAATTTTTGATGAGAAATATTCAAATCGATATAATTTTGCAGCCATTTATAGCTAAATTTCATCTTTCCCTCTATATTTAGATAATTGTAAATATATTGCTTATAAAAAAACTATGAGTTAAATTGAGTGTAATCATATCTTTATCCACATCAGATCCATTTTTAATTTTTCTAGGAGCTACTATTTATAACTAGATCTTATTTAATAATGGTTAATGAGATAAACAGATGTTAAAGAATATCTCAACACAATTGTTTAAGAAAACGGACATCATTCTCAAATAGAATACGGATATCAGGAAGACGATATTTTAATAGTGTTATTCTATCAATACCTAAGCCAAAAGCATAGCCGGTAAATCTTTCGGAATCTATCCCTACTGCGTCAAATACATTCGGATCGACCATTCCGGCTCCACCAATTTCCAGCCAGCCACTTTGTTTACATATAGAACAGCCTGCACCTTTGCAGCTAAAACAGCGTATATCAAATTCAGCGCTAGGTTCGGTAAATGGGAAGAAATGAGGTCTAAACCGCCATTCTATATCATTACCAAACATCATGGTAGCAAAGTAACTTAATATGTCACGTAAGTCGGCAAAAGTAGTATTATCATTGACACACAAACCTTCAACTTGGTGAAAGAACGGTGAATGTGATCGGTCAGGTTTGTCATTTCTATAACATCTACCAATAGAAATAATCTTAATAGGCGGCTGATTATTTTCCATTATTCTTACTTGTACTGTAGATGTTTGGCTTCTCAAAAGAAGTCGATTATTACTGTCGTCTTGCAGCCTTTTAATATAAAAAGTGTCCATTTCATTGCGTGCTGGATGGTTAGGAGGAGTATTGAGTGCATCAAAATTGTGGTATTCATCTTCAATTTCATTACCTTCGACAATGTCAAATCCCAGAGTTATGAAGATATCTTCAATTTTTCTCTGTGTCTGTGTTAAAGGATGTAGTCCTCCTATTTGAGGTTGCAAACCGGGCATTGTCAAATCTATTGATTCAGCTTGAATAGTACGGTCATATTTTAACTTTTCAATTTCATGTGCTCGTTGCTGAATCAACGATTCCATTTTTTGTTTGGTTAAGTTTAACTGTTTACCGACACGGGGACGTTCATCAGCAGATAACGATCCTAATTTTTTCATCATATTCATAAGTTCGCTTTTTTTCCCTAAAAAACTGGACTTAATATTATTTAGTTGATGATCGTTATCGGCGTCGATTAAAGCTATCTTAACCTGCTGGATCAATTCTTCAAAGTGCTTTTCCAAAAAATTCTCCATTCAATTCACAATGATGAGAAGTTATGATTTTTATCTATCAAAGGACTTTTTTTACCGTTTCACATAATTCATTAAAAGCCTGGGGATCGTTCATTGCCAGGAAAGCTAATGCTTTTCTATCTAAGTCAATTTCTGCTTTATTCAGGCCATTTATGAATGAGCTATAAGTTAATCCTTGCAATCTAACAGCTGCATTTATTCTGATTATCCATAGTTTGCGGAATTCTCTTTTTCTATTTTTTCTGTCACGGTAAGCATAGAGCCAACCTTTTTCAACTGCTTGGCGAGCACTACGATAAAGATTACCCCTTGCTCCATAATAGCCCTTTGCAGCTTTTAAATATTTTTTTCTGCGTTTTTTTGCTGCTACGTTATTATTTACTCTTGACATAAAGTATCTCCTTTAAAATAATTATATTATTAAGCATTCAACATTTTTTTTACTCTGGGAGTATCAACTGCCGCTACATAACCCGGTTGCCTTAAGTTACGTTTACGTTTTCTTGTTTTTTTAGTTAAAATGTGCCCTAAATAAGAGTGCTGTCTTTTAATTTTACCTTTTGCAGTCAGCTTAAAACGTTTGGCAGCACCTTTTCTGGTCTTAATTTTAGGCATAAATCCTCCTTAAAATATGATTTATATTACTCGCTATTCTTTTCAGTAGTTTTATTTTTATCATCGATATCTTTACGGGGTACCATAATCATAGATATAGTTCTCATTTCGCTTTTTGGTGGGGCATCCACTTCTGCGTAATCTTTTAAGTCTTCAACTAACCGTTCCAAAACTTCAAAACCTAACTCTTTATGAGTGATTTGGCGTCCTTTAAATCTGATGGTAAACTTAACTTTGTTCTGTTGTTCTAAAAATTTAATTGCATTTTTCTTCTTGAAATGATAATCGTGATCATCGGTATGTGGTCCCATTTTGATCTCTTTCAACTGGACTACATGTTGTCTTTTTTTTGCTTCCCGTACACTTTTTTCCTTATGGTAGTAGTATTTACCAAAGGACATTATTTTACACACCGGTGGTTTGGCATTGGCAGATATTTCAACTAAGTCTAAGTTTTCCGACTCAGCTTTCCGTAAGGCAGTTTGGGTATCTACAATCCCTATTTGCCTGCCGTCAGAACTAATTAATCTTACGTTCTCAGCATCAATCTGATTGTTGATCCGTTCCTTTGGGACTTCAACTTTTTTCTTTGCTTTACCTCTTCTTATCCGTATTATAATAACCTCCTTATGTTATAAACGGTTTTTATATATTAAAAAAGCGGATGAACGTACTTCACCCGCTTTTATGATTTAAAGAGCTTATTAATTCTCTATTCATATTTTCTTTAATTATTCGGAACCTTAGCGAATTAATTCGTAAGGTAGAAGCGAGCAAGCTTCATTTCAACAACAACTTTGTTACATAAATATTTAAAGCGTGGTTTATGTCAAGGATTTATGATGATTCTGATATTAATGGTTCAAATTTACTAATTCGAATAAGAATTTGTTTAATAAGTTTCTGCTTCTGGTCTCTACAGCCTGTTTTTCATAAAACTTATGCCTATCAGATATGCTAACTACAATAATTCTTTCACTTTTATTGAAATTAAACTGTATAATGCCTAACTCATAAAATGTATTATTGCCAAAATTTGTTACAATATTTGCTGGGAAAACAAAACTCCTATTTGATGGTGAAATTTCTTTGTACCATTCAGATACCTGATCATTATCCCAATCTTCATCATCCCAAAATTCTGAGAATGCATAAGCAATTTGGTTATGGTTGTTCACATCTAAAGACCAGTCCACTTTGGCATTTTCCGAAGGATAATAATTTTCGGGGAATGTGGTGTAAGATGTAGCATATGGTATTTGAACAGTAATTGAATAAGAGTTTTCATCTGTTTCTATATCAAATAAGTATTCGCTACCTTCTTCGTAATCGTAGTTCACAAACCAGATATGCTGCCATTTTTTTACTTCTACAGGTTTATTATTAATTCTGACTATAATCAGTGAGTCTTTTATTGATGGATTAATTGGGAAAAAGAACGTTTCATATGTGTTGTTATATTGGCCGTTACTGACTTCCTGGATGTCCATAATACTTATATATAGATCTATCTTGCTAGAATCAATGTTTTGCGGATTTAAAAAATCAATTGGTGAAGTAATATCAAGATCATTATCTTTTGTACAACCAATAAGAATAATCATTGTTATACATAAAAGAAATGCATAAAATTTATAAATCATGTTACCTCTATAGTAAAGAAAATCGCTACCTATATGATACAACCTTTATCTCCAATTAAAATATCATGTGTCTTTTCATTTGCCGCAAATCCTCATTTAAGACATAAGTCTGTTAAGGACTAAGCTATATTCTATGATATTATTTTGGAAATCTTTGCTGCACAAACTTTATATTCGGGTATTTTAGCTGTTGGATCAACTGCATTAATTGTAAGTCTATTAGCCGGTGCTTCTGCATAATGGAAAGGTATATAGATAACCCCCTGTTGAATTCTCTTGGTGACGAAAGCATTAGTTTCGATTTCACCTCTTCTCGTTATGACTTTAACTTTTTCACTGTTAGATATACTCATTTTTTCAGCGTCGACTACTGAAATCATAACCATTGGCTTAGCTATATTATTCAAACCTTGAGATTTTCTAGACATTGTTCCGGTGTGGAATTGTTCCAGAACCCTTCCTGTCGTCATTATCAGTGGATATTCATCGTTAGGGAGTTCGGCAGGTTCTTTGAATTCAATAGCATGGAAAAGACCTAACCCACGAGTAAATTGATCTTTATGCAGATATGGAGTTCCAGGATGATCTACTGTCGGGCAAGGCCACTGAAGGCCTTCTTTACCAACTCTATCCCAAGTTATACCGGCATATGAAGGTGCAACAGCATTAATTTCTGTTGTTATATCTCTGATGGTTTGGTAATTCCAATCTGATCCCATTTTATTAGCGATTAATTGAATAATTTCCCAATCATCTTTTGCTTGCCCGGGAGCTTTAAGAGCTGGATTGAGCCGTTGAACTCGACGTTCTGTATTAGTAAAATGTCCTGTTTTTTCGGCGTATGTTGATGCAGGAAGAACAACATCGGCCAATTCAGCAGTTTCAGTCATAAAGATGTCTTGAACAACTAAAAATTCTGTTTTCTCCAGCGACTCTATGGTATGATATTGATCCGGATCACTGATAAAAGGATTTTCACCCATAATATAGAGGCCTTTAATTGTACCTTTAATTATGCTATCTGTTATTTCGGTGATAGTTAGTCCGATTTTATCGGATAATGATTTACTCCAAAAATTTTCAAACTTACTTTTTGATTTTGGATCTGTAACTTTTTGATATGCCGGGTAAACATTGGGTAGGCAACCCATGTCACAAGCTCCTTGGACATTCGACTGTCCTCTAAGAGGATTAACGCCACCACCAGGTTTGCCTAAATTACCACATAGCATTTGCAGATTAGCGATCGATTTAACATTATCCGTTCCGGTAGTATGTTGAGTTATACCCATAGAATAAAAGACACTGCCGGTTTTGGCTTTAGCGAAAAGTTCTGCAATTTTATGTAATTTGGCTGCTGGGACTCCGGACAGCGTTTCTACATTTTCAGGAGAATATTTATCTTTCATGACTTCTTTTTTGAGATCCTCAAAATTCTCCGTCCTTGATTGGATATAATCTTTATCTTCCCAACCATTTTTTATAATCAATTGCATGAGACAGTTTATTACAGCTACATCGGAACCCGGTCTTTGTGCGGCATAAATTTCAGCATAGTCTGCCAAGGCTATTTCTTTTGGATCTATAACTATAACTTTAGACTTGCCATCCCTGACAGCTTTTTTTATTCTTGCTGAGATCACAGGATGAGCAGCGGTAGTATCAGACCCGGTTACTAAAATAACACCAGCTTTATTAATATCTTTAATATCATTTGTCATAGCACCACTTCCGAACGATGCAGCCAGACCGGCCACAGTTGAGGAGTGGCATAGCCGCGCACAGTGGTCGACATTGTTGTTGCCTATTTCCCTCCTTATAAGCTTTTGGAAAGCGTAGTTATCTTCGTTAGTTACTTTAGCTGAAGCTAAACCTGCAATTGCTTCGTTGCCATGTTCAGTTATGATATTTTTAAATTTTTTAGCAACAAATGTTATAGCTTCATCCCATGTGGAATTTTCGAATTTCCCTTCACTATTTCTAATTAAAGGCGTTGTTAAACGATCTTTGTTTCCAACAAAATCAAACCCATATCGGCCTTTTATGCACAACATACCATTATTAGCCGGTGCTTTCTCTACACCGGTTATGCGGATGATTTTATTAATCTTACGGTTAATGTGAAGCTCCAATTGACAGCCGACACCACAATAAGGACAAATTGTCGTTACTTTTTCGAGTTCCCAAGGTCTGCCTTTACTAATAGCATTTTTATCTATTAAAGCTCCAACAGGACAAAGCTGAACACATTCTCCGCATTGAACACATGTCGACTTGCCCATTTCTATATTATTATCGAATTCAATTTTAGTTTCAAATCCACGTTGGGCAAAAGTAATCACTTCATTTACAACAGTATTATTACATCCTTCAATACATCTGCCACATTGTATACATTTCGAACGATCGACAAAAACCATTTCACTGGTTTCATCAATGTCAATAGAGGGGGGAGAAAGGTTAAAAGAAGGTCTTTCTATTTCTAAATAATAAGCTACATCTTGTAGCTCACAATTACCATTTTGTTCACAAGAAAGGCAGTCATGTTTGCCTGAAGATAGTAAAAGGTCAACTACGAGTCTCTGATGTGCTTTAACTTCATTAGTATCGGTAGTGATGATCATCCCTTCTCTAACTGGCAAGTTGCATGAAGACTGCAATCCATTCATACCTTCAACATACACCATACAAACACGGCATCTACCTAAGGGTCCTGTTTTATTGTGATAGCATAACGACGGAATGTAAATGTCATTATTTTTTGCAGCTGACAGAACTGTTTCTCCCGGAGAGGCGTAACAAACTGTTCCGTTGATCACTATGTTCATAAAACCTCCTATAAGAGTTACCGGTTTTGATTAAATTTAATTATTAAGATCGTAATATTGTTAAAACTCAGGTTCAAATAATTTTTTTTGAGCTAATTGCTCCCTGACTTCAGAAGAAATACCGGGTAGTTTATTAATAGCATTAACAGGACAAACTTCCATACATGTACCGCATTTAATACATTCCGGTTGTTCGATAAAATATTTATCTTCCCTATTGCCGGTAATACAGTTAACAGGACATTTGCGAGCACATAGAGAGCAACCGATACATTTATCTTTATCAATGAGAAAATGAAATAATGAGAGGCATACTTTTGCCGGACAACTTTGTTCAGTTATGTGGATTTCATATTCTTTTTTGAAATATCTTAATGTGCTCAGAACCGGATTAGGGGCGGTTTGACCCAATCCACATAGAGACATTTTACATATCATTTTCCCTAATTTTTCTAACTCAATAATGTCCTCAACTTTACCTTCGCCAGTCGTGATTTTTTCTAAGATTAGATGCATTTGTTTTAATCCTACCCGGCAAGGAACACATTTACCACAGGATTCTTCGACGGAAAACTCTAAGAAAAATTTCGCAATATTAACCATACACTTAGAGTCATCGATAACAATAACACCACCGGAACCCATCATTGAACCTTTTTCTCTAAGTGATTCATAGTCAATAGGAACATCCAAATGGTCGGAAGTTAAACAACCTCCTGAAGGACCACCAAGTTGGACTGCTTTGAGTTTTTTACCTTGAATTAATCCACCTCCGACATCATTGATAAGCTCCTTGAGTTTGATACCCATAGGAACTTCGACTAAACCGGTATTAAGTACATCTCCCGTAAGTGCAAAAACTTTAGTGCCTTTACTGTTTTCAGTTCCGAATCCTGCAAACCAATTAGCTCCTTTTCTAATAATCGTAGGAAGATTGGCTAGTGTTTCAACATTGTTTACCACTGTTGGCATGCCCCATAATCCATAATCAGACGGATAAGGAGGTTTTGGGTTTGGTTCACCCCTTTTGCCTTCTATCGAAGCTATAAGTGCAGTTTCTTCACCACAAACGAAAGCTCCAGCTCCACTACGAACTTCAAAATCAAAAGAAAAATCCGAACTAAAAATATTATTACCGATTAAAGAGTATTTCTTTGCTTGTTCTATAGCATTTATAATTCTTTTTATGGCTAATGGATATTCAGCCCGGATATAAAAGAATCCCTTTTGTGCTCCAACAGCATATCCAGCTATCATCATACCTTCTAAAATACGGTGAGGATCTCCTTCAAGTAGGGATCTGTCCATAAAAGCCCCTGGATCTCCTTCGTCTCCATTACAGATTATATATTTCGGTGACCGACTATTTTTTCTGGTTAGTTCCCATTTTAAATAGGTTGGGAAACCTCCGCCACCCCTACCTCTTAAACCTGATTCTTTTATTATCTCAATTGTCTGTTCTGGAGTTGATTCAGTCAATAGTTGTCCGATAGCTTCGTATCCACCGGTAGCGATGTATTCATCAATACTTTCAGGATCAAGGTAACCACAGTTTTCTAAGGCGACTTTGATCTGTTTTTTATAAAAAGGTATCTCACTTATATCTTTAGCCGTAAACCCTTCAGCCTCACTTACCATAAGTCTTTTAACCGGTCTGCCCTTGATAAAATGTTCTTCGACTATTTCCTGAATATCATCGACAGTGACTTTACGGTAAAATATACCTTCAGGGTAAATCATTATAAGAGGACCATAATCGCACGGTCCCATACATCCGGTCTCGATGATATTAACTTCGTTTAGGATATCTATTTCGGTTAGAACACTGATTAACTTCTTTTTAATAGATGCTGCTCCGGCTCCGATACATCCGGATCCGAAACATATAAGAATATCAAATCTTTTGACAACCATAATCATCTCCTCTATATTATCTTTTTTTATTATCTATAAATTTTCATATGCAACTTAATAACACAGCCTAGGTTTTCAATCTCATGAACTAATGTGATCCATTAATTTTGTTAATAATTTTTAACATAAATACTCTCAAAACCTTCACAAAGGTTTTCCCGAATGTAAGTTACAACATCAGGGTAATCTAAGGGTATATCCCCTAACTCTTTTCTGATTTCAGCAGTTTTAAACAAGAATTTTTTACTGCCTGATTTTGACAATAAACGGTATTCAATGGTATAATCAATTGTTGGGTGACCGATAATCGATGTTAATATTGTATCGGTGATGTTTCCTAACGGCATTCGATCGATATGGTCTAAACGGAACTGAGCTTTAAGGGCTGTTCCTTTATTTGGCTTACTTTTCAATGAAAAACTACCGTCACATTGTTCTGCGTTTTGTTTGAATAAAGGTATACCCAAGCCAATTTTTTTCTTTCTGGATGTTTTGGTGGTAAAAAAAGGCTGCTGTGCATTATCAATAGTTTCTTCATCCATACCCTTACCATTATCTTTTACTTTCATTGTCAATCTATTACACTTTTCATTAATAATAATAGTGACATAAATATTACGGGCTTCTGCTTGTGCAGAGTTTTCTATGATATCAAGTAAGTGTAGTGAAAGATCCTGCATTATAAATTATATATTTATACACGTCGACGATACTGGTCAATTATGTCTTGTAATTGCTTTCTTGACTCTATACGACCGTAACTTTCTTCATCAACGACTAATACTGGTGCTAATGAGCAAGCTCCGACGCATCTGACTGCCGTCAATGTAAATAGTTTATCAGATGTAGTTTCACCTAATTCAATACCAAGCAGTTCTGATAACATTTGGATTATTCTGGGAGCACCTTTAACGTAGCA
This sequence comes from Candidatus Cloacimonadota bacterium, assembly GCA_003564155.1. Lineage (GTDB taxonomy): Bacteria > Cloacimonadota > Cloacimonadia > Cloacimonadales > PWNZ01 > PWOA01. Next base: position 19,779 of record PWOA01000109.1, read on the forward strand.
AGCAGTGCCTGTACATATATTTATAACGTATTTACCTCTTGGTTTCATTGTAAAAGCATTGTAAAAAGTTACAACTCCATAAACTTGATTTACTGGTATATTAAGTTCTTCAGCTACAAAACTTTGTACCTCCAAGGGCAGGTATCCGAAAATGCGTTGTGCCCTATGAAGAATTTCAATTAAAGGGTTGCGCAGTTTCTTTTGCTCTTTGATAACGTCACTTAGCTGCTGATAAAGAGTATTATCTCGTCTATTCACTATTTAACCTCCGTCGATCTATTTCTTTATTAATTCAAAATTTACTGATAAAGTCAATTTGGATGACAAGCTTAATTCAATTTCATGGTCACTTTAAGTTTATTAATTTATCGAATATATCATACTGGATCTACCATAACTATATGACATGTTTTCTATGACCCATTTTTTGGCAAGCAAATCTGATTTCTGATAAAGTGGGCTTCTCAATATAAAACCTTGTATATCCAGCACCAATTTGATTTAAATAGTGGGCGTCAGAATTACGAATTAACGGTAAACTTTTTAGATATGAGTATTTTGAAAGAAATTCGTCAATATCGCACTGAGCTGTAATACCAAATGCGTCAAAATTAAGATTATCCGGAATGAAACCTAACTGCCCGATAATACTGAAAGCTTCAGTATCCACATGAGCAGGGAATACAAAAGTGTTGTAATTTCGCAATCGGCTAATGGTTTGATCAAGTGTCCACGTTATAGAGTTAATCAGTGCTTTATCTTCGAATCTAACAATATTTTCATCTTTATTAACAACTACTTGATCACCAAAATAATCTGGATTGTTTTTTATTGGTAAGAGTACATTATACAACTCTTTATCGAATGTCATTGCTTCATTCTTATCATCGAATAATGCAACCAAGTGAATCTCTTCTGCTGTTTGAATTTCAACACCATAGATATAGTTTATTTTATACTCCAAAGCTTTTTGCTCGTAAACAATACAATTAGCCATGGAATTATGATCGGTTACAGCGATTATGGAAATGCCTGCTCTTTGAGCTTTTTCCATAATATTTTTCGGCGACATTTCCAGTCCGCCACAGGGAGAAAGTACTGAATGAATATGAAGGTCAGCTTTGTACCAATCCATGTTTATAACACTATTTTATCAATTAGAAAGTAAAAACTATATATTCCAAAGAAGATAAATAAGCAAAAACCAATTGTGCAACCATAAAAGGGTGTTTAAACTAAAGTTTGCAGTCGATTTCAGATTATTTACTATGTAACATTGTATACAGCCTTCCGGCAATCTCAAAGCTTGATAATTTACTGGCAAGTAAACAGATGTTTTCTTCATTTGCTTTATCAATGACATCGCTGTTTGGTATAACGCCATTAGCAAATATTATGCAAGGGATATTTGCTATGGAAGCTACTGCCACAGAGTTAAGATGTTTCATGATAGTAATCCATGCTTGATTGTCTTTAGCATTTGCCATTACATCACTTAATAGATCGGAAACATATCCGTCATTGATTGTTAGATTGTTAAAATTTCCTTTAACAGTCAAAATATCACCTTCGATTTTTGGGATCAGATCAATTAGTTTGATAGTCATAATTACCTCTGTGATTTTGGTTATTAAAATGTTTACTGTTAGTATAATACGATTTAATTGTTGTAAAAACACTATTATTGTATAACTAGTGGCCAGTCATAATCAAGATTTCAGTTTTCTGGTTCTAATTATACAGTCTTCCAAGGTTGCATTTCCTTTAGCGATATCTTCTGCTAAAGCTTTGCAAGTAGGAGATCCACATACTCCGCAATCCAGTCCGGGTAACTTGTTTAACGTTTCTTTTACCTTTTTCATGAGACCGATAGCTTTTTTTATGTCTTTATCTAACTCCATTATTGATCGAGGTTCAAGAGGTATAACATCAAAATACCCTTCGCGATATAATTTAAAGAAATAATTATTGTCGATATCTAGTTTTTTACTTGATCTAACCATGTTCAAAATTCTATTTTCTGCAACAAAAGGGTTTTCCACATTCAAACTACCGCCTACACATCCTTGAGAACAACTTCTGAGTTCTATGTAGTCGTACTGATCTAAACGGTGACTTTCGATATTCGACAATATATCGATTACGTTATGTATCCCGCTAATAGCCAAAGTTCTTATGTCATCAGCGGCAATTTCTTGGGCTTCCTGTCCCGCTACAGCCCAACTTAAACCGTTAGCATAACTATTGATCTTACGGTTATCTTTATCTAAGTCTTTTTGAATATCCATAACTTTACAATAAATGTCGGAAATAGCAATCGCTCCGTCATGAAGGTGTTTATATGTACCTTCAGGTTGATGAACAGCTGTTACTTGAGATGCGCTCGGAACAATCAAAAAAATTCCGATTTCTTCAGGTTTTAATTTTTCCTCTATAGTTATATTATCTCGATAATACTTTGCTAACATACTAATAGGAGACTCTATATGAAGCAGATTTGATAACAGGGAAGGAAATCTTACTTGTACTAACCTTACTATAGCAGGGCAGTTACTAGATAAGATAGGACGTATTTTAGGATGTGTTCTAATATAATCACGTATAATATCAGCAGTTATATCTGTAATCATAGCCTGCTCAGCGATATCATCAAATCCAAGATGGAATAAGGCTTTTAAAGCTTTTTCCAGTCCAATATCTTCGGCAAATTGTCCTGCATACGAAGCAGATATAATTGCTAATTTATATTTGTATTTTTTTAATTCATCAAGCGAATCGGATATAATCCTTATAGCGTTAACAGGACATGTATTAATGCACTCACCGCAATCTATACAGCGAGTTGAATCAATTTTTGCTTTGCCCTCTCTAACTCTGATGGCTTCTGTTGGACAGATTCTAACACATTTGGTACAACCGACGCATTTATCTGTTTCTAAATATACAGAATGATAATATTCTTTCTTTTTATTGCTCATTTGTGTTACCATTGATTAGCTTGTCGAATAACACGAAAAAATTTAATCTTGTTTTATATCCCAAGCGGGAGCTTATATGCATTGCATCGCAATTTTTTTTTATATTTGGTAGTCCCAAGCCGGCTCCAAAGCCCATTTCTCGGGCAAGTTCATCAGCTGTTGAAAATCCAGGTAACATTGCTTTCTCAACATCTTCGATTCCGGGACCTTCATCTTCCAATATTACTAACACTCTGTCGTCATAGATATTAGCATGCATTTTACCGCCTTTTGAATGAGCTACAACATTAATTTCAGCTTCGTAACAGGCTATTGCAATCTTTCTGAGAACACTTGGATCAACGCCTAATTGTTTAAGAGTTAGTTTTATATCAGACGAAGCTTTGCCTGCTTTAGCATAATTACGGGATTCAATTTCATAATCCAGTACCAATTCGGGTTCGGGTGGGTTTAGAATGAACTCTCTTCCATCTTTTACTTCATCAGGTACTGCCCAGTGTTCATGTAAGCTATTAGATACGGCAGCTTCGCAAACCTTCATTATACAAAATTCCACTTGATTTAAATAAAGTAAAAGCTGTTGATATCATTGGAAGATCTGATTCTTTTGCCATTTCGACCAATTCGGGTGTCGGTTTTTTCCCTCGCACAAAAACAATCCCTTGAAGTTCAATCATATCTGCCAATCGGACTACTTGGGGGTTGGTAAGCCCGGTTAGTAAAAGAGTGGGTTCCTTAGTACACATCAGAATATCACTTATCAAATCCGATCCGAAAGCACAAGTGATATCTTTTTCCAAATATTTCTCAGGGCAGAATACTTCAGCTTCTAAAAGTTCAACGATTTTCTTCAATTTCATATTATTCCCTTTTTTTAATTATTAATTATGGAGCAAAAGTCTTAGTTATAGGTAAATCGTCAAGAAAATATGAGAAAACCACATATGTAATATTTCTTCGATTCTCAGTATTTAGTTACTCTCTTTGCTATCGTATATGAATGATTTTATGTATTCTATTATTTGATAAAAATCATAAGCGAAATAATCAGATATATTTTTGATAGTTTCTATGTCTTGTTTCGAGAAACTGTCATATACAGCAATAGTATGCATACCTGCTCGTTTAGCTGCCTTAACACCGACTAAACTATCTTCACACACAAAACAATTTGCAGGTTTAATTTCTAAATTCGATGCAACATTATTAAAAATGTCCGGATAAGGTTTTCCTTTAATGTCACGACAGCCGGTTATAATAGTTTCAAAATAATCTTCGATGTTATTATATTTCAATGCCAAAGATGCTAATTCTAATGAGTTACTAGTTCCTATGCCAAGTTTGATTCCTTGGTGTTTGAGCATATCAAGAAAACGTTTGACTCCGGGTTTAAGCTTGATTTCTGTTTTGTAATGATGTGCAACCAGAATAGTCCATTCTTTTAAAATATCAGTAATACTATCACTGAGATCAAAGCGTTGTTTAAAATAACTGGCAACTTCCAAAAAGCTGTTGCCTTCTTTAATATCTAAAAAAAGGTTTTCGGGTACATTTATGTTCCTTTTTGCAAGATATTCTTTATCGACATTGCTCCAATGGCTCATTGAATCAACAAGAGTTCCGTCTAAATCGAATATTGCAGCCTCTATTATATTATCGTTAATTATTAGCATATTACATGAACTGTCTCTTATTAACTGTTATTTTGTCAAATAAAATCCGGGTTATTTTCTATTATATTGATGTATAATCTCAATGATATCGATGAGTTGCTATTCTTCTTAAAAGTTAATTATGTATGCTTTGAGCAAGAAAATACGCGTGGTTTTCTTAAGAAAGAATTCAGATAAAAAGCTTGACTGTTGTCTAAGGGATAAGTAATTGGTAAAAAACTTTAATCCACGGAGGAATAACTGTGAATATTAAAAAATTAGATCAGATCTTTGAGATTCTGAAATCAAGACCCAAAAGAAGATTAGTAGTAGCTTATGGGCAAGATCCCAATACTCTTGGAGCGATCTCTCTAGCTGTAGAAAAAGGGTTAATAGATGCTACCATAGTCGGGAATGAAAAGGTTATTGTCGACGTATGCCGTGATAGAGGGATAAATACCTCAAATTTCCACATCGTTAATGAGAAAGATGAAATGAGATGAGGAACTTTAGCGGTTGATTTTGTAAATCAAGGTAAAGCCCATTTTATTATGAAAGGTTTGATTGGAACAGATAAATATATGAGAGCAATCCTGGACAAAGAGAAGGGATTACTCCCTCCGGGTGGCGTTTTGACTCATATAACCGTTTTCGAAACTGATCAATATCATAAGCTACTAGTCGCTGGAGATGTTGCAGTTATCCCCAAACCCGATTTAAAACAAAAAATTATTATAGCTAAATATTTAGTGAAGACTGCTCAGGTACTCGGTGTTGATAATCCCAAATTAGCCATCATCAGTGCCAACGAAAAGGTAAACCCAAAAATAGAATCATGCGTTGATGCTTCAATTATTTCGAAGATGTTTGATCGCAAACAGTTTAAAAGTGGTATTGCCGATGGACCTTTGGCTTTAGATGTAGCAATTGATCAAGAAAGTGCCAAAATTAAAAATATCGATAGCCCGGTTGCCGGAGATGCCGATTGTCTCTTATTTCCTAATATTGAGTGTGGCAACGTATTCTACAAGACTATGACAAAATTTGTTAAAGCAGAGTTAGGTGCGGTAGTAGTTGGAGCAAATGCTCCTGCGATATTACCATCCAGAGGAGATAATGAGATCAGTAAATTATACTCCATTGCCATAGCATCATTATTATCCTGATAAATAATTATTGATTAATGGTTGATTGATCTTCTTTAAAGCTGACAGAGGCTATCTTTTAAATGTAGAGTGTAGATATTTTCTCAGGATTTAAACACTGTATTATAAATATCGGAGGAAAAAATGATTCAAAGACTTGAAGACTTAGTAACCAAACTTGACAAAAGTAAGAAAAAAGGTTTAGCAGTAGTATGTGCTCAAGATACAAATACTATTCAAGCCATAGCAAAGGCAGCCCAAGATGGTTTTATCACTCCTTATATGATAGGATGCAAAGAAGAAATCTTAAAAACCATAAACCATTTTTCTTTACCTCGCTCTCTGTTTGAAATTATCGAGACAGAAGATGATGTTCAAGCTGCATCAAAAGCCGTAGAATTAGTAAGAAATGGTGATGCGGATATTCTGATGAAAGGGTTGGTTAGTTCATCTACATACTTAAAAGCTATCTTAGATAAGGAAAAAGGTTTGCTTCCTGAAGGTAATGTGTTAAGCCACCTAACAGTCATAGAGCTTCCTCAATATCATAAGCTTCTTTTTTTAAGTGACGTTGCGGTAATCCCTTTTCCAAATTATCAACAAAAATCTCAAATGATAAAATATGCTCTGCAAGTGACAAAGAAATTTGGTATTTCACAGCCGAAGATTTCTCTATTATCAGCAACTGAAAAACCGACCGATAAAATTCCAGGAACTTTAGAAGCTACAGAACTTAAGAAAGAATTTATTACAAACTATGGTGATGAATTGATAATTGACGGTCCTCTTGATGTATTCCTATCACTTGATCAAGAAAGTGTTCGAATAAAGGGAGTTCCCACACCGGTTAATGGTGATGCAGATGTATTAATATTTCCAAATATAGAAGCTGGTAATATCTTCTATAAAGGATCGGTTTTGTTGGGGAAAGGTAAGATCGCAGCTATGTTAGTTGGCACGAATAGTCCCGTAATTTTAACTTCCAGAAGCGATACGACAGAATCCAAATATTACTCTATTCTCTTAGGCTGTTTAATGGCGAAAAGATAATATCAATCATTTAAATATCTAAAATAAATATTACCAAATAAGGAGATACTTTTGAAAATTGCATTAGCTTCGGATCATGCAGGTTATTCTCTAAAAGAATACCTAAAAAGCTATTTAGAAAAAAAGTTTAAAGTAATAGACTTTGGAACTTCTGCTAACACAAAAGCGGATTACCCGGTTATAACAATAACAGCTGCTCAAAGCGTTGCAGCCCAGGAATGTGATATGGGAATTATAATATGTGGTACCGGGATCGGCAGTTCTATTGCTGCCAATAAAGTTAAAGGGATAAGAGCAGCTCTTTGCCATTCTACCGATTTTGCCGTATTAAGTAAAAAGCATAATAATGCAAATGTACTTGTTCTACCCGGACGTTTTATTGCTGGTTGTTATGCGCAAGAGATTGTCCAAGTCTGGTTGGAAACCCAGTTTGAAGGTGGTAGACACGAAAACAGAATTAACCAAATTAAAGAATACGAAAATAGAGGTTTGATATGAATCATATTAAAATGCAAGATGTAGAAATATATGAAGCTATAGTTGGTGAGATTAAAAGACAGTCACAAAATTTAGAACTGATAGCCTCAGAGAATTTTGTTTCGCAAGCTGTTTTGGAAGCAGCAGGTTCAATTTTAACTAATAAATACGCCGAAGGTTATCCCTACAGGTGGAGTAAAAAAACCGGGAAAATTAACTATAAACTGTATGGAAGGTATTACGGTGGCTGTGAGTATATTGACGACGTAGAAAGAATCGCCATCGAAAGAGCTAAAGAACTCTTTTCCGCAGAACACGCAAATGTTCAACCTCATTCCGGATCTCAAGCTAATATGGCAGCATACTTCTCTTTTGTCAAACCGGGAGATACTGTCCTATCTTTAGAACTTGCTCATGGCGGTCACCTTACTCACGGTCATCCACTCAGTTTTTCCGGCTCTTTATACAATATTGTACACTATGGGGTAGAAAAAGAAAGTGAAGTTTTTGACTATGCTAAGCTTATGGAAACAGCTAAAGAAGTTAAACCAAAACTAATTCTTGCAGGTGCTAGTGCCTATCCACGTAAAATGGATTTTGCCAAATTCCGGGAAATAGCGGATGTTGTGGGAGCATATTTAATGGTTGACATGGCTCATATTGCCGGACTTGTAGCCACAGGACTTCACTCCAGTCCAATTCCTTATGCAGATGTTGTAACAACAACCACTCATAAAACGTTAAGAGGTCCAAGGGCAGGTTTAATTCTTTGTAAAGAAAAATTTGCTAAAGAAATTGACAAACAGGTGTTTCCTGGGATTCAAGGAGGTCCTTTAATGCATATTATTGCCGCAAAGGCTGTTGCTTTCAAGGAAGCAATGACTGATGGTTTTAAAGATTATCAAAAACAAGTTGTTGCTAATGCCCAATCCTTGGCAGAATCGTTGTCTGATGTAGGCTTTAACCTTGTCTCCGGTGGAACGGATACCCACTTAATGCTTGTAAACTTAGGGACGATTGATGAAGGTGGCCCTTCAGGTAAGAATATGGAAAACGCTCTTGATAAAGCTTCTATTACCGTTAATAAAAATACGGTTCCTTTTGATACCAGATCACCCTTTGTCGCTTCAGGTATTCGTATTGGAACACCTGCAGTTACGACACGTGGCATGAAAAACGAAGAGATGAAGGTGATTGCCAAACTAATAAAGAAAGTCTATGATAACTATGAAGATGAAGAAATCTTAGAATCAATAAAAAAAGAAGTAAATGAACTATGTTCTCATTATCCACTCTATGATGATATTGTTTAAGGCGAAGAAGAATTAATGCTATAAACACTATGTTTGGCACATAATTTGCTACTTCATGTAAGTTTATATGTTAAGTTTTTTCAAGTAAATAATTTTGGAGGTAAGAATTGAAATGGTAAAAACGTTAAAAGAGAATCCGATCTTTCGATCGGTTATGTTAACTGGGTTGTTTTTGTTGGTGTTGTCGATTAATTGTGTCTACGGATACAGCTATTTATTTGATATTGTATCAACGAATGATAACTATACAGAAATTGAATTTAATCTAAATGAATACGAAATCTATCCGGTAGAAGTTGACGGTGTAACATATTACCGTCTATTTCATCCGGATGCCGGCTATCTAATGAATGCTAAATATCCCGAGGTATTATCCTTCTCGTTTATGTTATCAATACCGCGTACAGGTACTGCAGAAGTTGAACAGCCGAAAATATTAAAGAGCAAAGTTATTGATGATATTATGCTTTTCCCATCTCAGGGATACGATTTAAAAATATCGGAAAAGGATGGATTCCTAATTGATGATGAACACTATCAAAAGGATGCTAATTATCCTGAGTATTCTGTTCAGATAAGTGAACCCTCAATAATGAGAGATACAAGATTAGTGAGTGTAACTTTGTATCCATTCGTTTACAATGCTTCCAGTCAAGAATTAACTGTTAGAGAAAGAATGACGGTTCGAGTTAATTATGATCAAAGTACTCGAGGGTATAACGAACTTACAGGACCGGAACGAAGGATATCACGAGGTTTCGAAAGAGTTAAAAAGGGATTGTTACTTAATTATGGACAGTTCCGTAATCCTAACTTGGAATATCAACCCCGAAGCATATTAGTAATTTATCATCACAGTTCAACTATCACAACTTTAGTCAAGCAGTTTATTGACTGGAAACGTGATAAGGGTTTCGTGGTTCATTCGACCGATACATCGAATTTGAGTACTGCTCATGCAATTGCAGGTTACGTTCGTAATGCATACCTCAACTGGGATGTACCCCCGGAGTATGTTGCTCTAATTGGAGGAAGTGGGAGTTTAACTATACCACATAATTCAGGTGATCATCACATATCATTGATAACGGATGATAATTATTCTGATGTATTTGTTGGCAGGATATCTGTGCCTGATGCCCAAGGTTTAGCAACCGCTTGGAATAAAATTCGCAATTATGAAAGAACTCCATTTTTAGGTGATACTTCATGGTATGAACGTAACGCTCTTATTGCAGATTTACATTCTCATAGCCCAACAATTCCTAATGCATCACCTTTATTTTTGATGAAATATATAAAAGAAATGATGTTGACCCATAATGAAGATAATAACATTACGGAAATATACGAATCACCTTTCCCAGCTCGCATGACTTCAGCAATGAATGCAGGAGGTACTTTCTTTTGGTACAGAGGAGCTATAGGCGTTTCGGGCTGGAGTCCTAGTGAAAACTTGAATAATGGTTACAGAATGCCGAATGCAAATTTTGTTACATGTAGTACACTCGATTTTAACGGTGGACGTACTACAGAGCCGGCTTTCCGTGTTGGAACACCTACAGTAGCCAAAGGAGCAGTATCAGCTGTCGGTTTTATCGGTGGTGTTAACACAGGCCCCGGAAACGCTTTAACAGCCGGTACATTAAACGGTGTTTATGTTGACGGGATTAGAACTATTGGAGAAAGTTTAGTTTATTCTAAAACTAATTTGTGGAGAACTTATGAAAACAGCCACCCACAACAAGCTACACAACATGCGAGAGGCGGTAACCTCATTGGTGATCCTTCCATGGATATTTGGGTTGACATCCCTGACACATTGATTGCGACTTATCCGGATTCCTTAGCTCAAGGTTCTAATAGTATTGTAATAACTGTAACGGATAACGATGATCGACCAATTGAAGGAGCATGGGTAACTATAAGACAATTAGATGAAGATGATGACGGAGACGAGTTTGAATCAGTATTTCATACAGGATATACCGGCGCAGATGGCGTTGTTGTTCGTTTTTTCGATTCTGATATTGAAGGTGAGATTCGAGTAACAGTCACAAAACCGGATTATATTCCTCATCTTGGTAGTTTTGATTTATATGACGATCCGGCAGTAAGTTATGACAATATAGTACTAAATGGAGACCTAATTGCCGGTAATGAAGTTAGGTTTGCTTTAATTGCCCGAAATCATCAAGATAATGATGTAGAAGGAGTTAGTGGAACTATATCTACTGATAGTGAGTTTATTAATATTATAAACAGCACTTCAGCTTTTGGTAACATTGATGAGGACGATACTGCAGAATCTTTGTCTGACTATACAATTGATATATTGCCTGATACACCTGCAAACCATAACGCAATTATCGATTTTACCGTAACTGATAATAATGATAATAGTTGGATCAGCAGGTTTATGTTGACTATTATCAACGGCAATCTTGTTGTTGACCATTTAGATATTATTGATGATGGTGGTGACGGAGCTATAGATCCTTTAGAAGAAGCAGATTTACGCTTTTTTATCAAGAATAATGGAAATATCACTATACCAAACGTCCAGGGAACTTTATCGGGTGATATCGCCGGCTTATCGATAGTTGATCATACAGCTCATTTTGGCGACATATATCCTGACGAAACGATACCGAGCATTGAAGATCATTTTAGAGTATCTACTTCTACCTATGTTATACCTGGCATGATTTTTGATCTTGAGTTACATCTTTTTAATGAAGAAGGATTTTCGCAAAGACAGATTGTAAAACTACCTATAGGTACTGTAACCGTGGATACGCCTTTGGGACCCTGTGAATATGGCTATTGGATTTATGACTGTGGTGATGAAGGTTTTATAGATTCACCGGAATATGATTGGATTGAAATTGCTCCTGGAAATGAAGGATTTGCTGGGAGAGAGATAGATATTGATTCCGATTACGATAATATTCAGGAATTTGAAACAGTTGATTTACCTTTTACATTCACCTTTTACGGTGAAGATTACGACGAGATAACAATTTCAACCAACGGTTGGATAGCATTTGGTGAAACTGAACAAGGAACTCAGAGAAATTGGAGAATACCTGGACCTTTAGGACCCAGCCCTATGGTCGCTGCATTTTGGGATAATTTAAGACCCGGTTCGGGTGGTATATACACTTACTATTGGGAAGAACGCAATAAGTACATAATCCAATGGGAAAACAATCAGAATGTTTTAGGTAATGAAATCAATACATTCCAGATAATACTCTATGATCCCAACTCATACTACACCACAACTTTTGATGGGCCGATTAAGATCCAGTATAAAGTATTCAATAATGTTAATAACGGTGCAAATAGTCCTTCGGGTATCGGTAACTGGGGTAATTATTGTTCTGTCGGTATTCGAAATCATTTAAATAATACTGGTTTAGAATATACTTTTAATGATACTTATCCGACAGCTGCACGACCAATAGAGGATGAAACTGCACTCTATATCACAACAGGTCTCGGTTCAGCTTTAGTAGCTATTGAAAATTTCTCTTTTACAAGTGAAAGAAAGTCCATGCCGGAATATGGAGAGATTGCTGAAATCAATATGTCTCTTCAAAATGTAGGTATTGAAGATGCCTTCGAGGTGGAAGCAGTCTTAACATCAGAAGATCCATATATAACTGTCTTGCAAGATTCATATACTTTCGGCGATATAGAGATTGAACAGTCAATTCCTATTAATGAAGCTTTTGTGATCGAAGTAGCAGATGATGTACCACATCTTCATCGAGCTCATCTAAGGTTGACTATCTCTGCTGATGATAACTTGTTATGGTCATATGCTTTATTGTTTAATGTTAGCGCGCCCTCTTTAAAAACATTAATACCCTTTGTTCATGACCCAGCTCCCGGAGGAAATGAAAATGGGTTTATTGATGCAGGCGAAGAACTAATAATGTATATACCGATCCAAAATGAAGGATCAACATCACAACCGGTCACGATTAATGTCAACTCAGAATGTGAATTGTCGACTATAACTGAAATATCTGATGCTAATCTTCCTTTTATTAGTTCTAAGGAGACACAGTTTCCCGCTGTACATTTATCTATAAGCGATGATGTAGAAGTTGGTGATGGAATCCGGTTTAGCTATACTTATCAGACAGGGAATTATGAATTTGTCGGACATTTCTTGGTAGGAGCCGGAGGAATAATACCTGTTCAAATGGGGCGTGGAGATAATACCACTGGCACCACAGAAGTATGTCCTCTTAACATATATTATTTGAGTAACAGAAGTCAATTTATATATACTGTTGATGAATTTAATGCAGAGGGTATATTTGGAGAGTTTCCTATAAACCAGTTTGGATTTTATGTTGAGGGAGCTCCTGCAAATTCATTAAGTGATTTCTCAATAAAGATGCGACATACAACCGCTGATGATGCATCTTCTCATCATGGGGATAATTTAGTAACAGTCTATTCTACAGACAGTTATTCACCTACTGCCGGAGACTGGGATTTGATAACCTTAGACGAACCTTTCGTCTGGAACGGAATTGATAATGTACTCATAGATACTTCATTTTCTCCGGTATCGGGATGGAATGCTTCGGGACAAATAAAAATATATGATTATCAAAACGGTTATAGGTATGCTGCAGATGATACTGATCAAAGAAATGCTGCAACTGATACCGTAAATAATAATAAACCTCAGTCATTACTGATGATGGGTATCGATCCTGACGCAGTAGCTAATCGCCCTCGGAACCTTACCGGAACCACTGTAGATACAGGAATCGAACTTAGCTGGGAAGCTCCACGGGGAAATCGTGATTTTACGGATGATAGAAGAAGAAGATCTGATAATCGAAGTTCGCATGAAAATAGAAATGCTACCTACAATGTTTATCGTAATGGTGTTTTGTTAACCGACGAACCGATTGTTACGAGAATATATGTAGATACCACTGCAGAAGGCAATAAAAATTATCATTATTATGTAACAGCTGTTATTGATGATATGGAATCTACTCAATCAAATCTTGTATCGATTAGACCGTTTGCCGCAGATGCTCCGATATTTGATCTTTCTTCAGGTGTTTATCATGAGCCTATATTCGTCACCATAACAAGCGAAACGGACGAAAGTGTTGTCTACTATACACTTGATGGAACTGATCCCACGGAAGATGATTACCTCTATGAAGAGCCTGTCGAAATACTTTACCATTCAGAACTTAGAGCCAAAGCTGTTAGAGATGGGTGGATAGATAGTCCGGTAGTAGCTGCTCAATACTATATCCTATATCCTCCCGATAATCCAATGGGCGTAGGAAGCACAAGTTCAGTAAGCCTTAGCTGGGACGAACCTTGGTCTCAGGACAATAATCTCAATCATTATGATTATAATAGCTTAACTGGTCGCATGAGAACATCTAGAAGCCGTGCTCAGAGTAGAAATAATTACAGGACTGATGTTAAAGGATACAACATCTACCGTTCTATTGATAAAGAAGCTTTTGATAAAATTAATGATGAATTGATTGAAGATTTAGAGTATAATGATCTCGATTTGGAGATAAATGTTTACTATTATTATCTAACTGCTGTTTATGAACAAGGCGAGTCCGGTCCTACCGAAACAATGCCGGTAGGAGTTGGAATAGCTACCAAGCCTGTATTTGATCCCGAGCCCGGCTCTTACGATGGACAGGTAGAAGTATCAATTATTAATACTGCCGGTCCGCGAGCTACAGTTTATTACACATTAGATGGAAGTGAACCCAATGAGGATTCTCAAGAATATACAGGCTTTCCTATAGTTATTGAAACAACTACCACAATCAGAACATATGCAGTACGTGATGATTGGAAAGATAGTGAAATAGCTCGAGGAATGTACAGGATAAGAGAAGTTTCTGTTGAAGATGATGATACCGTTCCGGCATTGAAAACGGAACTATTAGCTGCATACCCCAATCCTTTTAACCCATATACCAATATTTCTTTTTCACTAAAAGAATCTGATAATGTGACCATAGAAATTTACAATATACTTGGTAAGAAAGTTAAAACTTTGGTAGATGATTATATTCAAGCAGGAAACCATAGTATGGTATGGAATGGTCAAGATGCAAATAGTAGAAGAGTTAGTAGCGGTATATATTTCTATAGGATGCAAACAAGCAATTATTCTTCAATCAGAAAAATTGTCTTGCTAAAATAATAAATGATTATTAATGCCTGAGGGGATAAATATAATTTGCCTTCTCAGCTTATCCAAGAAATTTACATGACAAAGGCCTGGCTTGACCGGGCCTTTGTTTGTTACATTGATTACGTAAGTCCACAAAATATTTAAAATATCATTTAGCTGCATACTATAAGCTTTAACAAATCATTTATATAAAAGTACCGGAGCTAATTATGATAGTATTCCAAACTGAAAGGTTAATCATTCGTATGGTTAAAGATGATGATACAGACTTCATAACTGAACTTTGGAATGAACCAGCAGTAATGAAGTATGTCGGTTTTCCCGGTGGATTAAAGATTACTAAACAGCAAGTTTCCCATATCATAAAAGAGCATGATGAAAATCCTTACGATCACATCTTGATTATCACTCTTCAAGACGGTACCCGCATTGGAAACACAAAAATCGGCAGTATCAAAGAAGAGGGCATTTGCGAAACAGATATGAAAATCGCACCCCAATTTTGGGGGAATAGCTACGGTAAAGAAACAAAAAAGGGGTTAGTTGACTATATCTTCAAAAATACCGATGCTCAAATCGTTCAAGCTACACCCAATAAACAAAACTCAGCTTCCATCAAGATGCAAGAATATGTAGGTGCTAAACCGGTTAAAGAAGGGATTTTTACTTTTCCCGAAGATATGCAAGATTACACCTGTCCTGTTCCTTATATTATTTATCATCTAACAAGAGAAGAGTGGAAGAAGAGATTAGAATAACAACTAGCAAATGCTTGACCTACTGCCATTAATTCCATAAATGACAATCAGTTCATTTCATGAAATATGATTCATAATGGGGAATAATGCTAATTTATTTTATACTAATCAACTATTCCAATAGTCTACTACTTACAACCTTGAACCCTAATCTGCTAGTGTAACGTCAGATACATAAGGCAAAATTATTTAACTAAGATCATTCTCTTGACGGAATTGTAATCTCCGGTAATCATGCGATAAAAATATATACCACTGCCTACTTGTTGATTATTATTATCTACTCCATTCCAAACCACATTATAATTACCTATTTCATAGTAATCATCGACGAGATTGATAATTTTCTGTCCTTTAATATTATATACGTCAATAATAACTTTGTCCTGTTTGGCAATACTGAATCCGATTACAGTTTGAGGATTAAATGGGTTAGGATAACTTCTTTGTAAGTTTGTAGTTATCGTAGGTTCTAACGATTCTGTAGAGGTGTCAATTTTAGTGGTAAATGACCATATTGGACAGCTTTCAGCGTCTCCTCTGTCGTGGGATGGCTGTAAACTTGTTCGTTCATTAGCAGATTTATTTCTAAGCTTATTATCCATTATATTATATTCCGGATCAATGGTCGTAGGTACAACTTGCCAGTAATATATTGTAGCGAAAAGAAGTGTTTCCGGCAAGATATCGTAGCAAGAATAATCTTCTTGGTCTTCAATATATGGAATCCATAAAAAATCATCATCTTCTTCGAATTCACCGTTTTTATTAAAATATACCCGGAATCCTAAAGGATTTGTAAAAGATGAGTCGGCTACATAGCTCCAGCTCAATGTTTCTAATTCGACAGTAACGCCTGTAGAATCATCAGCTGGCATGGGATTAATTGCAGTTTTAGGTTGATCATATGCAGTTGTTCTAAATGAC
This sequence comes from Candidatus Cloacimonadota bacterium, assembly GCA_003564155.1. Classification (GTDB taxonomy): domain Bacteria; phylum Cloacimonadota; class Cloacimonadia; order Cloacimonadales; family PWNZ01; genus PWOA01. The sequence goes on from PWOA01000109.1 coordinate 36,296, forward strand.
CATATAGGACTGTTAATAGCATCGTCTTTTTCAATATTTGTGGCTAAAGTACGTGTATTGGTATTTCTATGTCCTTTATTTGTTCTGCCATTATCGTCAGGTTTCGTTGTAGTAGGTATAACTTGCCAATAATAAGTAGTAAAGCGGGCTAGTTTATCAGGAATGATATCCGAACTATAGTAATCATCTTGACCGGCAATATATGGTACCCACTCATAATTATCATCATTAAAATCACCCTCAGTGTCCAGATATACTCTAAACCCTAGCGGATCGCTGTAGGCAGGATCACTTACATAACTCCAGTTCAGTTTATCCAAAGTCGTTTCGACATTAATACTCCCGGTTTTGGGGATTGGATTTAGAGCAAAATTAGGATAAGGAGTTTTGTACCAAAGTAAAGCCGGATACCCATTATTGATATTTAAGTTGACATCTGCTCTCCATACACCTCCAAAACTCCAGTTTACGTAAAGATCATCAGCATAAGGATAGGTCATTTCGGCAGTTGTTTTGCCTTCTCCTCCGGCAGAAGTGGTTTGTTCTGAGGTAACTTTGTCCCAATAGCTGTTATTTACAGTTGATTCTTCAATACGGGCGATTAAACCGCCAAGATCGCTGTTACCTGAGATTGATCCAACGCTGAAACTGTTTCTAATAACCGAGTTGTCTAAGGCAACGCCCACTAGACCGCCGATTTGAGTGTCTCCATTTATATTTGTTTTACTATAGCTATTTATCACTATCGAATTAGCATATATACAACCAATTAAACCACCAAGGATACTATTACCGTTTATGTTTCCTGTGCTGAAACTGTTGGATACGATAGATGAATTACTGGCAACACCAACGAGACTTCCTGAACTATGTCTAGAAGTTATCTTGACATCAATAAGGCCTACGTTTACAATAAGTGCTCCGTTTGTGTAACTAAATAATCCTTGGTGATTTTGATTATCCCTGTTTATAACCATACCTTGTATAAGATAATTGCTACCGTCATAAATTCCCGAAAAACGATTATTAGAATTTCCAATGGGTAACCATCCATGACCTTCATTCCATGGAGGCACTCCTAAATCGATATTTTCTGTTTGGATAAAATGTTTATTAGTATAGTTATTACCGGACAGTAATCTGATATTATTCAAATGTTCTGCAGAAGCAATCTTCCAGGGGTTATTATTAGTTCCTTCTCCTCCACCAAATCCTTTAAAAATGAAATTAGAATAAGAGTTGTAAGAGTAGATTTCCTCTCCATATAGAGCTTGAATTGCATACCCCCAATAACCATCCTCTAAATCGATCCACGATGAATCAGCATAAACTGTATCGGTAATTGTTTCCAGATATGTCCAATTATCAGGATTGTCAACATCACGATGATTTATCCTAAAAATGTTATATCCTGCTAACTGTCTGGAGTTTAGCTGTTGTCTTGATCGGTTGTTAGTTATGTGTTTTCGTGATTGATTGTGGGCATCGGGGTTTAAGGCGATTGATCGGTCTCCATAATTAAGACCGGCAAATCCTTGAATGTTCCAATTAAAATCTGAATCTTCATCAATATCAGTGATGGTAGTCCATTCATTATTATAGAAGATAATATTACCGGAATAATCAATTCCCGGTCCATCGTCACACCCGGCAGGGAAACCATCTTGTGTATTAACATGATAACCAAACCATATTTCTTGATTTGGAAAAATTTGCACAGGATTATCAAGAATAACCTCATTCCATTGATCTGCTACGATATTTGTAACTACTTGGGAGAGTACTTCTTGACCTGGATTTAAGGGGCTGTTTGAACCGCCACGATATACTTTTATGGTATAAGATGCTTGTTCCGAAGGGAAGAACCTGATCGCTGTTAGATAAAAATTATCAACCTCCAGCTCGATGATGTTTTCAGGAGTAAAGCGGACTGCAGCAATGAATTGTGCTTGATTATCAAAACCAAAATCGTTCTCATTTTGACCTGAATCCCAACTAATCCATTGTTCCGAATGTGTCAACAAGTCAGGTTTATCCCATGTTAGGTTAATGGTATCTTCTTCTTCGTTCAATGATGCAGTGATATTTCTAACTGGCCAAGCTTCTTTCAATACGATTGTTCCCACTCTTAAAGATCTTCTTTTTACAGTTGCTTGACCTACATAGTTTTGGTAACCATCGCGAGTTACAGTGAGCTCATATTCTATACCATTTAAGGTGCCATACACATCTTCGAAATAAAAATTTCCAAAGCTGCCACTTTCTGTTGTATATACATCATCTTCTGATATCAAGGTTATAATCGCTCCTTCAAGACCATTCGGAGAATTTGTGCCGGTGATTCGACCGGATACATCCCAGGGACTAGATCTATATCCAGCTACAACATGTTTAATTTCTCTGATACCACGGGTATTATCGGCATTAATACGATGACCGGCAGGAACTCCTTGGTGATAAATATTGGGATTAGAAAAATAAGCAACTCTGGTATGGTTATTACCATCATCAAAATAGTTGCCGGATTGGTATGTCATAACCGAACAATAACGTCGTTCGTCATTTCCTGTCCACCTGGAACCTGCAGAATAATTATACAGTCCCGGTCCCGGCTGGAAGTTCTGGTCACGATGATGATGAGCTCCCATATTGTGACCTAATTCATGAACGAAAGTGTAAGTGTGAGATGCTTGTTGGACTCTTGTCAATGAAAAGCCCATATTAGCATTACCATTAGTTGTAGTCAGTTGCCAAGCTATTCCTCCTACATCCTCAACCAAAGCGAGTAAAGAGACTAAATCTGCTCCCCAATCATTACGCCAATCATGTACTTCCTCCATATACCATGGAGGCCCATCCTCATAGCCCCAAGGATCCCAGTTTTCTCTGAAGGTGAGTCGATAAAGATCAGTTACGGCATTATCAGCTTCTTGATACTCTATTTCCGATGATCTAACTAAAAATAATTCGACTAATGTACCACTATTATCATGAACTAATTGAGAGTTCCCTATAGTTTGAGCAATTACGTTTTTGATACCTCCGCGAATGTTAGCCCAGTTAGCTGCAGCAGGAGTATAAACTATCATTACATCAATAATTGCCGGGTCATTCGGACCTAAACTACGATCGGGCATAGATTCTCTACCCTCATCAATTCTTTGTCGGCTATCCGGATCTATTTCGGGTGGTAATTGCGGAGGGCCACTTTCTATGTAATTTCTTTCATCTCCTATATCCAATATATAGTGTTGTCTGGTTTTAGGGTCACTTTTAACAAGATAAAATTCTTCATTTTCGGGGATCTTTATCGTAGCCATGGACAGATCATCTGTCGTCGATAGTATGATATATCCTAAAGCGTAATTGTTGATTCTTGCTCGAATTGTAACGGTGTTATTGATATTCATACTAACTCTATCTATACGAGCTCGATATTGTGTATCATCAAAAAGATTCAGTATTAAAACATCATCCTTACGAACTTTGTCCATAGTGGTAAGATCAGATGTTATCGTAACTTCTCTGTATCTCAATATATCGTAATCAGGTTGTGCTTTATCTTTTTCTGCATTGATACTGTTAACTAAAAATTCCGGTTGATTATGATTAGATGAAAGAACTTCTGTCAGTGTCGGAGACATCTCGGTAAACAGGTAGTATTCACTGAGATTGGAATGAGCATGTAAACAGCTACCGCTCCAGATAACACAAACCAGAAGTATTGATAATACGCATAAAGCTTTCATAATTGCTACTCCTTCAGTCGAAAGTTAATTTACTTAGATTAGAGAGCAAATTTATGTCAATGTTTTTTCAAATTTCTCGACTCAATTGTTCAATTAGGTTTTGATATAATAAAAATGTATTATCTATAGAAACGCCAAACCTAACTTTCTGTTAATATAGTGCGAGAAAAAAGTTGTGATGTATAACTTGTAACAAAAGTCTTGACTTTAGGATAGAATAATTATTTGGGAGTAATTATGGTCAGTTTATATATAATAGGATGATAATTATCGATATGAAAAAATACGATTTCGATATACTAGTAGTTGGAGGAGGCCATGCTGGGCTTGAAGCGGCATTAGCTTGTGCTCGTATGGGTGCCAGTACTGCAATGTTTATCCTTAACTACGATAGTATTGGCCGGATGTCATGCAATCCGTCAATTGGAGGTCCGGCAAAAGGCCACCTAGCGAAAGAAATTGATGCTTTAGGTGTTGAAATGGGACGAGTTGCCGATCTATCGGGGATTCAGTTCCGCATGTTAAATAAAAAAAAAGGACCTGCTGTATGGGCTCCCAGATCACAGAACGATAGACAAATTTACACCGATATAATGACAAAAGCCGTCGAGGCGGAAACTAATCTACAAGTTTTCAATGCAGAGGTGTCCCAGCTTATTATAGATGATTATGTTAATAAAAACTCTGATTCTGAGATCGGACTTAAACCGTCGATATGCGGCGTTAGAACTAAGAAAGGCCGGTCATTTTATGCCCCCAAGGTTATTATAGCCGGAGGTACTTTTTTAAGCGGCGTTGTTCATATCGGCAAATATAGTTACAGTGCCGGTAGGGCAGAGGAACCTGCAGCAACCGACTTATCACAGTCTTTACAAAATGTGGGTTTATCTTTAGGCCGTTTCAAAACAGGAACTCCTCCTCGTATAGACTTAGATACTATCAATTATAACTTAGTAGAGGAACAACCCGGAGATGAAATACCTCAAGGATTTTCTTTTTATCGAGACATTACTTTAAGAAATATTATAAAATGTTATCTAACTTATACAAATCCCCTTACCCACAAACTGATATCCGACAATATTCATAAATCAGCTTTATATTCAGGAAAGATAACCGGAACCGGTCCCCGGTATTGTCCGTCTATAGAGGATAAAATTGTCCGTTTCTCAGATAAAGATAGACACCACATATTTATCGAACCTGAAGGTATAAAATCTAATGAAGGATATGTAAACGGTATTTCAACTAGTTTACCTCAAGAAGTTCAGCATAATATTTTGAAAACTATTCCCGCATTGAAAGATGCCGTTATTTTAAAATACGGTTATGCCATCGAATATGACTATGTAATTCCAGGGCAGATAGATCCATATCTCGAGTCTAATGCAATTCGCGGATTATACCTCGCCGGACAAATAAATGGAACATCAGGTTATGAAGAAGCTGCTGCCCAGGGATTATTAGCGGGGATTAATGCAGTTTTGTCACTCGACAGCAAACAGCCGATTATTTTGACAAGAAGCAGCAGCTATATAGGAGTTCTTATAGATGATTTAATAACCAAAGGAACTGATGAACCTTATCGGATGTTTACTTCAAGAGCTGAGTATCGTCTTTTATTAAGACAGGATAACGCTGATGAACGATTAATGCCGATTGGATATGATTTAGGTCTGGTTTCTGAAATCAGGTGGAGAAGATTCAGGGAAAATAAGAAGATTATTGATGAGGAGATACACTATTTACGTAATAATAATACCAAAGTTAAATCTTCATCCGAAGAACCCACCCGTTTAGCAAACATCTTAAAACGACCTAAGATTAATCTGCGTACTTTAAATGAATATGGCTATCGGAAACCGAACTATATAACCGATGAAATGTGGGATAGGATAACCTTAGAAATAAAATACGAAGGATACCTAAAGAGACAGGCAGAAGATATAAAAAAATTTGAACAATTCGAAACTATGCAATTACCCCAAGATATTGATTATCGAAAAATCAAAACTATATCTATTGAGGCCAGAGAAAAATTAAGCTCAAACAAACCACTATCTATAGGACAAGCTTCCAGGATATCAGGAATAAATTACACAGATATAACGGCTCTACTAGTATATCTCAAAAAAAGATGATTTTGACAGACACAATAATCAATTGTGGCAAGCATTTATGTTTGCGACTATTGATCTATAAGTGGATTAAGTGATCATATACCACTAAATAATTGGGCCAGGAAGTAAAGATAACATGGTTTTTTAGTAGGTAAAAAAAAACAATTATTACGCTTTAAAGGATATATTCTAATAGGATCTTTTTTTTTATGTTGACATCCTTGAAGTCTTATCAATATTCGTCGTAATAAAATTATTGGAGGTATTATGAAAAAAGAAGATGTGTTAACAAAGATGGCTACAGACGCTGGAATTACCAAAAAAGCAGCTTCAGCAGCTCTTAATTCCTTTATGGACGGAGTGATGAAGACGCTTGAGAAAGGAGAAAAATTTTCATTAGTTGGTTTCGGAACTTTCGAAGTGAGAAAAAGAAGCGCACGTACAGGGATAAATCCTCAAAATCGGAAAAAAATTGATATCCCCGAAAAGAAAGTTCCTGCATTTAAAGCAGGCAAGAAATTGAAAGAAGTGTGTAAATAGTTGTTAAGACAATCGAAGTTTTGTAAAGGCTCATAATTTGTTTGTTAAAGAGTAATTCTGCTGACTATTTTTTAATAATATACTAATTAATCGCTCCTACACTCTGTTTATTACGATATATCACGAGTTTTGAGCCTTTACGTTTATGCAAATTTTTATCTGTAACCCTTAATAACATCAGTTTTATCCCATTAACTATTAATATTTTCTTATGTGAATAATATAAGAACATTAGATATACATGAAAACGAAATCAATAAGAGATTGCCTTAGTACTTCTGACGATCTTCTATTATGATTAACAATAAACTATTGATTGAAAGAGGAATATAAATTATGAGATTTACTATTGAACAGGAAAAATTAGCTACAAATATTCAGCAATTGATTTTTGCTATCCCAGCCAAGAATGTAGAGCCGATGCTGATGAATTTTTTATTAGAAGCTGATGCGGAAAAGCAAGAGGTTAAAATTACAGCCACAGACATGTATATCACAATAGTGGTTCGTATCCAAACAAATGTCATTGAAGAGGGGAAAACGGCTGTTTCTGCTCGTAGTTTACTGGAGATAGTCAATTCACTTGAAGATAAACCGATAGATTTTCGCACGGAGGAAGGATATCTAAAAATCCATTGCAGTAAGACCAATTTTTCTCTATTAAGTGCAGATCACTCTAAATTTCCCTTAATACCAGCGATAAATTTTGAGAACGCACATACAGTGCCGGCCAAGCTTTTTGCTAAGATGGTTGACATAGCAAGTATTGCAGTTTCACAGGAAGGGACGAGACCGATATTTACCGGTATTTTGTGGCGTTTAACATCTGACAAACAACTAATGGCAGCAACAGACGGCAAGAAAATTGCCGAGGTCAAAAAGTCTTTACAATTTGATATAACAGAAAGGATGGAGCAAGTTATTCCACCTAAAGGTCTTCATTTTATTCAGAAAGTAGTTACCGAGAGTAACCAAGAATTGAAGTTTATTTTTGAAGAAAACCGAGTATATTTTTCTTACAAAAATTACAAGCTGATCTGTCAGGTTGTAGAAGGTCGTTTCCCACAATACGAGAAGGTTCTGGAAGTGGAGAATCCTTATTCATTGCTTATTAACAAAGATATCCTTAAACAAGCTGTAAAAAGAGTAGCTCTTTTATCAACAGAGGATTTTTACCGCATTAAGATGGATGTTTCGGAAGAAAGGATAATTATTTCTTCATTCAATTTTGAAATAGGTGATGCTGCCGAAGAGATAACTGATTTTGACTATAATGGTCCCGGTTTTTCAATTGCCTTTAACTATAAGTTTATTCTTTCGACGATAAACGTTATTGAAACTGATAAGATTAAAATTACATTTGCAGAGCCCAAAAGTGGTATAGTTAATGATCAAGTTTTGATCTATAATCATCCCGATTTAGATGAATATGCAGCCACTATTTTGATTATGCCTTTAAGGTTAAAATAAACCACATTATTAGAGGGCGGTTTTTATAATCGCCCTGTTTCGTTTTTGAGTATCTCTTCAATTGAATATTTCTTCCATATCACTAACAAATTTCAGAAACTATGGTAGTTTTGATCTATTATTTAACAAAGAGGGTAATGTTTTTTACGGTGATAATGGGATCGGTAAGACTAATCTCTTAGAAGCTATTTATTATTTTGCTTACGGCAAGTCTTTCAGGAGCAATAGTGATATTGACTTGATAAAACACGATGAAGATTATTTTCGTATTGAAGGAAAATTTGAGTCCTGCCGCCAATTTCATACTTTCGAAGCTGCCTTAGACCGTAACAAAAGAAAACTTATTAAAATTGACGGACATAGGATAGAAAAAATTAGTGAACTGCTAAGACTGCTTAAGATTGTATTTTTCTCTCAGGAAGATATAAATCTTATTGGAGGTACCCCCAAAAAAAGAAGGCAGTTTTTCGATTTAGCAATTTCACAGATTGATTTTCATTATGTTGATATCCTGAAAAAATATCACCAAACTGTCAAACAACGTAATATACTGTTAAAAAGTGACTGGGGTTATGCTGATAAAAGACCCTGGGATGAAATACTGGTTGAAACTGCAGAAATAGTTATCAATTATCGCAAACGATATCTCAATAGAGTTAATGATGAACTTTCTCATACTAATATCAACCAAAATCTTGATAGCATAAAACTGAAATATCGCTGCAGTTTTTCCTATTCACCGAAATATTCGTTTAAGGATCAGTTCATTAAAGAACTTAAGAAAATTGAGCAGGAAGAAATCAATATGCAGAGAACTCTTATAGGGCCTCATTTGGACGATTATATTTTCATGATGAATGATCGAAATATAAACCGTTTCGGGTCACATGGACAGAAAAGATGTTTTGTACTTATGCTGGGATTAGTACACTCAAGACTCCTTTCCGGATCCGATAATGATACAGCTATTATGATTTTTGATGATGTGCTGTCGGATCTTGATTGTCATAGAACTAAATCAATTCTGATGACCCTTAATGATACTAATCAGATTTTTATTGCCACTCCAAATCCGGAACCATATAAAGATCTGAATTTACCTCTATTCAACTTGCAGAGCATAATTGAACAGAAGATCAGTGCGTCAACCCATATTGCAGATTAACCATATGAATTCAGTTTTCATGATCTTTAATAATCAGGCAGTAAAATAAATTGTTTATAAGTAGGTTATAACTGATGAAGTTAACTAAACAGGTTTTTGGATGGGTCACCTATGATTTTGCTAACTCATCATTTACCACGATCATTGTAAGTGTTATATACAGTGTTTACTTTAAAGAAGTTGTTGTCGGATCCGATGAAATCGGTACTGCACTATGGGGGAGGGCTGTAAGTATTTCTATGCTTATGGTAGGTTTTTCTGCACCTGTATTTGGAGCTATAGCCGACTATTCCCATTCTAAGAAGAAGTTTTTGTTTATCAATACTTATATATGCGTGATTTTCACCGGGTTATTATATTTTGTCACTGCTGGAGATATATTTAAAGGTATGTTATTTTTTATCATAGCAAATTTTGGTTATAATAGTGCTAATGTGTTCTATAACTCATTTCTCCCGGATATCGCTTCACGTAAAGATTTAGGAAAAGTCTCCGGTTGGGGATGGGGAGTTGGATATGTGGGTGGATTGTTATCATTATTTATTTCATTATACCTTGTAAATATCAATATCCGTTTGATTTTTCCGGCTATTGCCATATTCTTCGGATCTTTTGCTCTGATCACTTTTATATTTTTAGGTACCTTTAAACATAAAAAACAAAGGATTAATTACTTTAAAGTAGCTTACAACAGAATAGCTTTTTCCTGGAGAAATATAACAAAATTTAAGCAGCTGGTCAGGTTTATTATCAGCTATTTTATCTATAACGATGGTATTATCGTAGTAATTAGCTTTGCAGCAATATATGGTGCCACCCGCTTTGGTATGACACCCCAGCAATTGATAATCTATTTTATTCTTGCCCAACTCACATCGATTGCCGGTGCATTATTTTTCGGGTATCTGATAGATAAAATTGGCTGCAAAAAAACGATAACCATAACTTTGGTTATTTGGTCTGTTGTCGTTCTATGGGCATTTACTTGCAGCTCTGTTACTGAATATTATTTTGTCGGCTTATTAGCAGGTATTGCAATTGGATCCAGTCAATCGAGTAGCAGGACGATGTTAGCCTTGTTGACTCCGTCGGCTAAGATAACGGAATTTTTCGGTTTTTACGCCTTTACCGGTAAACTCGCTTCAATCTTTGGACCTTTAGTTTACGGTGAGATTGCCCGTATTACCGGATCACAGAGGTGGTCGATATTAGCAGTCTTATTTTTCTTCGTATTAGGAGCAATAATTCTTCAAACAGTTGATGAAAACGAAGGTAAACGTGTAGCTGAAAAATGGGTAGAGTGATCAGAATATTGTAAGGTTATAGGTACTATCGAAGATACATGGTAAAAGATGTAATTATTGTCCACAATTGCTTAAATTATTTTGCCTTTATAATGCAGTAGCATAAGATAAGTAAGTTAGAATATCTAAATTACCAAGAAATACCTGTCCCGAAAAATATATCTGCAGTTATTTCTTTTTCACGGTTATAAGATAATCTCAAACCCCACAGTGAGTTGACAAGAAACAGCATACCACCGTCTACGGTTAATTCTATACCACCGGCAGCTTGATAAGGACCTGTTTCAGGTACAGCCCCATCAATAAATAAAGTGGCATTAAGATCTTCAAAATATATATTCGGATTCCATAAACCTTTGTTAATTGTAAGTAGTCGTTTAGATAGATTACAGCGGATTAAACCGCCTTGATTACCGTCGATTTCTTCTTTATAACCTCTAATCTTGGGGAATACATTATCCGGATTATCCGGATCATAAATCGCTATAGTATTTATGGCTAGATGACTTTTATATAAATACTTCATTATAAAGCTGTTGAGATGAATTCCCAACCTATCGATATTTGAACCATAATTAGAACTTTCCCAAGGTGTACTTGCAATAAGTTCACCTCTGAAGCCGGGATAATGAAATCCGGCTGCCAATAGTGGTGTATAGGATGTTCGGTCGAAACTTTCAAACATACGCGCTTGTAATTTAATGGTTAGATGTGATAGACCTGATTGTAATCTCTTCAATAATGGCCGGGATATTGCAACATCGATTTCATGGTCTTTGTCTTTGTTGCGATAGTATAGATCTGTTATCAAAGGCGGATAAAGCTTGTTTCTTATGAATATTTCAGTGTCCAATCCTTGCTTATCAAACTCATAGATGAATTCTGCTCCATATGAAAAATGACCGATAGCATCAGTTCCTCCCAAATACATTCCGGCATAAGTTTCTTCATTTGTGCCGGAATAGAATATTGGAATTCTAACAGCGGGTAGGAGAGTTTTCAAATTATCAAAATATGATCCTTTAGTGATATCAATTTCGGAGATGCTGTGCAATATCGGCTTTTCAAAAGGACAATCAGGCAGTTGATAAAGATCATAATCAAAACGGTTTTTGTAGATTTCAAAACCTTCCTTTTCCAAAGCTGCTAAATAAATGTTTCCGTTATCGGAATCAAAAGCAGCATATTTAATGAAACCTTTATCATGGGTAGCGTATACCTTTTCACTATTTAGATCGTAATAGTATAATTTATGACTGCCACCGTAATTTGCCGTGAAAAAAACCTTGTCTTGAGATACATCTACAATTTGTTCTACATAAGGTGTGACAACGAGTTTTGTTAGCTCATTACGATCTAAAATCAATTCATAGAGACTAAAGTTTTGCCAATCGGAACGAGCTGTAACGAAGATACGACCATCGTAAATCTGAATCCGATCGATAAGATAATTGGTGCTTAATAGCAGATATTTTTCGTTAGTTTCCGTATGATAACGATATATATGACTGCCGAACTTGTCAGTTCTATCTTGTGAGTATATCAAAATATTATCATCAATTATTGTAAAAGTTCTCAAGTTATCTTGTAAAACTTTCCGGTCATTCCCCTTCTGTAAATCTTTTACCCTTATCAAACCCTGATATCCGTAAGCATCTAAAAAAGTATTGTTATAACTGCTTTCAAACTCATAGACACTATACCAAAGTAAGTTATCCTTTACAATAAAATCTATTATAGGAGTGGTTGTTGATATTAAGGTTTTGTTAGAATCTTGATTATCAATTCTCTTAATTTTGTTAAAGCCAAACATCGTATGTGAACCTGTTTTTTCCCGGTAACGTCTTGAATAGTATAATTCATCGTTATAAAATTGTAATTGGTCAATATAATAACCATGATTTGTTAACCTTTCACCTGAGATATTGTAAGGTTCACTTTCCTCAATCATTAATCGCTTCCAATCGGACCACAATTTAGTGAAAGGTTTTCCGTAGACCGATCTGGCGCTGCGGTCAAGCCCTACATATGGAAATATAGGAGACAGAAAAGATCTCATAGAACTGCCGAAATCGGTAAAAAATTCTGCAAATTTCTCTTCTCCGTATGTATCGGATAAATATTGAAAGAATGTACCACCGTAAAGATAGATACCTTCCCTGAAAGGATATATTTCAGGACTAAAAGTAGCTTCTAAGATAGATGGAAAATCGTTCTCGTTAGCTCTTATTCTCATATATGTATCAAAGTAACCGTCATTTATTCTGCCTGTAAATAATCTGTCACGTGATTCTCCATAGACAGCGATACCTTCATATATCCAACCCGGAGTATAGATGTTAGGCATTAATAATCTTCCTAGTACGGTTCTTAAAGACCTTGGAACACCGGACACATTATTGAAATGATGGATATGGATAAGTTCATGTTTACCAACATGAGCTGCCCAATTTTCTACACTTGTCTGTCCTCTTGGTGAATTGGTGAATACACGAATATAATTAAAAACCGGATTAGCTAAACCGTTTGATATAATACCGATATCTTCAATAACAACAGCTAAGTTATCGACATCTGTTCCCGTTAGTTTACTAACTTGCGGTCTATAATTGTGTAATGCATTCAAGGTTTCTAAAGCATCCCTTTCATTATCTTTGTTATAAAACACGGTATAATACCTGCTCTTTAACACTTCCCAACCTAAAAAGCTGCCACACATACTTGATACTATACACAACAATATGATAATCAAAACAAGATTCTTCATATATTTATTATCTCCCATTTCGATAAGTAATTATTAAGTAAAAAACTCCAATGAACGTAACTTGTCGCCTATTAACTCAAAAATCTATCAAACTTCATAAAATAATGATAACAGTATAACGGTCAAGTTATTATCAATTAAATAAATCTTATTCTAACCCGTGATCATGGTTTTATCGATAGCATCTTGATGTTTTAAACCTGGACCACCCATATAACCATAACTATTTACTTGACAAGCATCCCCTTATATATTCGACACTTAAGTTGACTGATCAAAAAATGAATGAATGTTAACCCTTAACCAATCATTCATTTCCGGGAAGTTGAATGATGACTGTTTAAGGGTGTAGTTAGTCTAAAGTGTAGAAGGTATAATTGAAATTTAATTTAATGAATTTTAATCTAAAAAGGAGGATTATGATGTTGAAAGTTAACTGTTTAGTAGTGTTTGGTATTTTATTGCTGTTGACAGCATGCAGTCCAAGAATGGGCTCAATTGAATATGCTCAAATAACCGATGAGTTTATTGAAGAAATGGCACAATACATGCACCTTATGCCGGAAGTAGAAATTGATGAGGAATTTGAAGAATATGCTGTAGAACGACTTGAAGAAATTGCTCAAAATTATGATTATAGTGCAGAAGATTATATTGAAGAAGCTGAAATCAGAGGATTAGGCTGGGATACCTTATTTGCTGAGATCCAGCTCAGAGCGGGTCAACTGGAACAATTAGAAGCGATAGATCCCGAACATAGTATTGATTAAGTCGTTCCGGTATGAACCGCAACCAATACTACATTAAGGAAGAAGAAAAATTTTAATTACTAAATTATTAATTTAATTATTAACTGATTACTAATCAGAAAGTACGGCTATATATGTATACATATTTAGCCGTACCATTTGTCTGCCACAAGTTAACGATTCTGTTGTATTTCCCTTTCCAAATCCGGTCAAGCCGGAACCAAAATGTAGGGGCAACCCTTGCGGTTGCACTTTATCGGGCAGGGGCAAGCCCAGCCCTTACAATGAGAATATCCTGCCCAAAAAAAGTATGAATATTTTTGATAAGGTACTAATCCGGTCAAGCCGGAACCAAAATGTAGGGGCAACCCTTGCGGTTGCACTTTGTCGGGCAGGGGCAAGCCCAGCCCTTACAAGACAATATCCTGCCCAAAAAATCATTGCTTTATTTACTTGTACCTTTAGATAAAATATCAATATTATAGCCAAAAGTCAAGAAATAAATTAATCTAATTGTATCTTAGCAACTCAAGAAAATCTTACGGTAATAATCAGTATTTATACCCTTTAAGCTCATCTTCATCAAATTCGACACCTAGTCCTAAAGCTATTCTATTCACAAAATTAAAATAAGCAGTGGTTAGATTGATGGCCAGGATCTGGATATCTGAAAAACCAACCTCCTTTAATCTTTGTATATCATCTTTACAAACTAAATCTTGGAATATTGTTAACTTTTCAGCATACTCAAGCATTGCCATTGTTTTTGGTGAGAACGGAATTTTCCTAAAATCATCACAAAGTAGTTTAATTTTCTTCCCATCTTTCCAGTAATGATTCAATGCTTCTGCATGATGATTGATACAATAGGGACATTTATTTACTGTTGAAACAACGGTTGCAATCAGTTCTTGTTGCTCTCGCTTAAGCCCGGTCTTGCCGAACATAATCGACGTATAGAGATCGAGATGTGTTTTCATGGTTTGCGGTAAGAGGCTATGAATCTTCAAAATATTAGATATTTTGCCTCGTCCTTGGCTTATTTCAGAGTATATTTTTTCAAGAGTGAGTTCTGCATCTTTTTCGTCTATTGTCTTAATCCATGTCATAATACAACCTTTTTTTTGTTAATTAATTATTTAGATTATATCCCCGTTAGTTATTAAAAGCTTAAAGTCCATATAGAGCTAAACCGCCTTGAGATGTTTCTTTGTAGATATGAGGCAAATCATTGCCTGTTTGATTCATAATGTGCACGATTTTATCGAAAGAAACTAAATGCCGACCGTCAGATAACAATGAAAAAGTTGCTGAATTAAGAGCTCTTTCTGCAGCAAATGCATTACGTTCAATACAAGGGACTTGAACTAACCCGGCAATAGGATCACAAGTTAAACCTAAGTGATGTTCAATACCCATTTCAGCAGCATATTCTATCTGTAAAGTTGTCCCGCCTAATAGTTGTGTTGCAGCTGCAGATGCCATTGCACAGGCGGTGCCGATTTCTCCCTGACAACCTACTTTCGCTCCTGAGATAGAAGCATTTTTTTTAACCAAATTGCCAACGATACCTGCAGTGGCTAATGCTCTTATAATTCGATTATCAGAAAACTTATAACTGTCTTGAAGGTATTTTAAAACTGCAGGCAAAACACCACATGAACCACAAGTAGGTGCCGTGACAATTTGACCGCCGCAGGCATTTTCTTCTGCAGCTCCTAAAGCGTATGAAAAAAGTAAGGTCTTCGACCTTAAGGAACCGGAATAATTCTTAGCTTTAACATTATAAGAGTATGCTTTTCTTTGGATGTTCAACCCACCCGGTATAGCACCTTCATTATCAATACCACGCTCAATAGATTTTTGCATTGCTTGCCAAACTTCTTTTAAATATTGGAAAACAGGTTCTCCTTCAACAAATAAAGCATACTCCCAAAAAGATTTACCATTCTTCTTCGTCCAATTCAGAATATCAGTCATAGTTGTTAGTTCATAAATATCTTTATTTTTTTCACTGGAAAGATAATCGTCTATTTCTCCGCCTCCTGTGCTATATACAATCCATTCTCCTAAGAGATTATTGTTTTCGTCAAATGCCTCAAACTTCATTCCATTGGTGTGTTTCGGCAGAAGTTGATCCGGTTTCAAAATAATATCAACTTTCAAAGGTGCCAAAGTTTTTTCAATGGTAATATCGGTAAGATGTCCTTTACCGGTAGCAGCTAAACTACCGTAAAGAGTGACTTTATAAGAAGCTGCATTATTGTATTTATCTTTAAACTGTTGTGAAGCTTTATAAGGTCCCATGGTATGGCTTGATGATGGACCATAACCAATTCTGTAGATGTTTTTTAAGGATTGCATGAAACTTATCTCCTTCCAATGGCGATTCTTGATTATCTTGTCATATTATAATAA
>PWOA01000066.1 GCA_003564155.1 Candidatus Cloacimonadota bacterium
GTATTTATCAGTCAATCGGCTGTTATGAAATATCTTGGTGGAGAAGCAAAAAAATGGATAAGCTATTTAGTGGCATCAGTCAGCGGAACAGTTCTTGCAGTTTGTTCTTGTACCATATTACCGCTTTTCAGTGGTATTTATAAACGAGGAGCCGGTTTAGGACCTGCAGTTGCCTTCTTGTATTCGGGACCGGCAATAAATATCCTGGCAATAATTCTAACAGCCAGGATATTAGGAATAAGAATGGGAGTTGCACGAGCCGTAGGTGCAATTGTATTCGGAGTAGTAATCGGTTTAGTGATGCAATTTATTTTCCGTCATGAAGACAGAGAACGGCTCAAAGGCTTTCAACAAGCAGCTTCAGATGAAAAAGAACGTCCTGTTTGGCAGAACATTATCTATTTTGCTTTGCTGGTTTTGATTTTGGTTGTTGTCAATTGGGCAAAACCGGATCCTGATACAGCAATAGGCTTCGTCTCGTTTATGTATGCTAATAAATGGATCTTAACTTCATTCTTAGGTTTATTGCTGGGTATTGTGTTATGGCAGTTTTTTGGATTGAAGTTTTGGAAGCTCGTCGTCACGGTAGCAGCTGTGGGTATAGCAACATTGATAGCACCAACCTATCAGACAATCCACTTTATCGTGGCAATTTCTTTTCTAAGCATCTTTTTAGCCACCGAAAACGAAGAATTAAAACAGTGGTTAGAAGGCACTTGGGATTTTACCAAGTTAATTGTTCCACTGTTATTCATAGGAGTAGTTATAGCCGGGGCATTATTAGGCAGGCCCGGTGAAGAAGCATGGATACCTTCTGTTTGGATTGAATCTTTAGTCGGTGGTAATTCTTTGGGTGCTAATCTTTTTGCATCCGTGGCGGGTGCATTTATGTATTTTGCCACACTAACAGAAGTTCCCATCTTACAAGGTTTAATGGGCAGCGGAATGGGTAACGGGCCTGCATTGGCACTTCTGTTAGCCGGACCGGCTTTATCTCTGCCCAGTTTATTGGTTATCGTTAGCGTATTAGGAATAAAGAAAACATCGGTTTACATCGGTTTAGTAGTAATAATGTCAACCATCAGCGGTTTATTATTTGGAATGATAAGTTAAAGTTACATTGATAGGACAGTGATTAATCAACCAAGACAAAAATCAAATTATTGGAGGATAAAATGGTTATTAAAGTATTAGGATCGGGTTGCCCCAAGTGCAAAAAGCTCGAAGAGAATGTTCGTAAAGCATTAGATGACAGCGGCTTAACTGCCGAAGTAGAAAAAGTTTCAGATATGAATAAGATTATGGAATATGATGTAATGATGACCCCCGGGTTGGTTGTTGATGATAAAGTAGTTTCGACAGGCAAGGTTTTAGCACCTAAAAAAATAATCCCCTTGTTAAAGGAATAAGTCTCATGAAAATTTCCAAAAAAAATGTTAAGAGGTTAAGTATTTATGACTGAAATGAAATGTTCGTTCCACGTTAGAGGTTTTCTTGAAGAAAAACTATCCAAGCCGGAAAAACCCTTCTTGATACTATTTTTAGTGACCATGATTTTATTGTTCACCGCATCATTTGGCTGTGAACAAGCCCACAGTAAGGAAGAAGTTTCCGCCGGTAATACCAAGCTCGTAGAGTTATACCCTTTATTAGCAGACTCACCATTAGCCGGTGCAGAATTGACTTCCTTGCCGAAAGAAACCTTGCTGCGTTCAGGTGATATCGAAATCTCGGTTCAAGAAATTGATGGGCAGGTAAATGCTGCTTCCCAAAGAGTCAGAGAACAATTGAAAGATAATCTTTTCTTCGTTTTGGAACAGCAATTTACGGAGATGGTGCTTCTTAAAGAGGCAAGAGAAAACCTTATTCAAAACGGAACCGATACAGCGAATATGAACGAAAGGCAAATCTTCGAAACCTTCTTTGGTCAATTAACTTCCAATATCGAGGTTAGCGAAGAGGAAGTAAATGAGTTCTATGAAGCAAACAAAGAAGTTATGGGAGGAATGCCTTTAGAGCAAGCCAAACCACAAATAGAATTCTATCTGAAACAGCAGAAACAACAACAAATTGTTGAAGATTTTGTATCCCAAACAGTATCAGGGAAGAAAGTCGAGTTAGCTGATGATTGGGCAAGAGAGCATGCCGCCAAATCTTTGGATAATGCCATCGATAAAGCGAGAAAATCAGGAAAACCTTCCTTTGTTAGCTTCGGGTCGGATACCTGTGTTCCGTGTCAACAGATGATACCGGCCCGGGAAGCAGTTCGTGAAATCTATGAAGGCAAAGCTAACGTCGTATATATCCATGTAGATAAAGATCAATTTTTAGCTTCCCGATATGGAGTACAAAGTATTCCTACACTCGTCTTTTTCGATAAAAACGGAGTAGAAAGAAATCGTCATGTTGGAATTATGACTCAACAGCAGATAGAAGATCAACTTAATGTATTACTGGATTGAAAGATAAATGATGTTGCAAAAAATAAAGAAATTCGCCGGTAATCTACTGCTTTTTTTCGTTATATTCAGTATTGGCTTCGCAGTAGGCAGAGAAGCAACAAGAAAGCAAGCCGGTTCTTCCGGTATGAGATCTGCTTCTGAAAATCAGGTAGTAGTCTACTACCTGCGCAGCTCTTTTCGCTGCTGGCAGTGCAACTTAATAGAACAACATTCCGACACATTAATAAGGAATGATTTCAGCGAATACCTTGATGAGGGACAATTAGATTGGGTGGTGGTTGACTATTTGCAAAATGATGAATTGGCCGATCGCTACAATATATCCGGAAATACCGTAATAGTAGCCCGTTATGTTGATGGATCCGAGGTTGCACACAATCGTCTGGATAAGGTAATGGAAAAGGTGTTCGATCGTGATGTTTTTATGAGTTACGTAGGTGATGCTATCGAAGAGATGATTAATCATTAACCGAAAGCTCACGTCCACGTATTAATTCAATTAATCTTATACACAGAGAAGATATCAATCATTAAGGACGAAATTTATGATACCTCTATTAGTCATGTGGAGTGCCCTTCTTTTAGGCATTATTACTTCTATCAGCCCTTGCCCTTTGGCAACAAATATTGCTGCTATATCATTTTTGGGAAGATCTCTGAATAATACGAAACAGGTTTTTATTTCAGGATTGCTTTACACTATCGGAAGAATGGTTGTGTATGTTGGGCTGGGCATTTTGATACTAATAGTTTTTGATGCAACTTCAGCCACCGGAGAAGCTGCTGCCTCAAGCATATCCAGGTTTCTCCAAAACAATCTGGGTATTATATTGGGACCTGTCCTGGTAATAGTGGGAATGTTGTTGTTGGGCATGCTGGAAACTACTTTTTCATTAAATTTGAAAAGTTCTGTCATTCAAGGTAAAGTGAACAAAGGAGGAGCTTTTTGGTCTTTACCTATGGGCATCCTCTTTGCTTTGTCCTTCTGTCCCGTTTCGGCTAGCCTCTTCTTTATAGGACTGATTGGTCTGTCAACTCAGCATTCATCGCCGGTTTTATTACCGCTGCTGTATGGTGTGGGAACGGCAATACCGGTCATAGTGTTTGCTTTTATTATTGCATTTGCCAGTAAATATGTGGGAACGGCTTTTAACCGTCTTTCCCAAATAGAAAAATGGTTGAGGATAATTACCGGTTTGATATTTATTATGGCCGGGCTTTATTATATACTAACACATATCTATGGATTGAGTATATAGAGCCTTGTAGAACATACGAAGAGAAGCTCGTTGGGCATCGTTTCTTTGTTTGGTTGGAAGAAACGTAGAAACGATGCCGCACAGCAACGAGGAATTTAACCCGGAATCAAAAAAGATGTCAATATTTGGTTTTGGCTACAACTCTTAGTTTCGCTTACGGAGTTGTAGCCAAAACCAAATTTAAGTATCATTAATCTATCCTTGAGGTCAGGAGGTCATAACCTATTAACGTATTGCCTAATTAACAATTTCCATTTCTGTTGTGAATGTTTTTACGTTGAAAGACCGCAAATAAGTCCTGAAATTCAGACCTGGAAGGTCTGACACATTAGCTGTTAAAATGCATTATTCCGATGGATACTTTACCAAATGAACACATCATCTATTTAAATGCATGACCTATAAACATATTACCAACCTAAACACATTACCGGTATGGATTCATTATAGGGTGATGATGCGGAATCTTTAACTGAAAGGCATTTGAAAGCTTAAAAGAGTAGCTCTGAGCTTTAGGAAAATGATACGGTCACAGCGGAAAAATTTGTAGACCTTTCAGGTCTGATCAGAGCTGGCAGCTCTGATAACGGCGGCGCCTCGACCTTAGATGCGCTTTAAACGATGGTGGCGCCGGGCAAGTTCGTGAAGAAGTTGTGAGGTGGGTTGGGGACTGAGGGCAAAGAGCGGAGAGTTGAGAGTGAAGGAGAGAGGGAGTGACTGAGAGACGGTTTTGTGGTGGCGTCTGAAGCGAGGTTGGGGGAATTTAGAATTTAGGATGTAGAATTTAGAATGAGAGAAAGGAAGTGGCGGTTTAGAGGTAGCGTCTGGATTTGAAATGAGGGTTAACGGTATAATTTTATCCACGAATTACACTAAAAACACTAATTAAAAGAAATATATTAAGGGATAGCCTTGATGAAGTTGAAGATTAGGATGGAGTATCCGGAGTGAAATGGGGAAACAGCTTAATATTTCACGAATTAATAAACGAATTGCCCGAATGATAGGGATGAATGAGATTATTTGGGGAAGAATTAAGGGGATTTAGAATTGAAAAGAATGGAAGTGGCGGTTTAGAGGTAGCGTTTGGAGTATTTAGAGATTGAATGTGTTTGCTGGATATAGCAAGCATTACCGCGTTAATTTTGTACATCAGCAGAAGCCACTTAACTTCAACAGCATCAAACACATCAATCACTCCCCCCTTGTGGGGGAGTCGGAGAAAGCAAGGACAAAGTCCGCAGCTTGATGCGAAGGGGGGCATTTAATTAAATCGTGAAGAATATATCATAAACAGAGAGCCATTCAACTAATCTACTATCTTTATCCGTGTCCATTTGTCTCAATCCTTCCCATCA
>PWOA01000096.1 GCA_003564155.1 Candidatus Cloacimonadota bacterium
GCTAACTGCAGTGTCGTACCAATAAATATTCAACCCTTTTAATGTCAAATTATTTGTGCTTTAAACCGTATTAACTAAACCCAAAATAACCACATAAAGAAAGTAAATTACTAAGATTGTAGTGACTTAGATCATGGAGATATTATATGAATTATTTTATAGATTCAACAACTCTAATGATTATTGATCCTAATAGATGAATCTCAATATTTACGGAACAGATCATATCTTAGGATCTCATTATTAGTTTAGAAATTCAATTTCAAATAGTTGGCCTGCAAGTTAAGCTTGACACTATCCGGAATAAAATTCCTTATCATTGGACATAAAATAATGGAAATCAAAACTATACTATATTTATGCTATACAAAAAATTAAAGCCATATCTTGATATTTCTGATTATATTGAAGAATTTGACGAACTTGTTGATAGTCAGAATAATTTATTCTGCTCAAACCTCAATCAAACAGGTAAAGCTCTTCTGGTGTCTCGACTTTTTTTTAAAGCAGTGGATAAGGATAACAGTATTCTTTTCATTACCGCAGATTGCAATAAAGCTGAAGCGTATTATGATGATTTTTCTCTTCTCTTAGGTGCTGATAATGTCAGTTTTTTGCCTGATTTTGAAACACTTCCTTACGAAGAACGCTCACCTCATTATTCAATTAGATCTAAAAGGCTGAAAGCTTTAGAAAGAGCTTTATCGCCACAACCATTATTACTAATTGTATCAGTAAGATCATTGTTACGTAAGATATTATGTCCTCATCTTTTACAAGAATGCATGATATTAATAGGTAAAGACACAGAAATTGATTTAGATGATTTATGTTCTAAACTGATCAATTTCGGTTATGTTATGGAAAATGAAGTCACAAAAGTTGGAGATATCTCTCGTCGGGGCGGAATTTTAGATATTTACACGCCGTCAAGAGAATATCCTGTGAGGTTAGAACTCTTTGGTGATTCTATTAGTTCAATCAGATATTTTGATCCTATAAGCCAGAAATCAACGGTTGAAACAAATGAAATAATCAAGATTATTCCTGCTCGAGAAGTTTCATTATATAATATCTCTTCCAATGCTCCATTAGTATGGGAAAAAATTCATCAAGAAGGTGTTTATGATGGCATTGAACAGGATTTGTCAGTTTTATACGAAAATACAAGCACCGTAATCGATTATCTTATATACGGTTTTCAAGAAAGATGCCACTCTGTAATTAGCATTTTTGACGAGTTCAATGTTTTGCATAATATTGCCACAGAGTTAATCTATGAGGCTAATGAGTTGTATCAAAAAAAGCTGGAAAGTATTAAACTGAAAAGAAGATTAACCAGTTCAACTAATATGGATAATCTGATTCCAAAGCCTGAGATGATTTTTGAAGATTTTGATGCCCTTGTTAAACGAATGTCAAAAACTCATTACTTTTCGTCTTTACAGGAAGAACCGTTACTGTCTATTATAGATAGTGATAGGACCTCTCAATATTTATACCGTCATTTACCCAGTGGTTTCTCACCTCAGACTTTAATTAATAGGGATATGCTGTTATTCGGAGAAATAATTAAAGAAAGAGTTAATAATGGATGGCACATATTTATACAATCCGATAACATAAGTCAAAGTAAAAGGATGAGTAAGCTTTTAGATCAATATAGTGATAAAATAAGTTTTGAAATAGGTGTTCTTCACCGTGGTTTTGATCTTCCTGATGCTAAATTAGCCCTTTATACCGATCATGAGATATTTAACAGATACAAGCAAAAAAAATATCAAGAGTACTTCCCGGCAAGTGAAGCATTAGTTGACTATGAAAGCCTTAGTCCCGGAGATTATATCGTTCACATTGAACATGGCATTGGATTATATGAAGGTCTGAGATTAATGACTGTTGGTAGCAATCAAGTTGAGTGTCTAACTATCAGATATGCCGATCAAGTAAAGGTATATGTTCCAACTTACCAACTTCAACTTGTAACTAGATACATTTCAGAAGATGGAGTTACACCTGAGTTACATAAATTAGGTGGTAAAAGATGGCAACAGTCAAAAAATAAAGCTAAGCGTCAAATAGAGTTAATAGCTGATGATCTGGTAAATCTATATGCGGAGAGGGTAGTTCGGAAAGGAATTGCCCATGATCCGGATCCAATCTGGCAAAATGAAATGGAAGAATCTTTTATATATGAAGATACGCCTGATCAAAGACGGGCTACTGAAGAGATAAAAGCCGATATGGAATTAGATAAACCAATGGAAAGATTATTATGCGGTGACGTCGGTTTTGGCAAAACAGAAGTCGCCATAAGAGCTGCTTTTAAAGCTGTAACGAGTGGCTGGCAAGTAGGAATACTTGTTCCAACTACCTTATTAGCTGAACAACATTTTATTGTATTTCAGGAAAGATTGGCACAATATCCTATAAATATATCAATGCTTAGTCGCTTTCGCACTGCTGGACAAATGTCTAAAGATCTAGTTAAGGTTAAGAATGGCAGCATAGATATCGTTATAGGAACCCATAGATTGCTCTCTAAAGATATTGTTTTCAAGAAATTAGGTTTATTAATTATCGATGAAGAGCATCGTTTTGGAGTTCGCCATAAAGATAAAATCAGGAAACTTAAAACAAATATTGATACTCTTTATATGTCAGCAACACCGATTCCCAGAACTTTGAATATGGCCCTTGTTAAGCTAAAAGAGATGTCTCTTATACGAACTTCTCCAAAGGCAAGGCTACCCATAAGGACCAATATTATTCCTTATAACATTAATATAATCAAGGATGCAATTAAAAGAGAATTGGATAGAAGCGGACAAATACTATTCGTTCATAATCGCATTGAATCAATTTCTTCAATATCGGACCAATTGCAACAGATATTACCTAAGGCACGAATTGCGGTAGGTCATGGGCGATTACCGGAAAAGCAATTAGAAAAAATAATTCTTGATTTCTATGATCAACAATACGATATACTTGTATGTACTACTATCATCGAATCAGGAATTGATATTCCCAATGCTAACACGATATTTATAAACAGGGCCGACATGTTTGGTTTGGCTCAACTTTATCAAATTCGGGGAAGAGTTGGCAGGAGTAATCGTCGTGCTTATGCTTATCTGATAATACCTAACAATCTTAGTTTGGTGGCGAGGAAAAGATTGGAAGCCTTGAGTGAGTATAATACTCTTGGGTCCGGTTATCAAATTGCCATGAAAGATTTAGAGATACGTGGTGCCGGTTCGCTTCTTGGTACCAGGCAAAGTGGTGTAATAAACTCAATCGGTTTTAACTACTATAACCGACTACTATCTGAAGCAATTGATAACCTTGTTAAGGGCAAGGATAAGTTATGGAATGATGAAAAAGAATCATACATTGATAAAACTCAAGTTGATGCAGATTATTTTTTCCCTAATGAATACATCAAAGATGAAAAAACCAGACTTGATTTTTACAGTCGGATGTTAAGCTTCAATACAATTTCACAATTTGATGAGCTGAAACAAGAACTCATTGACAGGTTTGGACCTGTTCCCAGTCCGGCAAATAGAGGGTTACTATATTTTAGATTAAGGCTTCTATCTGACAGATGTAATCTCGACGTTTTCCGAATCAATAAAAACAGAATAACAATCGGCTTTAAGGAAAAATTTACACCTCCTCCCCAAAAAATCAAACAGATATTAGCCAGCCATAAATATCCTGTTGATTTTGATGGTACAGGGAATAACATGAAAATGATTTTTACTCTTCCGGAAGAATTCAATAGTGACAAGGATAAGATTCTATTAATAGCTCAAAACATCTTATATGACATAAACTGTGAATAACTATTCAAAATAATTACCCAGTGTTTAATAACCGATTAAAAAATCAAAATTACAAAGTATTATAGATAGTTTTTGATTGCCGGAAAGAGGCTATAGCTTAAGTTCTCCCATTGGATATTCGTAGACAAAAAAATCTTCTTCTCTTTCCCAACTATAAAAACCGGTTTGATTTAAATAGTTCCATGTCATGGAATCATTAGGAACTTTTATTTCAATTTCTTGCAATCTATTTTCTGAGACAATTTTTTTGTGGGCATCGACTAATTTAGAAGCTATCATTTCGTTATCCGCTTCCAGA
This sequence comes from Candidatus Cloacimonadota bacterium, assembly GCA_003564155.1. Taxonomy (GTDB): domain Bacteria; phylum Cloacimonadota; class Cloacimonadia; order Cloacimonadales; family PWNZ01; genus PWOA01. Next base: position 4,150 of record PWOA01000096.1, read on the forward strand.
AAACTTATTGTCGAGCTAGAATATGAGTTCACAGCATGGTCCAAGTCGTATAATAGTAGACCTTTTAGTAAACCATTCTGCTTATAGGCAAAATATCGGCCGGAGTTAATAAACATTTCCATTACAAAATCAATTGTATATGGATAACAAACCCATGCTATACTAATACAATTGTGAGATTTTATCAAAAATTCCGATTTCTTGAGATAATCGTCAATTTCTTGCATTGATAACACAGGTTTAAATTGAGCATAATTTATCCCCTTACTATTGTCCTGGTCCAATAGACTATAGTGTTTATTAGACATCTTAAATTTTAGTTTGAAACCAAGTCTTTCAGTTAAAGTTATGGAAGCAATATTACTATAGTAAGTTGCTAATCTTATTGACACCAAATTATCATACTCTTTAAGCTTGTTTAGATAATATTTTGAGAGTACGGTCCCGATACCTTTAATTTTGATTCTTTGATCTGCTCTTAATCCTTCCAACCATACATCATTAGGAGTAATAAAGATTAATCTCCCAAAACCTACAATCCTATTATTATATAGAACTGCTGAAAACTCTCCCTTATTATCAGCTACCCATTTATCAAATATAAAAGGTATATAATCATTACCTTCCCAAATATCCGCACTAATCTCCAAAATCCTATCTCTATCATCTGGAATAACTTTTCTAACAGTAAACATATTATCTCCATTTATTTATTAAAGCATCATATTATAAGCATTGGATTTTTGAGATTCAAACCGGTCAAGTGAAAGTTGATTAAAGATTTCAGATTTGTATCTGTTTTTTTATTATGTATTACGCTACAGAGTGTTTGAATAATCGCTATAAGTTAACTAAATTTAATTGACTTATATAACATGATTATTTTATCTGGGGATTGATTAAGGAGGTTCTTAATGAAAGTTTTTTCTGTAGCCGGCTATAGTAAGACCGGTAAGACAACAGTGGCAACTCGGCTTATTTCCATGCTTAAAGAGGAAAACAAACACGTAAGTGCAATTAAAGATATTCATTTTGAAGATTTTACCATGGAACGTGCAGGGTCTAACACACATAAGATGCAATTAGCAGGTGCAGAATCAGTTTTTGCTCGTGGTTTGAAAGAAACCTATCTAATCAAACCTGAACGTATGGAACTTACGGAAATGATAAGCATGCTAAATTCAGAATGGCTAATTATTGAGGGAATGAAAAATGAAGCACTCCCTAAGATAATTACTGCCGATAACACCAATCAACTTCAAGAATTAGTTGATGATAACGTGATTGCTATTAGTGGTAAAATCAGTAATGATTTGAAAGAATACCAAGGATTACCGGTAATAAACTGCTTGGTCAATCCGGATCAATTACTAAAAATCGTTAAGAATAAAGTTTTCGAGGTTCTCCCATTAGCTAAAAAAAAATGTTGCAGCAATTGTGGCCTTTCATGTTACGAAATGGTTGGTGCAATTCTTCAAGGTAAAAAAAACCGTTCAGATTGCATTGTTACTCAAAAACAAAACATTACTTTGAAAATTGACGGGAATAGTATTTATATGGTACCATTCGTGAGAAACATCTTATTCGATCTCATTCATGCTTTCATAAAAAATTTGAAAGGATATAAAAAAGGCAAAGTAGAAATCGAACTAAGTTCTTAGTGTTGTTTAAAACTCATGAAATCGCAAATAGACGTCTCTAACAATGGTAACAGCATCTTAAAAACCTGCCGTTCACATGAAGAATGTTTCAGGGAAATAAGAGTTTACAGTTTAGGTTTAGATTTCATACCAAAATATAGAGGCCTACAAGGCACTAATAAGATACTACTCGAGAGAATTATTGGTAAGTCCATATCATTGAGTATAGTTTTAGATGCATCACAACTTGCCCGCATGTTTTCTATTCTACATTTGAAAACATTAATCAAGATTGCATCTCCGCATCAAACATATAGAACTATCTGCCATATAGACACAAATCCCAAAAACTATTTAATTAGAGCTGCAGATGGTAAGTATTTCATGATAGATTTTTCCGAAAGTTATTATTCAATACCTGAGCATGATTTAGTAAATTTTCTTCTTTTCATTGCTGCATCTCACCAGCCTGATAAATTCAAAAGTTTTTTATCCTCTTTTCTCAGTAGTTATACAAATAAAAAAATAATTAGCAATCGTCACAAGACCTTAATAATAAAATGGACATCTATTTTTGATCACAGGCGAGAAAAGTTTCGCAAGAGCCTTAATATAAACCGAGAATGGCAATATTTGAACCGGAGACTTATTTTAAACTCATTCTACGATTTTTTTAGCTAACTTTATTTTTTTTCTTTACTCAGTTCAATAAGTCCTTTGGCATTCTGTAAAACAAGACGATAAATCTCTGGGAACTCATTTTCTGTAAAAACTTTTAATGCCTCTTCATAGGATTTTAGAGCATTTTTTATATTACTCTCCTTGTTCTCAATGTTTGCAAGAATACTGTATGTAGTACCTAAATCATTTTGGGTTGATGCATATTGCATAGGTGAATCTTTCAAGTTACGAACACCTAATGATTTTTCATAAGCATCAATAGCTTTTCGAAAATACTCGGTATTATTCTCAAACTCACCAAAAGAGGTGTACACAATACCAAGATTATTTTGAATCATTGCATACTCTGTTGGTGCAGCTTCGATATCATATATTTTCAGTGCCTCATGATAACACTCAAGAGCCTTGAGATAATTGTTTTTTTTATCTTCAAAAGAGCCAAGTTTTCTATAAGTAGAACCTAAAGAAAAATAAACCATAGCATAATCCATCGGGAACCTTTCGATATTATAAACTCTCAATGCTTGATTGTAAAATTCTATAGCTTTATGACAGCTTTTGGCAGCTGTTTTTATTTCAGCTAATTTGCAATAATTATCTCCCAGTCTTTTATTAATCATAGCGTAGTCCATTGGAAACGATTCAATGGGATTATTTTTCAACTCTGTTAAAAGCTCATCAATGATCTCTTTGTAATTTTTGTCTAACATAACTGGACCTCCATTTAATCACATACTAACGAAATAAGCAAGGGCACATAATCAGTACCCTTGCCGGAATAATTTTAACTCTTATTAACCTACTACTTTGAAATTAACTACTTGAATCACTTCTTCATTATATTAGTTGCAATCTCTTTACCTTTTTCTAAAGCTTTAAGATTAATATCAATAACATTCGCACCTTTTCTCCCAAAAACATATTTTATGCCTTCTTGAAATTTTTCATAAGGTATACTTATTAATGGAGCAACGGCACCAAGCAAAATCATGTTCATTGCCCTTGGGGCTCCCATTTCTTTTGCTAAGACATCAGCATCAATCATAATGTGTTGTGATTGTTTTTTTATTTCATTTATAATCTTTTCTTTGTCGGGATACTTTGATGTATTGACATAAGGAGTTGTATTGGTTATTAACCAACCTTTTTCTGAGAGAAAAGGTAAGTATCTTAAAGATTCCATCGGCTCTACTGATGCTATTACATCAGCGGTGCCGGCAGGAATTAAATCGGAATATATTTCTTTATCGGAAATCCTCAAATGAGATTGAACATCACCTCCACGCTGACTCATCCCATGCACTTCCGACTGTTTTAATTGTAGACCTGACTCTAAAGCTGCATAACCAATTATGGTTGCAATAGTTAGAATCCCTTGGCCACCTACTCCTGCCAGAATAATATTACTTTTCATTTTAGCCTCCCTTTATTTTTTTTCATCAAAGTCTGAATGCATTCGCGTCTAGGAATAATCACTGATACTCCATTATAAGCAACTTCTTCTTTGAGTATCTCGACAAATTCATCATGGTTCCTACTTAAAGGATTTACCACTCTAATGTGATCTTCTTCCACACCTACTGCTTTACAGATCTCCTCAATCTTCCCTGCACCAGGTGACATTTGTCCTCCTGTCATGGCTGTAGTGTTGTTATCTAATATCATAACAACTATGTTCGTTTTTTCATTTGCTACATCCAATAAGCCTGTTATTCCAGAATGAGAAAAGGTAGAGTCTCCAATAACTGCTATAGAAGGAAACAATCCTGCGTCAGCTGCGCCTTTAGCCATAGTAATGGAAGCACCCATATCAACGCAACTATTGATTGCTTTGAAGGGTGGTAGAGCTCCTAAAGTATAACAGCCAATATCTGAGAAGACATGACCATCACCATGCTCATCAATTATTACCCGTAAAGCTTTAAAAGTATCAGTATGAGGACATCCTACACATAAAACAGGTGGTCTGGGAACGACAACGTCAGGTATAGATTTTCCTGTTATATCGGACATTCCTAAAGCAATTCTCACAAGTTTTGGATTTAGTTCACCATCTCTTGGTAATGAGCCGTCTAACCTTCCTTTTATTATGTATGGAGTATTAAAAAATCCCCGCAACATTTCTTCTACGAGAGGTGCACCCTCCTCTAACACAAGTATTGATTCACACTCTTCGGTTATTTTTCGGATATGTTTTTCAGGTAAAGGATATTGACTGATCTTGAGAACCGGATAAGGACATTTTGAATCGACATAGTTTTCTTGTAAATAATTATATGCCAATCCGCAGGCGATAATACCCATGCTTTTATCGTCACCAGGAGTGAAATCATTATAATCTGACCCTGTAGATTCTTCTAAAAATTTACTCTGCATCGAAAGCAATAGTTTGTACTTTTTCCTAGCTATAGCCGGCAATAGCACGAATTGGTGTATATCTACCGGCAGTTTTACTTTCTTTTCTGGTAAAATTGCTTTCCTGACTACACCTGCTCGTGAATGTGCGAGTCTTGTAGTAATACGAATCATAATAGGAACTTGATATTTTTCTGATAGTTCAAATGCATCGAAAACCATATCATATGCTTCTTGCTGATTGGTCGGTTCAAATATGGGAAGTAATGCGAATTTTCCGAAAAATCGAGAATCCTGTTCGTTTTGTGATGAGTGCATCGATGGGTCGTCTGCTACTGCGATAATAAGTCCTCCGTTTGCTCCAGTAAGGGCCGAGTTCACATAAGGATCTGCCGCTACATTCAGACCTACATGCTTCATGCATGCCATCGCTCTCTTACCCGCGTAGGACATACCTATACTCGCTTCCACAGCTGTTTTTTCATTTGCTGACCATTCTCGATGAACATTTCTTTCGATAGCTTCGGGATTTCGTTGAATATACTCGGTGATCTCCGTTGAAGGTGTTCCAGGGTAAGCATAAACACCTGATAAACCTGCATCTAAGGCTCCCTGAGCTAAGGCTTCGTCTCCTAATAAGAGAAGTTTTTTCATAATCAACTCCTTTTTTTATAGTTTTTTTTATTACTTATTATGCTAAAAATATGGCAAGTTTTTTATTAAATATCCACAGTAAACTTGTAATCACTATACCTCTATAATCTAAAAGCTAAAGGGAATAACTGATCCAATGATGTTACTTTACAAGTATTCCTGTTAGCGCAAATGATCTTGACATCGTGAGAAAATTCTGATAATACTTGTCTACATGCACCACAAGGGAGAAACTCTTTTAGTGAATCAGCATAAACAGCTATTGTTTTAAATGACTTTTCTCCATTAGAAATTGCCTTCTGTATAGCATTCCTCTCTGCACAAATTGATAGCGAATAAGATGAATTTTCTACGTTACAACCTGAGTAAATTGTATCGTTTATAGTTAGCAAGGCTGCTCCGACTTTATATTTAGAATAAGGAGCATAGGCTTTCCGTGAAGCTTCTTTAGCTTTATCTAATAATAGAAGTTCCTGCTTATTTAATTTCATAATTAATAATGATATCTTTTATTATTTAATATTGTCAGAGCTCGATACAATTGTTCTAAAATTATTATTCTCGCCATTTGATGAGTAAATGTAAGCGAGGACAAGCTAAGCAATAAGTCAGCTCTATCTCTCAGTAGATCATTAACACCAAAAATTCCGCCAATGACAAATACTAATTCATTTGTTGATATCCGATCATTAAGTAAATCTGCAAAAGATAATGAGTCATGCATCTTACCTTTTCGATCTAAAACAATTATGTAAGGATTTTTTTTCCCATTAGATGGCTTCTTATTTATAGATCTAAGAATTAGTTCCGATTCTTTGTCTTTAACCATCTGAGGATTATTAGTCTTTGTAAGTGATATATCGGGAACAAACACCTGATCAACTTTTGCGAAAGATCTTATCATTTTTTGGTAATTATCGATCAGCTTTTGGATAGATCCTTCGCGATTTTTACCGACACAAATTAGTTTAATTGACATCATGACTATCTAATCATCCTTCATAATCCAATTTTCTCATGTCATTAATCTGATTATGTTTGTTAAGCTGACAAAGTACCCAAAGCAATTGACAACATCTTCGTCTCAGCATTATCTGCTCTGGATGCAATGAGGATCGGCACTTTCGCTCCCATTACAACATGAGCAACTCTGTAGTGGCAATAATAGGTTAGAGCTTTCCCAAATATATTTCCTGACTCTATATTGGGCACTATTAGGATATCAGCATTTCCTGCTACGGCTGATTTGATCCCTTTCATTTCAGCAGCTTCTTGACTAATAGCATTATCAAACGCTAAAGGTCCGTCGACTATACATCCCGTGATCTGTTTTCTCTGATTCATTTTTGCAATCAAGGCAGCATCAAGGGTACACTGCATTTTGGGATTAACTGACTCAATAGCAGCTAATAATGCTACTTTGGGCTCGTCGGTCCCCATTGCTTGAGCGACTCTCACTGCATTATTAATTATCGCGATTTTCTCCTTAATCTCCGGATATAGGTTTATACCTCCATCGCTCATTAACATTAGCTTATCAGGATGTTCATAGACTAAAACATCACTAAGTATGCTTGCAGTTCTCAACCCTTTTTCTTTATCAAGTACGGCTTTAATTAGAGACGCGGTATCGGCTTTACCCTTAAGTATCAGATCACCTTTACCATTTCTGATTGCGTTTACACTTTTCGTACAAGCGTCGTTCAAATCTGCTCCTGTATCGATGATATCAAACGACTCTTTATGTTGAGGTTTATGTTGCTTTAAATAATCAACAATAAATGATTTATCCCCTACCAGAATCGCTTCAGCTAAATCTTGCTCCTTAGCCATAATAGCTGCTTCTATAGCTGAACTACTCTGAGCAGCTGCAATAATAACCTTCTTTTTGGGCATTTCTCTAACTTTATGAAGCAGATTATTAAAATCTTTCATTCCTTTACCTCCATATATTTTATTTATTTTAAATTTATACACTTCTTGCAATCACCGAATCTATGTCACTTGTTAAATCTTCTCTGGTATCATTCAAGATCTTAACTAAAGCTTCTTTTTGGATCTGTCTTATACGTTCTCTTGATAAGCCTAATTCTTGGGCAATTTCTGCAAAATTTTTACTTTTCCCCCCATCAATACCAAAATATGATCGGACAACCATGGCTGATCTATCATCTAACTCATTTATTGAATCTTTTATACGGCGATTAGTTTTTTCACGGTAATATATAGTTTTAGGATCGCTTGCAGATGGATCGGAAAGTAAATTTATCAAACTATATTTGTCACCACCTGACACATTCTCGAAATAAATCATGTCATGCTTATTATCTCTAAATTTATCTATATTGCTTTTCGTTATGTCGGTTTTCAAAGCTAACTCCTCTTTGGTTGGTTCACGTCCACTTTCAGTCCTGATTCTTTCCTGGGCGTTCCTGATTTTTGTAAATGTATTTGCTCGACCTAATGGCATCCTAATCAGATTTGATTTCTCAGCCAAAGCAAAAAGAATTCTTTGTCTAATCCACCACACAGCATAGGAAATTAGTTTGACATCTCTATTAGGATCATATTTCTCGACTGCTTTAATCAAACCTAAATTACCTTCACTTATTAGTTCTGACAAGGTTAAGCCTCTGTTTTGATATTTTGTGGCTATCTTAACAACAAATTTCAAATTGGATTCTATTAGTTTTTGGATAGCTTCTTGATCTCCCTTTTTCGCTTTTAAAGCTAATTCATGTTCTTTTTCCCTGCTTAAGGTTTCCGTTCTAGCTATCTCTTGAAGATAGTGTTGTAAACTTTGATCTTGATATACATTTTCTTTCATCACTTATCCTTTGATAATATCAACTGCCGTCTAAATTTGAAGTAGGAGAGCTTTTATAATCTTCAATCATATCTAACAATTCTTCATCTTTTATTTTATATTTTTTTGTTATCGACAGAAAAAAACTAACACCTTTACGGTTTAAACCTAGTTCTTGGGTTAACATTATAATTATAACGAGCTTGGTAACATCCTTATCACTAAAAAAACGGGTCTTCTTCTCCGATTTAAATGGTTTAAACAAACCTTCTTTTTCATAAGTTCTAATGGTTTGTTCATGAATACCAAGCTTTTTGGCAACTGCTCCAATTGTCATCAAATCTGTCTTCTTATTCTTTTTCATACTAATGATAAACTTATCTTATTTATAATAAAGAGTAATGTAAAATATCAGAATACCGGCAATACTTTTCGTGGATTTATAGCTTTACCTTTAAGTCGATACTCAAAATGTAGATGAGGACCTGAAGCATTACCAGATTGACCTACTGTAGCAATTGGCTGCCCTTTTTTCACTTCATCCCCTAATCTGACCAAATTCCTCTCATTATGGGCGTAAACTGTCATTATAAAATCTTTATGCTCTAATACTACGACATTCCCATAGCCTCTTTGGACGCCAACAAAAACAACCTGTCCATCTAATGCGGCATGAATAGGTGTCCCCATTGGTGCTGCAATGTCAATTCCGTTATGTGGCATGTTATTTCGAATCCCAAATTCTGAAACAACTCGTCCATTCACGGGCAGATATATTGTTCCTGGTTGAAGAGAAGCATTATCTGTTATAGGTCTGCGTGTTGGTGTAACTACTTTAGTCCCACCTACTTTTCTGTCTGCAATAACTTTTAATCTTTGCCCAACATGAATCTCCTCCTCAGTGAGCGAATTTATATCCTTAAGCTGAGATATACTCATTCCATATTTCAGCGATATACGGTATAGATTTTCACCTCTGGACACAATATGGTATTTATATTCAATTTCATCAGGTGTTTCTTCTGTTGTCATATCTTTATCTATTTCTGCTGACATCATAGGCTCAACCTTTCCTGGTATTAACCAGATCTTTTGGCCGGTTTGAATATCAAAGCTTTGCAAATTATTAAATGCCAGAATATCCATAATTTCAATATCATACATTCTGGATATCCTATATACAGTTTCACCGCGTTTAACTAAATGATAGCCTTCGGATGGAATATCTCTCTGCGTTACATACTCTCTTTTGATCTGAGTACTTGGATTAAGATATATCTTTTGCCCGACGATAATATCATCTGAATCTAAATTATTATACAATTTCAACATATCTACTGATATGGAATACTTTCTGCCTATTCCATAAAGGGTTTCACCGCGTGATACAATGTGATAACTATCGGATTGAGTAATATAAATCGGATTACTCTTTAAAGAATAGATATTAGAGACCACAAAAAAAATTATCAGAAAACCCAATGGCTTAGTATTCAATATGAAAATCCTCATAGTCAATGTCACTGTTTAACTTTCTTAAATCCAACTTTTTAACTGAAGCAAAGGCTGGTCCAATTTTTAATGATTCAATAAATGCATTCAGATTCTTTTGTTCCCCCATGGCTAAAACCATGACTTTCCCGTCGGCTAGATTCTTAACATAACCTTTTATATCTAATTTATTAGCTTTTTGAACTGCAAAAGATCTATAACCTATACCTTGGACAACTCCACTTACCAAAATCTCATAACGACTCATAAAAAACATCCTTATCGGCTTTGTTAGCTAATCTCCTTATTATTACATAATTAATAAACTGCTTCTAACAAACTCTTAAAAACTTCAATACCTGTCAATATTGCTCTCTCATCAGGTAAAAAAAATGGAGAGTGTAAGTCATGTTCGCTCTCACCCGTACCTAACCAAAAAAGAAGTCCTTCATAACGGCTAGTAAAAAAACCAAAATCTTCACCAGTTAGTGCCGGGATAGCCTCGTGTAAAGAGATACCAACAGGTAAAAGATTTTTTAATTTCTGATATAAACACTCCGAGTTAACGACCGGATCATAGCTCCCCAAAATGCAAAATTCTTGCTTAACATTAAATGTTGAAGCAGATATGCCGGCTGATCTTTCTACGATTTGTAATAAGGATTCCATATCTTCAAGAGCCCTAAGAGTCCCTTCAAGATTACATTGATCAGCCACTGTATTACGGATTTTTCCTCCATTTATTTTTCCAACATGAAATAAGATGTCTCTATCCGGTGCAAAATATTTAGTTAACATTATGTTGGTATTATTAATAAAATGACAAGCAGCCATTATCGAATCATTCCCTTTTTGAGGATTAGCTGCATGAGAACTTTTACCTAAAAAAGTAACGTCAAATTCTTGAGGTATACCAAATATCACTCCGGAACAAGAAGATATTGTCCCCACAGGCATATTCGGCTTAACATGAAGTGCATAAGTTTCTTTAATATTATAATTGTCAAAAACTCCAGTAGCTAAAACTCTCTGAGCACCCCCTTGCCCTTCTTCAGCCGGTTGAAATAAAAAAAGAACGTTTTTCTTAACATTGTTTTTGACCACATAATCAATAAACCCAATTAATATTGCCATATGAATATCATGACCGCAAGCGTGCATATAACCTTCATGTGTTGAACTGAAATCGCAGCCAGTTTTCTCTTCAACAGGCAAAGCATCCATATCGGATCTAAATAAAAAATAAGCATCCTCTTCGATTTTACTCCCATTATGAACAACCAATAGTCCAGGAAATGAAAATGTTATAATCTTAATTCCGGGCAGTAACTTCAGACGTTCGTATATGTAATCGTGCGTCTTGTGCTCCTTGTAAGCGATTTCCGGTATTCTGTGTAAATCTTTCCTAACTTTAAACAATTCTTCCATAATATGTATACTCTCTTATCGGTTTATTAAACCTTTATGAGAAGGTCATCCTCCAGTCAATAATTATTAACGGGTGTTTAATATATATTTCATAATATTTACCGCGTTTGTTGCTGCACCAACCCTAATGTTATCAGCAACATTCCAGAACAAAATACTCTTACTGTTTAGCCCTTTCCTAAGCCTACAGACATAGCTCCGGTCTCTATCAATAATCTCTAAGGGTGATATATAATCTCTGCCATAAAAGCCAATTCGGTGATTTTGATAAAAAATATCGGCAATTCTTTCAAGATCTATGTCTTGGTTACATTCAAGATAAATACTTTGAGAGTGACCTGTGATGACAGGTACTCTTACTGTAGTTGCAACCACTTGTAGGTTAGGCTCACTAATTATCCTTCTTAACTCATAATGCATCTTATGTTCTTCTTCACAATAACCTGAACTATCAAACTCTCCAATTTGGGGGATTATATTTAGGTCTATTTGCTCCGTAAATGGCGATTCCATACAATAAGAACCGGTATTACGTTCATGCAGAAGAGCCTCGATTCCTGTGTTTCCAGAACCGGATACAGACTGATATGTACTGATTATAACACTCTTAAGCCCATACTCCTGATGTAATGGATTGATTGCTAATACTAATTGAGTTGTAGAGCAATTAGGATTAGCAATAATTCCTTGGTATGTTCTTACTTCATAACCATTGATCTCAGGTACTATTAAAGGATGAGTTTTCCTAAATGCAGAAGAGTTATCTATTACTGTACTCCCACTTTTTTCTGCAATTGGTGCCAATTCCTTAGCTATATCTTTACCGGCAGCAAAAAATAAAAAATCAAATTTCTCACCCAACAGTTGTTCTTTGACAGTCTCAACTATAATATCTTTATTTCTAAACTTAATTGTTTTCCCGTGGGATCTATGTGAAGATAATAGATGTAATTCATCTATTTCAAGCTCACTTTCTTCTAATAGATGTAATATTGTTCTGCCAACTAAGCCGGTAGAACCAACTATACCTATCTTCATCTATAACCTCTTCAATTATTAATTAGTTCTTAGTGGCAAAATTGCAAACTATAGTATCTTCTTGACAATAGAAACCTCGTAATATTCTTGCCATATTCGGAATTACTTAATAAAGAATTTATACTAAGCCCCCGTAGCTCAGCTGGACAGAGCAGTTCCCTCCTAAGGAAAAGGTCAGCCGTTCGAATCGGCTCGGGGGGACCACTTATGGGATTATCGAAATTACAAGCCATGATATATCGCAAATTCACCTTTCTTCCTATAAAACCAACCTTAATGATCAGTCAAGTAAAATATCACTACGATAATCTACTATCTTTCTAACTCGTAAATCTATGTTACTCATTGTATCAAGTGTTAAAACCTAACAAACATAAATTATCCCCTAACGAAGTTTGTCAATAACAACTTATTATCAATCCTCTAGTAAAGTTGACAATAACTGTTTAAACTATTCGAGAGCTGGATTAATGTTTTTCCGATTGACAGATAAGACTATATAATTTACAGGTTCTAAAATTAATAATAAAAGGGGTTTTGTATGAACTGTGACAATAGATCTAAAAATTTAGAGCATTGTAATTGCTCTTATACTTGCCCAAGAAAAGGGTTGTGCTGTGAGTGTATATCATACCATAGAAAAAAGAAACAACTCCCTGCTTGTTTCTTTAACGACAACGCGGAAAAAAGCTATGACAGATCTTTTAGCCATTTCGTAAAAATCAACAACATGCAATAGACAGGAATTAAGGATTTAGTCGTTTAACGGATATCTAGATTGAATAGCTATCATAAAAACTATAACCGACAATTAATGATTTTGATTAACACAATCTAATCATTAAGTTTATTATAATTAGAGGTAAAGAATAAATGAGTAAGATATTTGCTCCTATTGATGAAGCAATAACTGATTTGAAAAAAGGATCTCTTATCATTGTCGTGGATGATGAGAATAGAGAAAACGAAGGTGACTTAGTTGGCCTTGCTGAATTGATGACACCTGAAAAAGTCAACTTCATGATAACTTATGGCAAAGGGCTGCTTTGTGTTCCAATTACTTCAAAAAGAGCAGAAAGTCTAAATATCCCTTTAATGACAGAGAAGATAACAGATAAACACCAAACAAAGTTCACTGTCTCTGTTGACGCCAAAGATGGTACAACAACAGGTATTTCTGCTTCTGAAAGAGCAAATACTATTTTGCAGTTAGCTAATCTTAATAGAACCGAATCCGACTTTTTTCGACCTGGACATATTTTCCCTTTGATAGCCGAAAAAGGTGGAGTTTTAAAACGGGCCGGTCATACGGAAGCTGCAGTTGATTTAGCCACCTTAGCAGGACTTAATCCAGTAGGAGCTATATGTGAGATAATACTCCCTAATGGAGAAATGGCAAGATTGAATGACCTTATACCTTATGCAAAAAAACATAATTTAAAGATCATCACTATCGAAGAATTGATAAGATATCGTAATCAAAATGAATCTTTAGTGGAGAAGGTTTCCGAATCATTCTTCCCGACTGAGTATGGTGATTTTAAAATTGCAACATTTAAAAGCAAAGTATCAGATGAATACCATATCTCCTTAGTAAAAGGTAATATTGATGACGGTGAAAATATACTAGTTAGAGTACATTCTGAATGCTTGACTGGAGATGCTCTATTTTCTTCTCGATGTGATTGTGGCAGCCAGTTAAGACGTTCATTTGAAATGATTGCTGAGGAAAGTAAAGGCATTATTCTCTACATGAAGCAAGAAGGAAGAGGCATCGGATTGATAAATAAAATTAAAGCTTATCATCTTCAAGATAATGGTGAAGATACTGTTAATGCTAATATAAAATTAGGTTTTGAAGCTGATTTACGGGATTATGGTATTGGGGCACAAATATTGAAGAAACTGGGAGTAAAGTCTATCAGACTATTAACAAATAACCCCAAAAAAATTATCGGACTACAAGGCTATAACTTAGATATTGTTGAAAGAGTTCCTTTAGAAGTTGGAAAGAATGATTTGAATAAAAATTATTTAAAAACAAAAAAACATAAGATGGGACACCTGCTTGACAATGTTTAAACATACATATTAAATTTAATGCTCAACATAAGGAATAACGATGAACTGCAGAATAAGATTATTAACAAAACTATTTATTGTCTTTATATCATTATTGCTAACCTCATCTCTTTTACTAGCAAATGAAATCCCTCAGCCGGTAGGTTGGATAAATGATTTTGCCGGTAAAATTGATCAGCAGGTCGAAGCCCAATTGCTCAATATTATAACTGAATTAAGAGAAAAAACTGATTTTGAGATTGCAGTTATCACCATTCCATCTTTGGAAGGCAAAGATATAAATCATTATGCTAATGAGGTTTATGCTTCATGGGGTATTGGATCTAAAAATGACGAAGGCATCCTTCTAATGATTGCAGTAGACAGCCGCTGGATAAGAATAGAGAGTGGATATGGCGCCGAAGGCTATCTGCCTGATGGTAGATTAGGCGAAATCAGAGATAGATATCTTATACCATATCTACGACAAAATGATTATGACAGTGGAATATTACTGACTGTAGCTGCTATAGCAAACGCAGTTGCTCAGGAAAAGAATGTGAACCTTACCGGTACCGCTGCATTTCACAGATTGACAGATCAGCAAAATGATGAAGTTAATCCTTTAGTAGGTATAGTTGGATTCATATTTTTCATCTTTCTCATGATAGTTACCCGAGGTCGAATTTTACCCTGGTTGTTAATCTTCGGTATGGGTGGCAGAGGTATAGGCAGAAGTGGTTTAGGTGGTGGTTTTAATCGTGGAGGCGGCTTCGGCGGCTTCGGCGGCTTCGGTGGTGGAGCTAGTGGTGGTGGTGGTGTATCAGGCAGATTTTAAGTGTATTTTTATTCTTTTATAACAATAACTGTGAGTAACACATGGTTTATCTGTCAGCGATATCATTCATTTTCTTCAACATAATCCTTGGCTTAGGGATTGTTTTTTTTGTGAGAATAATCCTTTTTCATCCTTCAAAAAAATGGTATATTGGTAAGCAGAGGATTCCGCTAACTCCAGGATTGGTTTTTAAAAATAAAGAGTATATATTTGATAGAATCCAACGGTTGTTAGATACAATATTCAACGAATGTAATGATTATTCTTATTCAAGCAATTTTTCTCGCTTAGAGCGGAAGATTTATTATCAAATATGGGATAGATTAGAAAACTTTGAACAGATCAATTACGTACCTAGTTTTTTAATAAACAATGCCAAGAAAATTGTTGCTCAGTTATGCTTTGAAATATTAAGGCACTTCATTAGAAGTTTTGTCCCTTATATTCTTAACACATATAACACAGAAGGCTATATCAATCTATTGAGCAGTAAATTAGATGTATACCTATTAAGGAATTACTACGTCAAATATGTGCATCGTTATCTACTGTTGTTATCTTTATTTATCTTTTCTTTGCTGGGTATTTACAATTCAATTGTCTTCTTATTGATAAAATAATAATCAAGAGGTAAATATGATATTAGAAATCAATTCACTAAGAAACATTTTTGTAGTATTAATCATGCTCTTTGCCAGTTTGTTAGGAGCAGTAACAGATACTGAGTATAAATTGGAAGAGTTGATTGAATTGGGATTAGAACATTCAGTCAATACTCAAACAGAATCATTAAGATTACAAAACTCTCATTCATCTTTGATTACAAGTTACTTAGACTTTCTTCCCTCTGCAACAATCAATGTAAGCCGTAACTATTCAGATATCGACACCGAATCTGCCGGTTTTAATCTGAATAAAAGCTTATCATTAAATGAACCAACTTATTTTAATTGGCGCAGGACTAATATCGACTGGGACAATGCCCAATTAATGTATGAACAAAACACACGTCAAACAGTGTTTGATATCTTCAGTAATTTTGTTAGAGTTATTGAAGCTCAAAAAAGAATCGAAATACAACAAAAAAATCTAATCATTCAACAACGAATCCTGGAACAGACAGAGTTGCTACATCGTCTAGAGCAAAGGTCAATGATAGAATTAAAACAAGCTCAAATTGGATTAATTAATGCCCAAATTGCTCTCGGAGACGCTGAATTACAGTTAGATAATGCCCGAGAAAATCTGTTCCTCTTTATTAATATTGAGGATAAAGGATATCCTTTAGCGGACACTGAAATCTCTCTTATGAATGAAGTACCACCATACACCAAACCGGTAGAAATCGTTACGGCTGAAAATGAACTGAAAAAATCTGCTCTTTCATTAACTCAAAGCAGATTGGATTTCTTGCCCAACATAAGTTTATCATATACTTACAGTCATCGTCATTCTACAGAGCTAGGGAATGATCTTTTCGATTTTAATCAGTATAATGACTCCTACACGATTTCTTTGTCAGCATCTTATTCTTTGTTCAATCTTGCGGAACACAGGCAAAGACATCACCGCAATCAACGTAATGTTAAAGTCCAGCATCTTATGCTTGACAATTTAATTAATTCCAAAGAACAAGATTATGAACGAATGATTAGAGAATGGGAAAGAGAAATAAAATTATATGATTTAGCTGAAAAAAGAAATGAACTAGCACAGGAAACTTTAAATCTTGCTCAGACGAGATTTAATCTGGGGACGTTAAGCTTACTTGAACTGGAACAAGCAACAAGAGATTACCTTGAGTCAAACATTGAGGTTAATACTCGCTTTTATCAACGAATTTTAAAACAAGAAGAAATTAATTTGTTCTTATCAAGGCAAATCATGGGGAAATGGTAGTATAACATATTGATTCTCGTATAGTCTCAACCAGTAGCTATCATAAATAACCAAAATAAACTTAAGGCAAATTACAAATATATATCATCTGAAGGAATTGAGAAACTGTATGAAAAAAATAATTATAGGGATAACCATCATTGTTGCCGTTATTGTAACAATCAGGTTTTGTGTTACCAATGTGAAAGTTCCTGATATTGAAGAACCTCTAAACTCTGTAGAAGTGAGCAGGGGAGAAATAAGCATCTCATTAAATGAAGTAGGTCAAATATTCCCCTTGAGGGAGATAGAGATTAAGTCAAGAGTTAGCGGCAAAGTGGTCAACTTTTTTGTCGAAGAAGGTGATATCGTAACTAATGGTCATTTAATAGCTGAAATCGAGCCCGATTTTAATCAAGCTAATGAGATTGCTAATATACGTAATAATAATTATATAGCCCATTTACGTTTAAAAAATGCAGAGCAAGAATACCAAAGAAAGCAAGAACTCTATAATCATCATTTTATCAGTAAAGATAAAGTTGATAAAGCTCTTGATGATTTAGAAATTGCTAAAATAAATTACCAAAGTTCATTACAGCAATATGAACTCATTCGTGAGATTGATACCGAAGGGAACATATCACGTATAAATGCAACCGCATCCGGAACAGTAATCAAAATGCCTGTTGAAGAAGGTGAAATGGTTATGTCCAGCACCAGTTCCTTTTCAGACGGAACAGTTATACTTAAGATTGCAGATTTAGACAGGATGATTGTCAAATCATATATAAATGAAGTCGATATTAGCAAAGTCCATTTACATCAAAAAGCTAGGATTCAAGTAGATGCTTTTCCTTATAGCGAGTTTGCAGGTGAAATATCAAAAATCGGTGCAATAGCAACTACCAGAAACAATGTACAAGTTTTTCCCATTGATATAAATATCCTCGAAGAAAACACTCCTTTACGACCGGGTATGACTGCAAATATCACCGTTTATGGTGAGTCGAGATCTGATATCTTAATTGTTCCGATTCGCGCTGTTTTTAGAGATAGTGATGGTAATGATGTCGTTTACAAGATCGTTAACGATAGTTTAGCAACAACCGGCACACCTATAAGAGTAGGAATAAATGACTTTAATTTTGTAGAAGTTATTGAAGGTCTGGAAGAAGCAGAAATAGTTTCTCTTCATGAACCCGGTACTAACAGAAATTAAAACATGTCGTTAATTTTCCGATTTAATCACAAATATATTTTTTCAAACAATTACTTTGGAGGTGTAATGACCATAATAAAATCTTTGATAATAATCTGTTTACTAAGTATCTTATCCGGCTGTGGAGTAAAAATGACAGCAGAAGATTATGAAATGATTACTGATGAATTTACTGATGAAATTGTATTTAATATTCTTGAAAGTGAAGATTTGGAGTTTGATGCCGAATACGAACAGTATGTTGAAGACAAGCTCGACGAAGTTTCTCTAAGATATAGTTATACAAGCACTGATTATATGAAAAAAGCGAGATCAAGAGGTGAAGATTGGGATACTATCTGGGAGAGAATTGGAGAGAGAGTTTGGGAATTTTTAGAAATATTTTGGGAAGAAATTGATGAAGACAGCTTAGATTTTGACTTAGATGAGGAGGTAGAGTCTCCATAGAAATATTTCCGTATCCTTAACGTATCATAGTTGATTTTTTTTTTACACTCCTATCGTGAGATAGTTTTATACATATTATTCTTGATTTTTCACATTTACTTGATCTAAGAATAGTATTCAAAACCGAATAACAAACAAAAGAATGTGAGGTTTTCTATGAAAGTGCTTTCAGTGAATCTACTAAAATTTACTTTTGTTGGGGCAATTTTATCAATGACTTTTTGTGTGTTGAGAGACATTTTCTTCAAAAGTGATTTATTGCATTATATTCCGGTATTAGTTATATTGTACGTTATCACTTTAATTACCCTACTCATAAACTTTTATAGAAAGGATGGACGGGAGTCTCGTGATATCGGATTTAGGTACAATATTGCAATATTCATAGTTCATAATATAATCTCTATTTTTTGGTTTATTATCATACACAATCGATATAACATAAGTTTAATCGACAGTATGGCTTTGCAGTGGGAATTGATATCTTTATTTAATTTCTCACTATTATGGTTAATAATATTAATTATTCATTTCTTAGTCTTCCTAATACATAACACCAAATACAACATAAACCCGTGATATACTAAAATATTCAACCAAAGATTTTCTGCCAATTACATCTTTTTAGCTTTTAAAGAAAGAGCTATCTTATAGGTCCGATTTTTAGGAACTTTTAGATCGGAACATGTTTTATTGACTGCAACTGATATGGATTCATTCTGATCGAGATATCTTTGTAATGATTTTTTAATTTCTACTTCGGATATTTCATCAGCTATAAATCCGTTACAAATTATCGTAAACTCGCCTTTTAAGTTAATTTCTCCTTTGTTCTCAAGGTAATAACCTATGGAGTTCCGGTAATAAGTTTCGTAATATTTACTTATTTCTCTTCCAATACATATATATCTATTCCCTAAATATTTTTCAATAAAGTCGAGGAATCCAAAAAGCCTTTGTCCAGTTTCAAAAAAAATCAACGTTTCCTGATATGTACAAATCCTCTGCAACAATTCTTCCTTTAGCGACCTCTTCTTAGGAAGAAAACCGATGAAAACAAACGATCCTGTGTCGAAACCGGAACTGACAAGAGCGGGTATAAAAGATGTTGCCCCGGGTAAAGTACAAATATTCATATCGAGTTTTACAGCTGCATTTATTAATACACTGGCGGGATCTGATATTCCGGGAGTACCTGCATCGGATATCAGGGCAACATCTTTACCTTCTTTTAATAGATTTATTAAGTAGTTTGAACGACTTTTTTCATTAAATTTGTGGTAACTTACCATTGGAGTTCTAATATCATAGTTAGATAATAATACTGCAGAATTACGGGTATCTTCGGCTCCGATAACATTTACCGATTTTAAAATCCTGACAGCTCTGTAGGTAATGTCTTCTAAGTTACCTATTGGTGTTGGCACTATATATAAAACTCCTCTACTACCGGACTTACTTGTCATGATCATATTCCTCAAGCTGTTACATGAAAATTCAATAATTTATCGTTACCGACAAAATCGTCTATGCCGAACAAGCCTATACTTGTCAATTAAATAATAATCACTAGAATGTTCCTGATTTATACTCAAATCATTTATTAAGCTGGGTAAAGAAAGTAAACGTTTTGTTTATTTAGTAACTAGATATACTTCCTCCAATATCAATGACTGCTTTTTGAAGTATTTACCCTACGTTTTAAACTCTATGTTTTCAATCTACTCAACATATATCCTGACTATGGTGGTCGAACTATCATCTTCATTTATTTCCGCGTTAAACAAATCAGTAACATCTTCCTGCTTTGCTGCCTTGAGAAGTTCTTCCCAATCAATATTTGAAAAATCAAATTTCGTGTTGTTTATGTTTGCATTCAACATTGCATCTTTGGGTACGAACTTTAAACCTATTTTTACTAATAACAGAGGTATTGAAACTTTCACCATAGGTTTACTTTTTGTATCATTAGTGACTAATATCTTCAGAAATTTTGGCGTTTTTGTTGTCTTATTTTCCTTTTCACCAACTATTTCCAAAAGTTTTGCTGCTTCTTCTGCACTGACTTTTTTTTCAGCCAACATTTCCATTATTTTTCTTCTCTCATCCATTTTTCTCCTCCTTTTTTGGGATAGCAGAAACCAATCTATCTGCTTCATCAATAGTAATATTTCCTTGTTCTAACATTTGTAAAATCTCCATTATTAATTCCTTATTTTGATATTTATTAATGATTACAGCTCCTTCATTGACACTTACATCTGTAAGACCATCATCTTCTGGAGTTTTACGCTTTTTTGCTAGCAACTCACTAAAATGATTATCATAGGAATTAGTTTTCCTATCTTTATGCATATCTCCGGAGTTCATACTAATATTATCCTCTCCCCTGCGAGAAATGTGATCAGATAATTCTTCTTTATTTACCCGACTTATATTAATTTTTTGTCCTCTATTGGTTAATATTTGCTGTTTTCTCTCAGAAAATAGACTTATTGATCCATTGATATTTTCCGGATGAATCAAAACTTTGCCTATCCCTTTAACTGATTTTAAATACTTTTTATGACCTTCTTCGTAAACTTCATAATTACTCGCTAAACTAAAATTATATCTTCCATTCTCATTTTTAGCTGATATATTATATGGGAGCTCACTGGGTATAAATATTCTTATCGAACCATTCTTGTTGTAAAAACTGTAAGAGCCTTTTTTTTTCATGGGAACTTCATAGTATATACTCCCATTTTTGCTAAATGCCTCGCTCTTATCGTAGTTGACCTTACTACATCTCACGGATCCATTAACTGCTTTGATTAGTAAAGTACCTTCACCATGGTTAACATCAATATGACCATTCTTAGATTCGAGGTTAACAATTCCACTAGTTTTAGTGATTACTAAAGAACCGTTTTTACTTTCAATAAATACCTGACCGTTACAATTTGAAAGATCTATTCTCCCATTCTTACTCATTACTTTATGCTCACCAATTAAACCGTTAATAACTATAGTTCGGTTCTCGGTAAATGCAGTAATACTCGTTTCTATTGGAACTGTGAGCTTTAGCAAAGCTTCTCTTTTTTGTTTATTATCACCTTGGGTTTTTTCTTTTAAGTATAATATATTCTTCTCTTTATGATAGTTAATATCAAAAAACTTCTCCAAAACATCATCATTTCCCACTTGAATATCAATAGTAACAACATCTTTTAGCTCTGATGAATTTACTTCTAACGCAAACGCTTCAATTTGAATATCTAATCTCAATCCCTTATTAACACTTATTTCCAGATTACGACCTCTCATCTTACTCATCTCTCTTTTCTTGAATTATCTTGATTGCTTGCTCTGCAGTTAAACTCCCTTTATCAACATCATTTAACAGATCAGAAATTTTATTACCCACACTAACTTGTCCACTGAATAAGGATACAATCTCATTTAATCTATTTTTTACTGTAGGGTATGAAATATTTAATTGCTTCTCAACTTCTTTGATATTCCCCTGACTTATTAAAAATATTTTAACAAATTCCTGTTGCGAAAGAGATAAATTCGCCAATTCACTTGGCACAAAACGTCCTCTTAAGGTTATATCACATTCCGGACAATAAAATTCTCTAATCTCCAAACTTATATTACATACTGGACATTTCTTTAATCTCTTTTCCATATATTCCTCCAGACCACCTTCATTTTTGTTCTAAATCGAAACTACTAAACTTCAATTCACCGGCATAAAACCTAATGCGTTAATATTGTCAACATAAATATTCATTATATCAATCTTTTTATTGATATAATGAATATTTTCGCCACTATCATTAACCTCTTGGCTGCCTGAATATGTAAGTATAATCTTTACTTTCACCTTACTTCTTTAGTGACTTTAGTCATTCTTACTCATTCCATTGATGAACTAATAGCTAAAAAAAAGAGTCTTTCGATGAATATTCCGGAGAAATGTTTTTACAAAAGATATTTAGCCATTAAATTATATTTGGAGGTTGAAAAGTGGATGATCAGAAACGATTAACTGAAATTATTAAAGTAAAAGGTAATGAAAAACATTTATTAACTGATGTTGTGATTAGGGAAACAACTCTAACGCTTATCGTCAATGGCTATAAGCTTGTATCCTTAGCCTGTCTTAGCGACGACAAGTTAATTGAGTTAGGATTTGGTTACTTATTATCAGCGGGGATTATTTCTAATCTCAAGGGAGTTAAAAAGTACATTTTTCAACCTTCGCTTCCCTGTATAAGGTTTCAGCTTGATATTACTGATACCAGGTTATTAGATGTCCTTACAGAAAGTACGAAAGTATCAGGTTGCGGAGGTGGCATAACCTATCGGAATACAAAAAACAACCATCAATTCAATCAGCAGGATAAAGCTAAAAAGAAATTCGATTCTTTCCCTTTTGATCCCTATTTAATCCCTGATTTAATGCTTAATTTCCAGAATCATAGTCAGTTGTTTATTAAAACTGGTGGTGTTCACAGTGCAGCTTTAGTCGACAACAAGAAAGTCAAAATCATTGAATTTGCAAATGATATCGGAAGACATAATGCAGTAGATAAGGTGATCGGATCAGCCATCAGAAAAAACTATATCATTTCGGAATGCAGTTTATTGACTACGGGGAGAGTTTCCTTTGAGATTATGCACAAAATTACGATTATGGGTATCCCTGTACTTATATCACACTCCGCACCGACTTCAAAGGCAATATCAATTGCTTATCAATCGAAGATATTTCTTATTGGCTTTGCAAGAGGAAACAGGTATAACGTGTATACAGGTTTAGATGAATTTCCTCAGGTTTAACCAGTTATTAGTATATTTCAATTACAATCCGGATTATGAATACATTTCTTGCCATAAGCTAAGATCATTTTGAGTGTTGATATTCTGGAATGTGTGAATTAACTCGTCACTAACTTCGAAATAATCTGTGTTGAACAGTCTGTACATGTGACTAATTTTCAACTTATTAGCTTTCAATTGATTTTCAATAATAGGTAAACAACTTTTACAGTAGATAGAGTGCAATGGTTCCAATCCTTGAGAGTGTTTTAATACCAGAAGTTTCTTGTCACAATTATGATGATAATAGAAAGTCAAGGATGTCACTATTTTTTTTGACAAATTTGGCATATCGCAAGCAACTATAAAGACTGCATCATTCCGGGCATTTGTCAGGGCAGAATGGATTCCGCCTAAAGCACCACTCTGAATAAAAATATCAGGGTAGACTTTTCGTCCGGATAAGTGTTCTTTCAATATTTCCTTATCAGTAATTACTATAGTTTCATTAAAACAAGAGTCTAATGTTCTTAATATTTTATCTATCAGTTTAACGTCATTAAAGGTAAGTAGGGATTTTTCCGAAGACATTCTACTATTCTTGCCACCTGCTAAAATGGCTCCTGTTATCGGTAAAATACTCATCGGTCAAAGATTAATTACTTGCGAAAATTAGCCGGGGCAAAAGATTATTGCAGACCCTGGAAAAAAAATACCTATAAAATTACTTTGTTTGGGGAGTCGCCACTTTACATATGCGAAACACATAGTAATATAACGTGGCTACAAAACCGGCTCCACCAACTATATTCCCGAGAGTAGATGCAACTAAATTATTTAACAATCCACCTAAAGAAACGGTTTCCGGACTGAGAACCATTCCCATTGGTATGAAATACATATTAGCAATACTATGTTCAAAGCCGGAAGCAACAAACGCCATAATTGGGAAAAAGATACCAAGTATTTTTCCTGTTATATCATGCGCTGATAAGGCTAACCAAACGGCCAAGCAAACCAACCAATTACAGAGAATACCTCGGAAAAATATTGCTCCGAAAGTTAGTGTTTCGGCTTTATACTCTGCAACACTTATTGCTGTGGCTTGTACTTGATAATTATCAAACAAGTTACTAGCATACATAAAGAATACTATTAACAAAGAGCCAATTAAATTAGCAATATATACCACTCCCCAATAACCAAGCATAGTTGAAAGTTTCGTTTTGCCTGCTAATACTGACATCATTATGAGGTTATTACCCGTAAACAACTCTGCTCCAGCTATAACAACAAGCATTAATCCAACACTGAAAACAGCTCCGCCTAAGAATGACCTCAAACCAAATGCTTCAATCCCTGTCATAACTCTAGTTGACAATTGAGCTCCAAAAGCGATAAAAGCTCCCGCTAAAATACCTAAAACCATTAATTGACCAAAACTAAGTTGACATTTTTTTGTACCAACTTTCTCAATTACAGTTTCAGCAATGTTTTCAGGGGCATTAAAATTCGCCATATTATACCTCCTCTCAGTAAGTATTTTTTATTATACCTAAACCGGGAGTATGGTATATTATGTCAACCCCTTTCATCTACCGGTTTAACGGCTTATCTTAATTTCATCTTCTATCAATTAATGTTTTTTACGTTTATATTGATTATTTCGCGATAATGGCTATTTCACAATTCGTAACATACTTCATCAGCAAAAAAAGCATTTGGGATATGTTTTATAACATATTCATTTCTTTCCTGACTATCAATAACAGCTATAAGGTCGTATCTAACATAATAATCTTCATACTGGGGATTGTTTTGTAAAAAAATTAGTGAAGTCCGAATAATTCTTTTCTTCTTGGCTGCAGAAAGACTAGACATGGCTGTAGATATTATTTTTCTTAACTTTACCTCTACAAATACAATAGTATGCTCGATGCTGGCAATAATATCAATTTCTCCATAAATAGAATTAAAATTTCTTTCAATAATTGAATATTTGTTCCTTCTCAGATATTTTTCTGAACAGCTTTCACCGGCATTACCTTTTTCTCTAGATGTTTTCACTATCTAATCCTTTATTTACATACTCATCATATATGTCTTCTGATAAGCTGAAGAAATTCGCCCTATTCTTAACCATTAATTGATGACCTTGTGTTGCTGGATAATGTTGAATTATTTACTAAATTGAAAATATCTCTTTCCACAATACATAATACTTCATTTCAGGTAACTCCAACACAACAACACACATAATTATCATAGTAAATATGCAGTTCTGAATACATCGAACAGTTACGTAGTTGACAATACTTTTATAAGATTATACATTAAAAAGTTGCTCGCTTGTTCTCTTACCATGTTTCGATTTCCTCTAAAATTCATTCTATAATGATAAATCTGACTCATCAAATCAATAGCAAAATAGACAGTTCCAACAGGTTTACTTTTTGTTCCCCCTGTAGGTCCTGCAATACCGGTAATGCTAACACCGATATCAGAATCAAAAAGTTTTCTTATGTTTTTAGCCATTTCAATAGCTGTTTGGGTACTTACAGCACCATGTTCAGCAATTATTTTGCGCGGAACATTCAAGTTCTCAATTTTTGCTTTATTACCATAAACAACCATTCCACCTTTAAAAATAAGTGAAGCCTTAGGTATAGCAGTTACTTCTTGTTGGACAAGACCTCCGGTACAAGATTCAGCAACAGCCAGTGATTTATTCGACTTTAATAGCAGATTATGAAGGATTTTCGGTAGTGAATCATCATTATATCCCCACACATAGTCAGATAGTTTTTCACGAAGAGTATTAAAAAGATGTTCTACTCCTGGGAGATTGGAACCGATAATCCGCAGATCAACGCGGCCAGTTTGAGGGAGATAAGCTAATTCGACATGATCAGGGATAGCTATATTTTTATATATATCATACAATGAAGACTCTGTAATGCCAATGGTATGTAAAGTTTTGTCGATAAGTTGCGGCAAATGATATTTGCTTTTCAAAAGACAAGTAACTTTATTTTCAAAAATATGTTTCATTTCAACAGGAACACCCGGTAGCAAGATAATCAGATGATTATCTGTTGCATAATAAAATCCTGGCGAGATACCGGCATCGTTATCAAGAATCGAAAAATATTTTGGTTTAAAAGCTTGTTTTCGATTATTAAGAGGAATAATGTGACCAGGATATTTTTTTTGAATAGATTCCCACACTTCTTCATCAAAAATCAAAGGTTGTTCAAAATAATCAGCTACTACTTCTTTTGTAATATCGTCAAATGTAGGTCCTAATCCACCTGTAGTGATTATAATATCATACTTTTCTAAACAATAATGAAGAGTTTCAGACAACATCCTCTCACAATCTCTAATAACCGGTGAAAAGACAATAGACAACCCAAGTTTATTAAGTTGTTCTCCTAAGTAAAGTAAATTACTGTTTAACGTTCTTCCAGAAAGAAGTTCATTGCCAATAGAGATCAGAGCAACTTTGCAGTTCATAAAAATGTTTGTTTAAGGAGGCTGAAGATTTTGTTTTTAATTTAACAGCATTATCATTTTTTCCACAATTTTTGATGCAACATCTTGTCCAAAGATAGGTAGATATTTATCCGGAGATGTGTGATTAATAATGGTATCTAAAAAATGATCCGATTGAGGACTACAGAGTTTATTCCATCCTGTCTCTATCGTTTCTACCCACTCTGTTTCTTCTCTAATAGTTAGGCAAGGTTTTTTTAAAATATATGCCTCCTTTTGAATACCTCCGGAATCTGTCAGTATTTTTTTTGCCTTTAACTGTAAATATATAAATCTCAAATAACCCTGTGGTTCAATAAAGATAATATTACTTAAAGAATTGCTGTTATGCTGTCCTTGTTTTAATATCTTTTTTGTTCTTGGGTGAATAGGGAAAACAACTTTTAAATCGAGTTTATTTAATTGTGAAAGAATAAGCCATAAATTATCGTATTGGTCAACGTTTTGCGGACGATGTAGAGTCAGAAGGTAATAGTTATTATTTTTTATTTTTAACTCATCTAACACTGATTCTTGATTTTTTACTTTCCGTATGGCATTCTTTAATGAGTCTACCATAATATCACCGGTTAGGTATGAGACATGGTGTAATCCTTCATGAGTGAGATTATCCATAGCTTTATCAGTCGGAACAAAAAGATAATCAGCAATATGATCGGTTGCTATTCTATTTATCTCTTCGGGCATTTTACGATTAAAGCTTCTTAGTCCGGCCTCGATATGGAATGTAGGTATATGAAGCTTAACGGCTGCTAAAGTTCCAGCAAGCGTACTGTTAGTATCACCAAAAACGACTACTGCATCAGGATTAATATTTATCAGTAATTCTTCTAGACCCTTAATCATATTACCGGTTTGCTCTCCTTGATAAGGAGAACGAATATTAAGATTGAAATCCGGTTCAGGTATGTTTAATTCTCGAAAAAAAGACTTAGACATATTGTCATCATAGTGTTGGCCGGTATGAATAATAATTTCTTTGAATTTTCGCCGTACTTCCTCTGAGAAAGGTTGCAGCTTAACAAATTGAGGACGAGCTCCTACTATAGAACAAATTTTGAATTCATTGTTATGTTTTTGCATATTAAGGACCATATTAATTAAGATTGATCAAGATTTTCGTTACTCAAGAAACTGTTTACATGCAGGATCTTTACAGTTAATAAAACTATGATAATCACCGGTAAACATAACCTTCCCCTTTTCTAAAAAGACAATATAATCTGCTGTTTTCCTCAAACAATTCAAGTCGTGAGTTATAACTACTACAGTATGGTTCAATTCTTTTTTGATTGAAATTATCAAATCAATAATTTCATTGGATACCTTTGGGTCAAGTCCGGTTGTTGGTTCATCATAAAAAATATACTTAGGATTATTAATTATTGCCCGAGCCAAAGCTGCTCTTTTTTTCATGCCGCCACTTAAGTCTGAGGGCATCTTGTTCTGGGTCTCGGAAAGATCTACCAACCGAAGCTTCTGTTCAATTAAAAAGTCGATTTCTTTATTTGTGTAATTTGAGTGTTCTACTAAAGGAAAAGCAATATTTTGATAAATATTCATAGAATCGAATAGAGCAGAACTTTGAAATAATAAAGACATTTTTTGGCGAAGTTGATATAATTTTTTATTATTCAATTTGAAAATGTCAATACCATCTATTATGACTGTTCCCTGTACTGGAGTGATAATGCCTTCGATTGTCTTGATTAACACGGATTTACCGCTACCACTTTTCCCCGCAATTACAGTAGTTTTTTTTTCAGGTATAATGAGGTTAATATTATGTAGTATCTTCTCATTTTTCAAAGATACTGAAAGTTTTTTCAATTCTATCATAATAACTACTTTTTATATTCATATATAACCATACGACAATATAGACTTATAGAGTCAAGTTTCTTTTATTTTACCACGGACAGTAAGCTGCGAAAACACCTGCCTACTCGATATTTTGTTTATGCTCTTATAGAACCGGATTTCAACGTAAATTTCTTGACAACTAATTTATAGATTTTTATAATATGTTCATTATTAACATTTAAAATGAAGCATGTCTAATAACCATCGGATTTTAGGTATGCTTTTTTGAGTGTACTATCTAGTATTTGAGATATATTTATTCCATAATTGTTCCCGTAGTTAATCGTCTCTAAGAGGATACTTTCAAATTGGGATAAACAATAACTTGAACATAAATATCTTTTTTAAAAATATTATCTCTCCCCGAAATGATCTTTTAAACTACTGTTTCCTATAAGATACCATTAGGGAGAGTAGGAGTCGGATACCATTCGACTCCTACTCTCCCTAATGGTAAGCTATTGGTAACGGTAACATCAAAATATTGTTTCATTAAATATTCTACTTACTGATAAGTGACATAATGTGCATCTATTTTCGGTTTAATGCATTGTGCATACTGCGTTATTAGGGTTTAATCTACTAAAATCCCATCGTATATCCTATCAATAGCTTGTAATTTCACATAATCTCCTTTATAGCATCTATGTTTTTTCACATAGATGCGGATATAATGATCTGACAAAGCAGTCCAATAGTCATCATCATTCTTTTCTTCCAGAACTCCATTCAGATATATTTTTTGAGAAATTAGACTATCAATGAATTCTTTTTTTTTGGTGCTGATCAACTCAGCCATTATCCGGCACCTTTCTTTTACCTTTTTTGAATTTTGTCTGAGAGGCATCGATGCTGCACTAGTTCCCTTTCTGGGAGAATAAGGGAAAATATGAGCATAGGTTAAAGGTAAACGATTTACAAACTCGTAAGTATCCTCAAAATAACTATCAGTTTCACCCGGATAACCTAAAATAATATCAGTTCCAATAGCGGCATTAGGATTAATTGTTTTGATTTCATTTATCAAACTTGCATAATCATCAGTTGAATAAGAACGTTTCATGCTTTTCAATAGTGTGTCACTACCGCTTTGCAAAGGGATATGAAAGTGTGGACATAATTTACTGCTTGATTTTATATATTGTAATAACTCATCATCAATTAGTTGAGGTTCAATAGAACTAATTCGAATACTAACGACACCTTGGATTTTTTCTATCAGAGTTAAAATTTTGGTAAGAGTATATTTTTCAGTATTTTCATTGTCGGTTATTAAGTCTTTACCATATAAGCCTAAATTGATTCCTGCAATCACAAACTCTTTGTATCCGTTAGTCACAAGTCTTTTAATTTGGTGAATTATATAATAAGGTTTTCTACTTCTTGGTTTCCCACGAGCAAAAGGGACAATACAATAAGAGCAGAAAAAGTTACACCCATCCTGAATTTTAATAAAAGCTCTGGCTTTATCGGGCATTTCGTCGGTAAACAATTCTTGAAATAATTCTTCTTCAACATTATTTGAACAAGCGGACAATTTATGAGCGGTACCGTTTTCCATTATATCAAAAACTGATCCTTTAGCCTTATTATCCAAAATATAATCAACATCTCCCAGAGTTGCAATTTGTTGACTATTTAAATGTGAGTAGCAGCCGGTAACAATAACTTTGGTGTGCGGATTTACCTCTTTAAATCTTAATGCTTTACGTATGGCATTACGAGATTTATAGTCTGTGCGATTGGTAACAGTACATGTATTAATAATATATATATCTGCTTGAGAGTTAAATGAGACTTTTTTCAAGCCATTTTTAACAAAATCATCTGCAATACAAAATGATTCGTACTGGTTGACTTTACAACCGAAAGTTGTTATAGTAAATGTTTTCAATTTAGAATCCATAACTTACGACTAATATTGGACTAGATCACGATGAGCAATGCATCAAATTATCAACAACATCAATTAATTGGGCCAATATTATTTAATACTTTCTAATACTTTATAAATTGTTGGAGGATACATTTCGTGTTCAAGCTTTAAAACTTTTTGGGATACTTCTTCAGGAGATTGACAATTTGAAATGTCAATAGTCTTTTGGGTAATCACTTCACCGGTGTCATATTCATCGTTTACGTAGTGTATTGTAACTCCGGATATATTATCTTGAGCTTCAAAAACAGACTGATGAACCTTAAGGCCATACATTCCTCGCCCACCGTACTTAGGCAGTAAAGCCGGATGAATATTCAGGACTGGATTGTTAAAATTTGCAATAAAATTTGGAGAAAGTTTTTTTAAAAAGCCGGTCAAGGCTATGAGTTCAATCTTGTATTCATTACAGGCCTTTAAAAGTATATTTTCAAATCTATCCATGTTTTTTGTTGATAAAACCAATACTTTCACACCTAACTTTTTTGCCTTATCTATCACTGGAGCCGCCTCGTTATTAACAACTAAGAAAGCAACATTGACAGGTAGGTTTTCTCTTTTATAATAATCAACGATAGCAATAAAATTTGAGCCTCTACTCTTTCCTGAAGATAAGATTGCAATATTTCTTTTCTTTGGCATGATAATTTAATATTAAGATCGCGGTTTTTTTATAGAAAGTGATAGTTCCGTTAATTGTTCTTCTGTTATGGTTGATGGTGCTTTACTCATCAAATCGACAGCCTTTAGTGTTTTGGGGAAAGGGATAACATCTCGAATAGATTCAGCACCTGTCATTAGCATAACGATCCTATCAATACCGGGAGCTATCCCCCCGTGGGGCGGTGTGCCATATTTTAATGCTTCCAAAAAGAATCCGAACTTTTCCTGCAACTCTTCTTCGGTAAATCCTAAAACATTAAAAATTTTTGTTTGAATATCTAACAGGTGGCATCTAATACTACCTGAAGAGAGTTCAACTCCGTTACATACTAAATCATATAGATGTCCCTCGATTTTATGCCAATTATCCTCATCATCAAAGTAAGAGAGATGTTCTTCTTTTGGAAGAGTAAACATATGATGTACAGTATACCATCTTTGCTCATCCTCGTCGAACATAAATAGCGGGAAATCGGTTACCCAGAGGAATGAGAATTTGTTTTTATCAATAAGATCTAATTTTTCGCCCATAACATTTCTTATACCGGCTAAAACTTTAAAAACAGTCTCATTTTTATCGGCTACAAAAAGAATTAAATCACCATCTTTGGCTTGAGTTTCAGCTATAAGCTGTTCTTTTTCATTATTAGATATAAATTTTGCAATACCGCTACTTAAATCTCCATTATCGACTTTACAAAACGCTAATCCTTTTCCACCTAAATGCTTGGCTATATCGACTAACTCATCTATTTGGTTTCGGCTGTATGATGCAGCATCCGGCGCTACTAGACATCGAACAGAACCACCATTGATTAATACCGACTGGAATACTATAAAGTTACTGGTTGAAAAGGTAGTGGAGAGATCTATTATTTGCATATCAAATCTTATATCAGGTTTATCACAACCATATTTAGTCATAGCTTCGTTATAAGTCATACGTGGAAAGGGAGCAGGCAGATCAATATCAAGGATTTGTTTGAATAGCATGACAAACATATCTTCCATTACTTTGAAGATATCTTCATCTTCTACAAAACTCATTTCTAAATCTAATTGTGTGAACTCGGGCTGTCTATCAGCTCTAAGGTCTTCATCCCGGAAACATCTTGCTATTTGAAAATACTTGTCAAATCCACTTACCATTAAAAGTTGTTTATATATTTGAGGAGATTGTGGTAAAGCAAAAAAGCTGCCGGGATAGATTCTGCTGGGGACTACATAATCACGTGCCCCCTCAGGAGTACTTTTCATTAGGATGGGTGTTTCTATCTCGACAAAACTCTGTTCAACAAGAAATTGTCTCATGAGGTGAATTATCTGATGTCTAACTATAATGTTTTTTTGTAATTTTTCACGTCGTAAATCCAAATAACGGTATTCAAGACGATGCTCTTCTTCAGGTAAAATGTTTTCATTTATTTGCATCGGCAAAGGATCGGATTCGCTAAATATTATCAACTTACAAACATCAATCTCTAAAGAACCGGTTTTCATATTCAGATTGATGTTACCTTCCTTTCGAGAAGTTACCGTGCCTTTCACACCAATAACAAACTCGTTTCTCAAGGAATGAGCTGTATTATGCAGCTTCTCATTTTCAGGATGGAATACTAATTGAATTAAACCGTGAACGTCACGTAAATCGATAAATATTAAATTGCCCAAATCTCTGCGGCGATGAACCCAACCCATAAGTATGACTTCTTGTCCGATATTATCTTCAGTCACATCACCACTGTAGTGAGATCTTTTCATGTATGATTTTATATATGACATTTTACCTCTCTTACTATTATAAATGTTAAATTATCTTTTCCGTCTGACTTCATTCAGCTATCCAAAGGTAGATGACAAAAAATCCTGGAAATCTTATTCGTCAACTGAAAACTAACAACATATACCTTATGACTTGACACACCACATGAAAAACATATTCGTTATGATTAATGATTATTTACACTAAATCATGTAAAACTTTCAGATCAATTTGTTTATGATATGTTACTCCGGTATCGGTACGGGCAATTATAAAACAACTGTCCTTATCAATATTGTAGAGATCGGAAAATTCTCGGGTTAATAACTGGAATATCATAACTTTTCTTTGTTTGAAAAAATTTGAAGGGAAGAACTTCGCAGCATGATGATTTTTTTTCACTTTATGCAACAGTTTAGTTAATTTCTCAATTTTTGAGTTTTTCAGGAAATGTACATATGCGGTTAGCCCTGTATGAAAGCATAAATCCCAACGCAAACAATCTTTAACTACGTTTTCATGTCGATCATCTTTATCGATTATAAAATCTATAATAACACTTGCTGTTTTGCTCCAATCTTTAAGCCAATAATTAACATTATTTTCGCGCCAATAGCTTTCCAATTCTGTAAATAAACAGAAAGGAGAATCAAACATCCGTACCAGATAATCAACTGTTCGTTCATATTTATGTGAATTGTAGAGATTGTTCACCAAATGTTCTATATGGGCGAGTCTATTGAGTTGCTCGAAACTAATCCATTCCGTCTGTAAAACACGATAAGGAGAATCATTTTGATAAACCATATTATAAGATATTGATTTGCTTTCCATTTCTGTGCCCGGTATTACTTTTAACATTCCTGGTTGAAAAGCATCAGGTTGCAGATTAAAAATATCGTTAAACGATTTTTTTGCCTGTTCATATCCTTCGTAAGGCAGCCCAAAAACTAAATCGAGATGGATACTAATATTCCGTGGCAATGAATTTATCTTAGATGCAATATCTTGCCAATTATGAGATCTATTGCTTATTTGATTTTCAGGGTATCTTTTTATCTCTGTTAAGGTGGGCATATGTGTTGACTGTACACCAATTTCAAATTGAAAAAATCCTGCTGGAATTTCTCTTAGAATTGTGAGATCTTCATGAGTAATTAACAAAGGATTAATTTCAAAATGAAAACAGGTGTTTATATTGTTCTTAAGCAGATGTTCCCAAATAGATTGATAGTGTTCCGGGTGACAATTAAAAGTACGATCAACAAATTTGACCAAAGAGAACCTATGTTTAATGAAAAAATCCAACTCTTCTTTAACTTTCTCAATATCTCTAAATTCAATCTTTATATCTTGCCTTGAAGATAGACAGAAACTGCACTTAAATGGACATCCACGACTACTTTCGTAATAAACTATTCTATTTTTAATTGATATATCCCCTTTAATAGAAAACGAATCATCCGGTCTTAGGGAAAAACTATCATTCTCGTATAAAAAAGGTAATTCATTAAGATGGATGTTATTCAGATTTACTATTTCGGAGGGATAATTGAAGTCACTTTCTAATAATGCAAGCCATCCGGATTCGCCTGCCCCGATTACTATATAATCGATATTACTGTAAGCTTCTATCCATTGCTGAGCATTGTAACTTACTTCGGGACCCCCTAAAACAATTACAATATCAGCAAGAACTTTTGGAAGGTCAATTATAAGTTCTTTAATTATTCGCGAATTCCAAATATATACGGAAAAAGCTACTACATCTGGTTTTTGGATTACTATCCGGCTTAAAATGTCATATATATTCTCATTAATAGTAAATTCAACAATGTTTATTTGCGATGAATTAAGAACTGAATCAGATAATGCCTTGAGATAAAGAAGAGCAGGGTTAGTATGGATATACTTTGAGTTTATTGCTGCTAGAATAATATTTTTGTTAGGCATCGATAAATTATTTACTCAAGTTATTCATCATGATCCTGAAAATAAATTACTCTTTCATTTTTCTTTTGCATACCATATTTCTCGCGAGCTATTCTTTCCCATGTTTCAGGATTTTTCCTCAAGTCTTTGATCTGTTCTTTTAAGTTTTCATTCTCACGGATAAATTTTTGGAGCTGTTCTTGGTAGAATTTATTATCCCTGCGCGCTTTTATATAATGTATGAGATTGAACCTAGCACCGAAGAGGACATACAGAATAATAAAGGATACCACAACCCAATATACTGTCCTTTTTAATTTTCTCTTTTTTTCCTGTATTTTCCGCTTCTTGGTAAGCGATCGCATCTAAACCTCACATAATTTTATATAGGCACCTCACTCTTAAGGGATTATATGTAAAGGAAAAAAAGATTGTAAACAGATTTCCCCGAATTACTTATATTACTAGACAGTAACTTACGTCTTGGAAACATTAGCAGTAACATGCCTGATAATATTCCCGGCAATAATAACACAAAGAACTCTTGAAATACTCCTTTTGAAAGTAACAATTAATTTGACTGCGGGTGAGTAACCTATTAGTATATTCATTACAATAACTATTCTCACAATAATAAATTTAGGAGTATATATGGATACGAAGAAGATACAAGAAAACGTAAAAATCGCTTACGGTAAGGTTGCCATCCGGGAAAAAGGATGCGGGTGCGGCCCTTGTCAACCTAATGTTAAAGAATTCGCTAAGTCGATAGGTTATACTGAGGAAGAGTTGTCAATCGGACACGAGGACGCTAATTTAGGACTCAGCTGCGGAAACCCCATTGTCTTAGCAAATCTCAAGGCTGGTGAAACAGTCCTTGATCTTGGTTCAGGTGCGGGTTTCGATTGCTTTATAGCAGCAACCAAGGTTGGTAACAAGGGTAAGGTAATTGGTGTAGATATAACTCCTCAAATGATTGAAAAAGCAAAAGATAACGCTCTCAATAAAGGAACTGAAAATGTCGAATTCAGGCTTGGTGAAATTGAAAACCTGCCTGTAGCCGATAACTGTGTTGATGTGGTCATTAGTAATTGTGTAGTCAACCTCTCACCCGATAAACATAGAGTTTTCAAAGAAATTTTCAGAGTGTTAAAGCCGGGTGGAAGAATTGCAATATCTGACATTGCCCTTCTCCGAAAGTTGCCTGCCAAAATAAGACAAGATATTAGTGCTTATATAGGTTGCATTGCCGGAGCCGTAACTATCGATGATTATGAAGAGAGCGTTAAGGCTTCTGGGCTTTATAATGTAAAAATTACCAGCAAAGGACTATCCGGATGTTTCGACTTTGATACAAACGACCCTTTGGGCAATGTTATCTCGAATAATTTGGAAGTTGGACAGTCTCTTGCCGAATATGCGATTAGTATTAATGTAGAAGGTTTTAAAGCGTAACTGAGAGCATGTTTTATGTCTTGATTCAAAGATTAATAAGAGTACTAACAATTTCTTGAGGATCATTACATGAAATGACGCGAGTATTCTGAAACCCTGCAAAAACTACTATTTTTATATTATGAGTCGTTTTTTTGTCTCTCAGTAAAATTTCCGTGCCTCTATTACTAATCTCCAAACAATATTTTGAAGGTATAGATTTAGGGAAATTAAATATATCCAAAGATTTAATTATTTTGTGATAATTATGGTTATCTATACGTCCTTGTTTCAAACTTATTGCAGCAGCACACCTAATACCCAATGCAACTGCTATGCCGTGAGGTACTTCAAAGGATGAGGCTGTTTCTATAAGATGGGCAAAAGTATGTCCTAAATTTAGTTTTCTTCTAGTAGAACGGTCATAAAGATCATTACGGCATAGTTTTTCTTTAAAATTTATCGCATCTCTGATGATATTTTTGGATACCGTCTTACTACAATTCATAATAGAATTATAAAGCTTATTGGGAATTAAAAGTGAAATTTTTATACATTCTGCCCAACCATTAAGCATATCAATTTCAGTCAAAGTTTCTAAGAATTGAGGGCAAATTATTACTTCGTTAGCCGGATAAAAAGTACCTATCTGATTTTTACAGACCATATTATGCTTGTCATCGTCTGACTTTATCTGATTAATTCCATTTTTCCCACCAATGGCTGCATCAACCATGGCTACAAAAGTTGTCGGTATAAA
Organism: Candidatus Cloacimonadota bacterium; assembly: GCA_003564155.1. GTDB lineage: Bacteria > Cloacimonadota > Cloacimonadia > Cloacimonadales > PWNZ01 > PWOA01. The sequence goes on from PWOA01000096.1 coordinate 41,406, forward strand.
GATTAAGCGGCATCCCCTTTTAAATACTGATGCCGCAAAACCTACCAAATCTAGTATCACACCACCACCTATAGCCACAATTGAATCATTGCGGTTTATATTCCATATTGAAAGATTAGCCAAAATTTGCGTGAATTTTTCAAACGATTTATCATTCTCTGAAGATTTCAATTTTACCATGGGGTTTGATGATATGACATTTTTAAGCAAAGGTTCATAAAGATCCCAAACTTTATCATCAATAAAGAAAACTTTACGGTTAGGGATTTTGCGAAGCTCACTATTCAAATACTTGATCTCAGAGAACTTGACATTAGTATAATAAGGGGAAGAACGATATTTCACTGACATGTTTTCGTAATCTATTATCTTTTTACAATATAATTTTATTCGGACATCAAAGAATGTTTCAGTTATTTATTACTATAGCCCAATATTTTAACTATCTTATCAGAACGATAGTACCTCTTTCGGTTTGACCATCAGAAGCAGAAACAACATAATAGTATATACCGTTGCCACATTTTTTACCTTCACTATTTATCCCGTCCCATGAGAATTCAAAATACCGGTTTTCTTCTAAGGTAATAATAAGTTCACCTTTGATATTATAAATGTTACATTTATTGTCACCTTGAGGCATTATAGTATGTTCGTCCGCTACTTTATTGGTTATTGTAACTACCTGCCCCTTATCAGGATAAAATGGATTGGGATAAACAACTGTCGTTGCTAATGGTGGGTCATCAGCTTTTAATATTTTTCCTATTTCTACAGAGTTTAATCCATTATCGGTACCTATATAAAGATTGCCGGAATATGGTTCATATGCTAATGCAGTAATATTATTTGAAACTAATGGCGAATTATTTGTATTATACACTCTAAACCGATCTGTATTGATATCGTAGATAGTTAGTCCATTGGATTCCGTACCGATCCAAACTCGGTCAAAAGGATCAATCAAAATAGCTGTAGGAAATGTCGGAGCTGCACCATATAGTCTTTCTTCATCTACAAAATAAAGTTTATCTCTTTCCCAGTCATTATTTAGCCACACATGTCTTTTTATACCTGTGCCATACCGGTACCAGCGACTGTTATATGTATCATACATAAATAGACCATTTTCACTAGCTATCCATACTTCTTCACCCCAATGAGTCTCTCTTGAATCAATACCATAAACATAGATATAACCATCGCTCAGCTGCGGGAATGGCGGTTTTTTCCAATCATCACCTGTTTGATGTGTTTGAGGGAACCCGGTAGCATCCCAATATCTTATACCGGAATAAAACGAACCGAAAAATGTCATATCAGACGCAGGAAATATATTTATTACATCTGAATAAGGTATGTTGGGTGAATAGAGGTGAAATGATGCGATTGTCGGAATAGTTCCAGTGTTCTCAATTGCATCTAATTCAACAACAACCATTCCTCCCGAATAAGCAGAAATCCAGATATTATTTCCATCATCAGTTGTTAAAGCACCGATTTCATTGGCAGGAAGGCCATTCCCTCGATTATAATGATACCATGTATCTTTGTTTTCATCAAATACGGATATACCATGATTCCAGCTACCAAACCACTTGCGATTACGAGCGTCGGTTGTAATCCTGAATATTCGATCGTGAACCAATGGACTTGTAGCAGCCCGGAAGGTTGTCCAACTATTACCGTCAAAACCGGAGATACCCGGATTACCTCGTCTTTGAATATCTCCTCCAACGAATCCATTACATACCCAAATCTTACCATTTAAATCAACTGATATATCTGTAATATTATTGGCTGTCATAGTATCAGATTTGCGATTCTTCCAAATACTGTTTTCAAAGAAAAATAAACCTTCTCCCCATGTGTAGATAAAGATAACATCATTGATCTCTCTAAAACCTTTAATCTGATCAGTAATAAGACCATTATTGTGATTTTGCCAGTGGGTAAAAACGTTGTTTGATGATATTCTGGTGATTACGATATCCTCAGTTTGCTCTATAAGTAGATTATTATTGTTCCAGACACCGTATGAAGTCCAAACTTGAAATTTGTTGTCTACATAGACAGAAAAAATTCTTCTACTGGCTAAAGGATGAGAATCTTCAGTAAACACTTCCCATTCGGTAAACAGATCAAGATACCTTAACAAACCGATATTGTCATCAATTTTTGTTCTTACTAGTCCATCCTGAGTTCCAATAGCTAAAAGATTATCATTTATGCTCAAAGAAGTTATACGGTTATCCGGCAAAGATGAGTTATTGGTATTAACGAGATGCCAAGCAGTAATATTAAACATTTCACTTGTGTGAACATAGTTTAATCCTTGATCGGTTCCGATAAACAAATACCCGTTCTGTGCTAATGCAAGAGATGTAATATTTGTTGACGCTAAGCCATTGTGGGTAGCATAATGGTTTATGGGCAGTGGGTAAGGGAAGTCCGGAACGTCTTTAAAAACAGTCAAACCTTCATCAGTAGCAACATATATCAAAGCATCACAATTGACAATAATATTTACCTTATTATCAGGTAGTCCAATTGTTTCATTTATTGGGGTTTGAAAGACATCATCTCTAATCCTATTTATACCGGCTTTGGAAGTTCCCAAAAGAGTAGTGTGAGAAGACTCGAGATAGGAAATAGTTTTAATGTTTTGATCTTCCAGACCATCAAAAATCGTATATGTTTTTACAAAGGAATCATTTTCGATATCATAGACTTCTAATCCTCCCCAAGTAGCTTGATAGATTTTGTTGTCTATCTCGATAATATCGTATATATGAGTAGTATTTGTATAAATCTGCCAGTTACGCAAGGATACAATATTTATACTGATCGTTATAAACATAATGATCAGGAAGCTTTTTTTCATTTTCTTAACTCCTTTCTTAATATAAGATAACACACTATAAAAACCACTATCGCTAAAGCCACTAAAATTGTAAAGAGAATATTCTTATCCGCATATGAAAACCCGAAAGCAATCAATCCAAAAAGAAAAGTAATGAAATAACATAAGTAGTTGATAGTTTTCGTTGGTAAACCGATTTTAAGCAATTTATGGTGTAAATGATGCCGATCACCTTTAAAAATATTTTTGCGGTATTTGATCCTTCTCATCACTGCCAAAACGACATCTGCCAAAGGAATAAACATAACGATAATAGGAATCAACAAAGTTATTGCAGTAATACCTTTATATTGCATATTACCCGTTATTGCTATAGCTGCAAAATAAAAACCGAGCAATTGACTGCCTGCATCGCCTAAAAATATTCTGGCGGGCGGGAAATTATATTTCATAAATGCCAAATTTGCACAAAAAAAGATCAAACTGGTTGAAAACAGGAACAGATTATCAAAACGATATGCGACACCCATTAAGATAACCGATACGATTATGGCAATACCGGTTGCTAAGCCGTCAATACCATCGATTAAATTGAATGCATTGATTAAGAATAAAAACCAGATTATTGTTGCCGGAAATGATAATAAACCTAAGGAGATAGCATTATTCCAAGGGTTTGTTAATAACGTGATTTGGTAGCCGCTATAATACATAAAAACGGCAATTATTACCTGAAACCCAATCTTCTGAAGTGCCGACAGTTTGAGTTTATCGTCAATTATACCGGTAACCATTATTGCTAAACAACCAATAACAAAGTACATAACATTCGGGAAGCCGGTAAAATCTAAGAAGAAATAGTTTAAGAATACTAGTGCTAACACAACCGGAATAGTAATTGAAAAGCCGCCGCTTAAGGGTATCGGTTTTTTATGTACGCTGTCTTGGGTAGGCTCATCAATTAAACCAAGTCTTAGAGATGCTTTAATATTTAAAGGGACTAAGAACCAAGTCGCTAAGAAAACGATAATACCTGTGATAAGAAAGATCATTTGTTAACTCTGTTTACTACGACATTATCTCATGTAATATTAGTAGTTTGATTTGTTTCCATTAATTTACTGACTGAATATAGACTATTCATTCTCGTATAAGTTGAGATAGTTTTCCACAAATTTCGTGTGGCTGAAATTTTCTTTTACTCTTACAATCGAGTTTTTGCTCCATTTTGATAGTTCCTTATCTCTTAAGGGTAAAGATACCAGCAATTCTTGCAAACCTTCATGGTCTTTAACATCAACTAATGTACCGTTATTTATTGTTACCAATTCATTATTTCCTTTTATGTTTGAAGCAATTATCGGCAACCCCGATGCCATCGCTTCAAGTATTGACATAGATAAACCCTCCCATAATGAATAAAGAATAAATACGTCCATCGTGTCAAGCCATTCTTGGATATTCGTTTGCCATCCGGGCATAATTATTCTCATCTCCATACCACTTTTAATAACTAAATCCTTACACTCATCATAAAGCTCACCATCACCTACAAAGATAAAGATTAATTCTTTGTTGCGTCTGCAGGATCGAATAGCAATTTTAGTTAGATTGATTAAATTTTTGGCAGCGGTAAATCTAGAAACTGTGCCGATAATAAAAGGTGTTTGAGGTAAAGAGAGATCTTTATCGGTTTTTGATAACAGAGAGTTAATCTTTTTTAATTTCTTTTTAGTGTTTATAGGATATGTTTTAGGTTCAACTTTGTCAAGAGTCTTTATGCCATTGTATATTGTAACGATCTTATAATCCGGTATAAGTTTTGAGTTGATAGCCAATTCCCTTTCAAATTGATTAACAACTACAACCTTATCACAAAATTTAGCAGCAAATTTTTCTAATAATCTGTATATTTTTTGAGCAGTCTGTGATTGGTGTTCATGGAAAGGGAAACCATGAACTGTATGAATAACTTTTTTTATACCGGTTAACCTTGCAGCAATGCGCCCTAACAGTCCTGTTTTGGAAGAGTGGGTATGGACAATATCAAATTTATGATGCCGAAATATCAGAAACAATTGGATTAATGCAATGAAGTCGAGAGGTGATATATTTCTTCTTAATGATTTAACAGGGATATAATTATACCCATGACCTTCAACTGCTGTTACTAAGGGCGATTTTATACCTAAAGATTGCTTGTTATTACTATTATTGATATCCGGTTTAGATATTACGTAGATTTCATATTTATTCCTGTCGAGTGATCCGAGCAAATCGAGCATTATAACTTGAACTCCCGAAAGCAGGGGTAGTAATTGAACGTGAACCAACTTGATCTTTTTCATTGCAACAAATCCATAAATTTCTGCGTCTGTTTTTCTCTCGAAAACTTGCAGATACTGTTTGATAGTGGATAATCTTTATTAAGTTTTCTATGGTTTTCTGTCTGCTTTCGCCAGAATTCTGAGTGAAAATTAACAATTGATTCTGCAATATTTTCAACGCTTTGAGGAGAGCAAATAACACTTGGATAATTGTTAATAATCCGAGCTGCTTCTCCTGCTTGAGGCACCATAGCCAATATTGGCTTACCACTTCTTAAATATTCAAAAATCTTACTGGTTAAAACACCAGCTCCATCTTTACTTGGGATAAAAAGTAGTAAGCCAGTACTTTCCATTATTGTTCCCAGACATTTTCTATGTGTTTGATAGGGTATAACCTCAACTAAATCTTTAAGATTTTTATCTCTTAAAACTATTTCAGCATCTCGATGGTAATTACCTACAAATCTAATTTTTAAGTCTTGTGGGAGCCGGTTTTCTTTTTTCAAAAGTAAAAGCGCCTGACAAAAGTAATAAGGTGTTCTTTGCTGATAGAAATTGCCTGTATATGTTAAAACACAATCAGAAGCAATTTTAGCATCAACTTTTTTTGAAGGAATGTTATTTTTCTTTGTTGATACAACAAAGTCACTTTCATCAAATCCGTTGTAAATAATTGTTGATTTTGTGGGGAAATCTTCCCGGTATTTAGCGGTTAATTCTTGATGCATAGTTTCACCGATACACGTCAAGTAAGTTGATTGTTTAATAATTTTTTTCTCATATTTCTCAGCAATGTGTCTATGTAAAGGAGTGAGATATATTTCATAAGGATTCATCGTCATATGATCCCGGTAGTCAATCAAAAGTGGAGTTCCAGTTTTTTTGCTGAGTTTGTAACCCACAAGACCTGATGTATAGGGACCCATGCTTGCAACAATCACATCATAGTTGTTAGACCTTAGTAACTTCAAACCTACTTTTTGAGCAGAATACAACCATAATATTTTGTCATCTACCGGGTAGATCTTTTTTATAATTAACCTTAACCACTCAGGTAAACAAAAGTAGATCTCTCTATTCCTATCGCTCCACTTTTTGTCTTTTTTCCCTGAGAAATATTTGAATTTAAGAGACCATATTTTTTTAATTATATATAAGATAGTTGTTAAATCATAAGAAGATGCATATTCTATATGATTAGGCTTACATTCAGCTGCTAACTCATAATCATAAGAATGATAAAGAATATTCTTAACCGAAATAACATCAACTTCAATACCGGATTTCCTTAAATACTTGCACAATTTACCCAATCTTATGGAAGCCGGTCCTCCTAAAGGCGGGAAATAGTAAGCTATCAATAGTATCTTAAAAGATTTCAAACCCTCTTGAACTTTTTTGCCCACTTAAAGATTCCTGCTTCAAGATTTTTTCGCGTTTTTAACCTGAGTTAGAAGTATTTTCATCAGCATCCATAGATACGTACATCTGGTCATCATGTTTATAATAGATAACGACATTAACGTCTTTTTTTATATTATTTAAAGTGATAACGTTGTCTACAATAACTGAATCCGCTCCATTAATTTTTGAAACTGTTCGATTACCCAAGAGATTGATAGTCATCTTATCTATGTTTTCCGGTGAGATTAAAACTATTTTGCCCTTATCTTCTTTGATATCTACATTTTTTCTTCTTACCCACCAATCAGTTAGTTCCTCCAAAGTCCCGGAAAATGTATTTCGTGCTTTTAGTAATCCTATGGTATACTCTAATAAATCGGGAGCATAACTAATATCGTGAAAATTGGACATTGAAAAATTCAAAGTAAGCAGGCCGTTAGTCTCTTTAATAGTATTTATTAGATTTTTGATTATATCCATCGCTTTAGCTTTTGAAACTAATTTGTGCTTAGTAATCTGCAGATAGTGATCAGAAAAAACCAACGGTATTGCCCAATGATTACTTTTTTCTTTTTGACTAGGTAAAAAAGGTTGATAAGGGAAAGCAACTCCATTACGAAAACCAACTTGATCAGCAAAGGATATTCCGGCATCATAATGGAAATCCAACTTATCATAATGTTCTTTAAGTGCTTCATCGGGTAGTGTGCCAATAATATTACGGATACCTTTTATACGACCTGTAAATAAATTAACCATACGTTTTTTCTGATTAACTAATTCCTTGTAGTGTCCATGGTAAATATCTTTATTCAATTTGGCGATATCAGTTAAGAGGGCAACTTCACAATTTTGGTTTAATATATTACGTAACTCCTCATGAAGATCCGGATCGTTGAAACAATAATCTATTAACTCGCCTTCATCAGCTTCATCCAAAGCAGCGACGAACCAAGTTGATTTTAGAGAATTCTTGCTCAATATTTGTCCAATATCTTCAAACCGCCAGTAATATTCAGTATTAGTAATCAAATATACAATTTTTTCTTTCACACTTCTTATAAAAGCTGGAAACTTCAAGCTAATCAATAAATATATGTCAGAAATCGTCGATCCCAATAAACTCTTTGTGTCCCACTTCTGGAGACGATCAACATTATGGCTTATGGAAAAAGCAAAATCCTCGCCTTGTGGCCAAAATTCTTTCTTACAGATTGAAAGTGTTGGATTTTCTTTAACAATTTCTTTAATAAAAGAGTCAATCATCCACAACATATTGTTAACATAAGCAACCCTGGCATAACTAAAAAAAGGAAGACTTTCTTCTGTTAATCTGCCATAATTGTCGAATTGGCCACCAAAATGCTCATCAGTTCCAGCTAAATGAAAATAAATATTACCAAGAAGATCAAAGTTTATCTTACCCCAATAATAAGATGGTGATTTTATTATCTCCATCGGATTATCGAAATCTCTGTGTGCAATTACAGGAAACTTATTAAATAATTGGATCTCTCTAATATTTGACTCAATATACTCTCTTGATAGTTTTGAAGTTATAAATAGATCAGGCTCTAATTGTAAGTGGACTACAACCCCCTTATTCGCTAATCTAATCATTTCATCCTTTGGCGGAGAAGCCAGACTGCACAAGAATATAATATCCCCTTCTCTATCATAGTCTAAATTATTAACATACTTAAAGGGATAACCAAGTGTTTCGAACATAAAATCACAACTCTGCTTTACTAAGTTTACATGTTGCTCGAGTTTTTGATCAATCATTATTCCTATCATAAATTACAATGACTCCCTTACTAAGTATTATAAGATTAGTGTCAATATATAGAAGATTAAGTTTATTAAAGACCTGCAATTTGTCAATCGGAAATCTATTTTTTAGTTTGAAAAGAGATGTTCGTCATTTAATAAAGACATTATTACATGTTTTCTAAGTAAGTGTTATTAATATTACTTCTACAGTTAATGGCGTTCGCTCAGGTAGTGTGTGTTATGAGTTATCATATTAACTAAGCATAAATCATTTTAACCATAATTAACATAAAATCAAACCCATCATTTTTTACTTGACATCATCTGACTGCAACTTTTTTCTGTACCTTCGTAAAATAATTTTTATTGAATAATTATATGAAAATAGTGGAGGCAATGATGAATTTTAAGAACAAAGTTCTTTTGCAGCTTGTTGGTGTGATCTTAATGGTTTTATCTACATCTTTTATGGGCTTGTATGCTGATTTTTTGGGGTTTAATGTGGTATCAACCGGAGAGGATTATACAGAGATCAAATTTAGGCTGCCTGAATACGAAGTTTTAACTGAAGAAATTGATGGAGTAATATATCATAGATTCTACCACCCTGAGCACGGGTTAATTATGGAAGAGGGATTACCTGAGGTATTATCTTTTTCTTTTTTGTTATCAATACCGCCAACAGGAATCGTCGAATTAGATAACTACAGTATCAATAAATCAGAAGTTGAGAGAGGAGTAAATATATTTCCTTCTCAAGGCTTCGGTTTAGAAATAGACAAGAAAAAAGGTTTTTTACAGGACGAAGAGTTTTATAGTCAAGATATTAACTATCCGTCTGAGATAGTGCAAATAAGTTCAC